>CAZMVY010000131.1:0-13636 GCA_964569765.1 uncultured Planctomycetales bacterium
TTCGAGGAACTTCGCCGCCGCTACGAGGATCTTACGGTCGAGATGAACCGGCCGGAGGTCGCCGCCGACAGTGCGCGGATCACGCTTCTGGCGAAGGAGCATGGGCGGCTCCGGCGGATCGTGGAGCCGTATCTGGAACACCGGAGGCTCGAGCAGCAGTTGGCCGAGAGCCGGGCGATGGCAGGGTCTGCCGAAACGGACCCGGAGTTGCGCGAGATGGCGCTTGCCGAGGCGGCGGAACTGGAGACAAAGTCGGCGGAACTGTTCGACAGGATTCTGGGGTTGCTCGTGACGGATGACGACGCGGCGATCGGTTCGGTGATTCTCGAGATCCGCGCGGGCACCGGCGGGGAAGAGGCCGCCCTGTTTGCGCGAAACCTCTATGACATGTACCTGAAATACGCCGAGCGGAAAGGCTTCAGCGTCGAGGTTCTCGACATGTCTCCCACGGACCTCGGCGGATTCAAGGAGGTCGTCATCAACCTGAAAGGCGAGGGCGTCTACCGCAGCTTCGGATACGAGGGCGGCGGGCACCGTGTGCAGCGCGTGCCCCGGACGGAGGCGCAGGGACGGATTCACACCTCGGCCGCCACGGTTGCGGTCCTGCCCGAGCCGGAGGAGATCGACATCCGGATCGACTGGGACAAGGACGTGATCGAGCATGTCTCGCGTGCCGGCGGCCCGGGCGGGCAGAACGTCAACAAGGTTTCGTCGGCCATCCGCCTGGAGCACATTCCCACGGGCATCACGGTATCGATGCGGGACGAGAAGAGCCAGCACAAGAACCGTGCCAAGGCGCGGCGACTTCTTCTGTCGCGGGTCTACGACTACCACATGCAGGCGAAGCGGGCCGAACGCCACCAGACGCGGAAGGGCATGATCGGCTCCGGCGACCGGAGCCAGCGCATTCGGACGTACAATTTCCCACAGAACCGCTGCACCGATCACCGCATCAACCTGGACCTGTACTCGCTTGATCGGATCATGATGGGCGAGATGGACGAATTGATCGCCGCCCTGCAGGAGTACGACCGGCGGCAGCGGCTGGAAAGTCTATGACCTTCTGCCCGCCGCGGACGGCGAGGCCGGCGGGGAGCTGTTGGTGAACGGTGCATCGGTCGATATAATGGTCCGGAGCATGTGGCGGCTGACGGTTCCTGTATTACGTTTGCTCGGCTTTGCGTCGCTGACGCTGTTGGCGACGAGCCTGCCGCCCAGCGCGCGGCCGGCGATGCCGGTGACCGGGCCCAGACAGACGGATACCAGGGCCGCCGGTGAGACGCCGCTTCGCGAGGCCGACAAGAGCACGGGGACGGCCGACCCTGCCCTCATCGTGTCGGCGGACCTCGGGAATATCTGGCACAGGATCGCCGAGGTTCGCGCGGGCGAGTCGTCCGGACGCAACGCCGACGGGGGTGACCGCACAGACGGGCATCACGGTTCCGGCTCTGCCGCGCGCCTCCCACTGGAACGAGACGGCACAGGGTCTGTCCGGCATCCCATATCCGTCGCCTTCGTGCCTGTTCGCGCGATGCGGTCGGCGCGGACGTTCTTCACGGCGGACCGGGCTCTGGCGCCGCCCTGTGCCTGACCGCTTCGCATCGATCCGCGATCACTCGAGCCAGCGCGATGAATGCCGAATGCGGCGGACCCGGGTTACACCCCGGCGAAGACTTCTTTCCGGCCTGTCGGGCCCTCAGGGTCGCGGCTCCGCTCGATGACCGGCGGCGGAAAAGAAACCGATCGAGACCATGACGTGGCAAACCAACGGACTGAGGAATCAACGGCCCCGGGTGGACTATGACGGATAAGAATCTGTACCTGAAGATCGGATTGATCGTTCTGATCGTGACGCTTTCGGTGTGGGCGATGTGGCCGCCCTCGCAGCAGCTCAAGGGCGGGATCGACCTCGTGGGCGGTACGAGTCTGCTCTACGAAATCGACACGAGCGGCCTGCAGGAGGGCGACAAGCGGGACCTGGCGGAGCGCGTCATGCGCCGCCTCAAGCAGCGCGTGGACCCGCAAGGGCAGCGAAATCTGGTGTGGCGGCCGATCGGGCAGAATCGGCTGGAGATCCAGATGCCGCGCCCGCCGAAGGAGCTGGCGCAGCGTCGCGAGATGTATGAGAAGGCCCGCGAGGCGCTGCGGGTAACGCGGGTCGACCGGGGCGACATCGAAGCGGCAATGGCGCTCACGGGCCCCGACCGCGAGGCGGCCATCGAGAAGCTTATCCGGGGTGTGCCCGGGCGGCAGACGCTCTTTGCGGACCTGGTGGCGGCCAAGGACAAGCTTGTGGCCGCCGATGCCGCGCTCGCGACGAGCCGGCCCGCAGCGACCAGCCAGCCGTCGGCGGCAAGCCAGGCCGTGCTGGCGGAGCTGGATCAGGCGCGGGAGGCCTACTACTCGGGCTTCGACCGTATCCTCAGCACCAACATCAACCTTGATCGCCTGGGCGACATTCTCGGGCTGGGGGCTGGCGACAAGGACCGCGCCGCCAAACTTGAGCAGTTCAAGGGGGATTATGTCACGCGGCTGGCCGAGTCGCTCGGAATCCCCCGCGAGGGCAAAGAAAAGATCGAGAAGCTGCGGAGCGAATGCGCGGACATCTTCGCCCGCATCGACAAGTTGACGGCGGCCTACGACGAATGGGCCAAGAATAAGGGTGCCCTGGAGGATCCCAGCGATCTGATGCGCCTGCTCCGCGGTCAGGGCGTGCTCGAGTTCCGGATTCTCGCGGAAAAGGACCCGGCCAACCCGGACATGATCTTTTCGAACAATCCGCAATACCGCGAGCCCATCGCGAAGTACACAGACCAACTCGCCAAGTACGGGCCCCGCCGCCGTCCGGGTGACAACTTCCAGTGGTTCAAGATCGGCAAGCCGGACGAGTTCAAGCCCGCCGGCAACCCGGTCGAGGCGGATTACCTCGGCACCCGATACGTGCTGGCGTTCGCCACGCCGGATATGGGCCTGCTGAACGACCGCACCTGGCAGCTTACGCGGGCGATTCCCGACCGCGATCAGCGCGGCCGGTGGTCGGTCAGCTTCACGCTCGATCCGGCAGGCGGCGCTCGTTTCGAGAAGCTTACGGAGGCGAACAAGGGCCACCCGTTGTGCATTCTGCTGGACGGCGAAGCCATGTCGGCGCCGAACATCCAGTCGGCGATCCGCGAGCACGGCCAGATCACGGGCGATTTCACGCTCGATGAAGTGACGCGGCTGTGCAACGTGCTGGAGGCCGGCTCGCTCGACGCGCGGCTCAAGGACACGCCCCTCAGCATACAGACCATCGGTCCGAGCCTTGGCGAACAGAACCGCCGAATGGGCATGCAGGCGTGCATCACCGCCCTCATTGCGGTAGTGGCCTTCATGGCGATCTACTACCTGTACGGCGGCGTCATTTCCGACATCGCCCTGATGCTGAACATGATCATCACGCTGGGCATCATGGCCCTGATTCAGGGCACGTTCACGCTCCAGGGGATCGCGGGCCTGGTGCTGACGCTCGGCATGGCCGTAGACGCGAACGTGCTGATCTTCGAGCGCATCCGGGAGGAACAGGCCCGCGGCGTCTCGCTCAAGACCGCCGTCAAGCTCGGCTACGACCGCGCGTTCTGGGTCATCTTCGACTCGAACCTGACCACGGTCATCTCGGCCGTGATTCTCGGCTACGTCGGTACCGAGGAGATCAAGGGCTTCGCCCTCACGCTCGGCCTCGGATTGTGCGTGAGCATGTTCACCGCGCTGTTTGTCACCCGGCAGTTCTTCAACGTCCTTGTGCAGACGCGCGTGAGCAAGCTGGAGACCGAGCGATGCTGGGTGGGCACGGCCATCATCGCGGCGGCCGGGGGTCTTGTTTTCGGGATGGGATGGGTGCTGAATCGCGGCCGCGCCGACTGGTACCACTCCGGTCTGGCGGGCATGGGTGAGTTCCTGCTGGTGGGCGCTGCGACAGCCCTGGTCCTGCTGAGTCTGATCTGGGGCATGCGGTGGGTCGCAATAGCCACCGGTGCGCACAAGACCAACCGGATTCCAATGCTTCACCTGCTCAAACCGACGAACGTGGACTGGATGGGAAAGCAGCGGTATTTCTGGATGATCTCGGGCGTGCTGACCCTGGGCGGGCTGTTGCTCTTTGCCCTTCAGCCGAAGAAGAACCTTCTGGATATCGAATTCCTGGGCGGCACGGCTGTTCAGGTTACGGTGGAGCCCAGACTGGCGGAGAAACGCATTACCGACGCCCAGATCGAGTCGATCGTTCGCGGCACGAAGGATCGCAGTCAGGCGGCGGGGTGGATCAACTGGGCGGCAGGCCGGCTCGAGGCCCTCGCCAGGTCCGCCGACGTGAAGAAGGCGGAGGATGGTTCATTTCTGGTGCTCAGCAGCGATCTCACCGAGCCCCAGTTGGAGGCCCTGCTTACGACGGCTCTGGAGAATAAGGTGCCCAAGGACTGGATCGCCAATGCGCCGGGCGGCGCGAAGGGCGCCGTGATTCGCCTGAAGGACGGCAACACCCCGCTGGAGGCGTTCCGGGAGAACATCCTGCTCGCAGCGCGGCAGGCGCGCCGGGCGGCCGACGATCTGAGCACCTCGGCACGCGTTCAGTCGGTCGAGGAGTACACCACGGCCGGTGCCGGTGCTGCGGCCGGACAGAAGGAGGAACGGTTCGAAATCGTCACCACGGAAACGAACAAGAAGCTTGTGGGCGAGGCCATCCTCGCCGCGCTCGCGCAGCACGACGACTTCACCGTCCGGGTCGAGCGGGGGATCGGCTTCCAGCTCGTTACGGATCCGCAACTGGCGCCCGACGGCGCGTTTCCGATTCAGGCGGACGACCGCGAACTCGGCGATGCAATCGGGCCGATCGCCGGCGCCGCCTCGCACTCGAGCATCGCCCGTTACAAGGGCGGGCTTGTGATGGTATTCGACGCACTCGATCCGCCTCAGACGCTCGAGGCGATCCGGCAGCGGCTCCGCGACATGCGGCTTCAGCCGGATTATGAGCGGTACGGTTGGCGCGACAACGACGTGATCGGACTGGGCGCGACAGGCGCCTTGGCCGCGACACGGGAAGGCAAGCAGGCGCCAACCTTCACGAAGGTTGCCATCGTCGTCAGCGATGAGAGCCTGCCGTTCTACGACAATGAGGAGGCTTGGCGGCGCGATCTGGCCCGGCCTGAGCTGCAACTGGCTCAATCGGCCCTTTCGAGCGAACGCTCGCTCGATAAGGTCACGACGTTCGCCCCACAGGTCGCGGCGCAGGCCGCCCAGCAGGCCGTCATCGCCGTAGTCCTGTCGCTGCTGGCGATGGTGGCCTACCTCTGGTTCCGGTTCGGGACCATGGAGTTCGGGCTCGGTGCGATCATCGCCCTGATCCACGACGTGGCGGTGGCTCTCGGGCTGGTGACCGCGACGCACTGGGTCGCCCAGACCTTCCTCGGCCGCATCCTGCTCATCAATGAGATTCGGATTGATCTGTCGGTCGTGGCGGCGTTTCTGACGATCGTCGGGTACTCGGTGAACGACACGATCGTCGTTTTCGACCGTATCCGCGAAAACCGCGGGCGGCTCGCCACACTTTCGCCGCGGCTGATCAACGACGCGGTGAACCAGACGATTCCGCGCACGATCCTGACGGCGTTCACCGTGTTCCTGGTCGTTCTGATTCTCTATGCGATGGGCGGTCCCGGCGTGCACGCGTTCGCGTTCGCCATGCTGATCGGTACGGTAATCGGGTGCTACAGCTCGATTGCCATCGCCGCCCCCATCCTCTACAAGCCCGCCGTTATGCGGGCCATGCTGGCGATCATCGTGCTCGTCGTGGCCATCGGCCTCGTGCTCAATCCGGGCTACGGGCTGGGCGTTCGCATTTTCATGGGCATGATCGCCGCAATCATGCTGGCGCTCATCGGGTACTGGCAGCTCCGCCGCCGCGAGACGGAGGCCAGGCCCCAGCCGGCGTGATCGGGGCTGTGGCAAAGCCGGGTCCGTGAATTCAAACGGTTGCCCCGTCTTCTTCGATCCGGAGGGACGGGGCAACCGCGTTTCCTGCCCATGCCGGAAGGCCCTCGACGGACACCTCGCAGGATCAGCGAGCCCCGCGGCCCGTCCGCGGCGGATCGACAGGGAACCGGATCTTCCAGCGCGCACCGCAGGCCGGTAGACACCGCCGGGCTGCCCGTTTCAGCTCAAGAGGTGGTTTCCGATCAGGTTCGCCCCGGCCCAGATCGCCCCCGCGACGATGACCAGCGTTGCGACGTAGCGTTTGAAATGATCGGGGGTTGACGGTGCCCCGGTTACGGTGGTGGCCGTGCCGGATCGTTGTTCGATCGCGCGGCAGGCGATCATCAGCACGACGACGACGGCGTAGAACGCGTCCAAAGGCGTCAACCACCCGTCTCCGCAGGTCACCATGCGAAGCGCCGCCAGACCGATGGCGGCCGGCCCCAGGAGTGTCCACACAACACGCGCGAGGATCACGGTGACGTTCGTGATTCCTTCGGGCGGCCTGTCCGAAGCGGGTCCCGGGTTCGTATGCATGGCTGCCTCCTTGCGGCAGCGCGGAGCTTTGCCCTTCGCCGCTTGCACGAGCGCAGGCGTTCCGCGTCCAGAAAGATCCCGCCGAGCAGGATCGCTCCTCGCGAGCAGGGCGGACCACAGGGGGCTTGTCGGGACCGTCGGCACGGCGTCGGCCGCTCATGGCCCTGCGGGGCCGATATCACGCTGCCGGGTAACTTGAAGCGGGCGCCGGGCGCTCCTGTCCTGCCGGCGAGCTCCGTTCGCCGCCTTCACGCGGGGGCTCACGATCGGCACGGTTCGGCGGAACCGTTGACAGATGGCGGCCCGACCATCCGAAATGCCTCCGGGCACACACGCACCGGACCCTTGTTCGTTTCGTCTCCAGAAGCGTAGCGCGGCAGGCCTGCGATGTCAATTCGTTTTTCGTTATTGGAGGGTGCTGTCGGCAAACAGACTGTCCCGGGCGGCCTCCGTGATCGCCACTACGGCAGGATGCTTGAGGCGGCGCTCGACGCTGATGGCGTAGAACCGCTCGCTCCTTCCACCGACGGTTCCGATGAACTCGACACGGCCGTCGCCAAGCACCTCCGCCGTGATCGCGTCATGAGCCGGAAAGAAGCCCCGCCCTTGTCGCCCGAACGTCATCATCAGCTCGATGTCCTCGAACTCGGCCACCGGGGCGGGTCGTACCCCGACGGAGTCAAACCACTTTTCGAGAGTTCCCCGCATGGCCGCGGACTCGGCCGGCAGGAGCGCCGGAGCCCCATTGAGCGATTCCGGAAAGCCCTTGCGCAGTTTTCGGGCCAGCTTCGGGGTGGCGAAGAACGCGATTCCGCACTCGCCCAGCAGGTGATTGAAGGCCCTGACCTTAATATGAGGGCTGATCGGGGCGTCCGAAAGGACCAGATCAACATCGTGGACCGACAATCGCGGAAGGAGTTGTGCGGGAGTGCCCTCGTGGCAGACGACGCGCACGGGTTCGGGGAGCCGGAAGACGGGTTCAAGCAGGCGGTAGACGATCAGCTTGGGTAGGGTGTCCTGCGCGCCGATGTTGAATTGCAACGGCCGGCTGACCGGCCCGCCCCGGAGGGCATCCAGGAGTTCGCCGCCGAGCGAGAAGATCTCGCCGGCGTACCGATAGGCGAGGCGGCCGGTCTCGGTCAGAACGAGATTCCGCCCGACGCGACGAAAGAGCCTTTCCCCGAGAGTCCTTTCGAAGTTACGAATCTGCGTGGAGATGGTGGACTGTGTGACGCCAAGCTGCTCGCATGCGGCGGCGATGGTGCCCTCCTTCGCGACGAGCCAGAAGTAGAGCAGGTGGTTGTAGTTCAGGCGGTGCATGCTGCTATGATACATTGATAAAAGCGAAGGATCAATGCATGATTATCAATGCATCCATGTATCGTTTCGTTCGTATAAGAGATGTCGTGCGCCTTTCGCAGGCGCTCGGCTCTATCCGGCAGGGATATGGGCGCCCGAGGCGCGAAGTGGCCCGAAGACCGTGCCGGTCAGCGGGATTTTCCGTCGGACATCGCCGAAGGCGCATAGCATTCATCGGGCAGGAAGGCCACGAGAACGCGGAAATCGTGAAGGAGCAGGACCATGCGAATCTCACAACTCCTCGATCCCCGCTACGTCTTCGCCGGCATTTCGGCAGAAAGCAAGGAAGTGGCCCTCAAGCAACTTGTTTCCGCGCTGGGAGAGGCAAGGGGGCTCGATGTCCAGACGGCGCTTGGCGACATTCGCGCGCGGGACCGTGCGGGCCCGACACTTCTGCCGATGGGGTCCTATCGGGTCGCCGTACCCCACGCAGCCACGATCGCCTGCAAGCAGTTGCTCTTTGCGATGGCTACCAGCCGCAAGGGCGTGCGGTGGGGCGACGGACCGGACGAGCGGGCGAATCTGATCGTCCTGCTGCTTGGGCCGGGCCCCACCCGGGGGCTGTACCTGCGTGTTCTCAGCCGGATTGTCCGGCTCTGTACTGAGCAGGGGGTTGTGGAATCATTGCTCGCGGCGGAGTCGGCGGCGCAACTGATCGAAATTCTCGCGAAGGCGGAGGAACCTCTGGGGGAGATCGTCGCGGTCGAGGGCATGCCGACCTTCTGCGTCCTGGGGGCCGGCCCCGGCGGGCTGGCCATGGCCGGGCATCTGGCGCTGACCGGCTGCAAGGTGAACCTCTTCACCCGGAGTGAAGAGCGGCTGGAGCCCATCCGGTCCGGCGGTGGCATCAGCCTGACGGGGGAAGTACACGGTTTCGCGACGCTGAACAGGATCACGACGGACATCGGCGAGGCCGTCCGGGACGCTGATGTGTTGATGGTTGTCGTACCGGCCACGGCTCACCGCAACATTGCGACCCTCCTTGCGCCGCACATCAAGGACGGCCAGGCCATCGTGCTGAACCCTGGCCGCACCGGCGGGGCGCTTGAGGTCGCGCAGATACTCAAGGTGAAAAGCCCCGGGGTCCGGCCCTATCTGGCGGAGGCCCAGACCCTCCTCTATGCCTCGCGGCTGACGAACCCGGGAAAGGTTCACGTGTTCGGCGTGAAGAGCTCGGTTCCGGTGGCGACGCTGCCTGCCTATCACATTGCGGACGTCCTGCCGGTCATCCAGAGCGCTCTTCCGCAGTTCGTGCCGGGCGACAACGTCCTGAGGACGAGTCTGGACAACATTGGCGCGGTATTCCACCCGGCGATAACGATTCTCAATGCCGGCCGGATCGAGGATACACACGGGGATTTCGAATACTACGTACAAGGCGTCACGCCTGCGGTGGCTTCCGTGCTGGAGGCGATCGACCGGGAGCGGATCGCGGTGACCAGTGCGCTGGGCATCCGTGCGCATACCGCCCGCGAGTGGCTCTATCTGGCGTACAATGCGGCCGGCAAGACGCTGCTGGACGCCATGCGGGCCAATGCAGGGTACCGTGGGATCAGGGCCGTGGCGACGCTCCAGCACCGGTACATAGCCGAGGACGTACCGATGAGTCTTGTGCCGATCGCGTCGATCGGTCAGATGCTCGGGGTGCCGACCCCCACCCTTCGGGCGGTGATTCATCTCGCCTGCGTCATGCATGGGGTGGACTACTGGGCCGAGGGGCGGACGGTGCAACGCCTGGGGATCGCGGGGATGTCGGTGAAGGACATACGTCTCCTCGTGGTGGGGGCCGGCGAGAACGTCGTCGTAGCGAATCGGCCCTCGTCCCAGCCGCCCGCGAACGGTGATTTGCGTGAAGGGGAAGCACGGACTCTATCAACCGATGCAAACGCGGAGACATTCACCTACGAGGGCTGATCGTTTCGGTCTCGTCAGGCCGGCGATTGAGGCCCACACGCTCGGCATCAGCTCGGTCGAGCAGCTCCTGCGGGACTGCGGTTACGACGTGATCGTCGGGGATGTCGCCGCCTGTGAGGCGTTCGGCCGGCCCGAGGATGTCCGCAGTTTAGCAGCCATCGAACAATGGCTTCGGCGGCATCGGGTTACTGTTCTCGGCTTCAGCTACCGCCTGGATCCGGAGCAGGGGGCAGCCCTGTTCGAGCGGCTGGTGCACCAGCTCGGGACGAGGCGGCTGTTCCGCGAACAGGGCGGGCCGCTTCGGGCCGTCTATTTCGCGGGGTTGCCGGCGGCGTGCGACCGGGTGCGGGAGCGGGTGCCGGAAGTCGCGGGCGTTTTCCAGGGCGACGAGACGCCGGCCGAAACGCTCGAGAAGCTCGGGATCAGCGCCGGCGCGATGCCGCGGAGTCTGGCCGAAGGCGTCGGTTACGACGAGGCGCGGCTGTCATTCGGCCGGGATCTGATCCGAAAGGGAGACTACCTGCGGATCCGGCCCGTCGATCGCCGCGGATGCGATGGATTCGGCACGGCGCGGGATACGCTTGTGGGCCGTCTGGAACACGGCCGCGAGCACGGGTTGCCTCCCCTGATGCGGGCGCATGTCGGCCCGTATCATCCCGATCGGTCGGAGGCGCTGCGTCTGTTCCTCGAATGGACAGGGCGGCTGGCCCGCTCCGGACTGCTCGACATCCTCTCGATCGGAACCTCGCAGTTGACCCAATCCGCGTTCGGCGAGGACTGGGGGGGCAAGCCCAACGGGGGCGGGGTACCGATCAACGCGGCCGCGGAGTATGCGGCCGTATGGCAGGCCGCCCGGCCGATGCTCGTGCGGACGTACGCCGGCACGAAGAACATTCCGGCGCTGGCCCGGATGTACGAGGAGACCCTTCACGCGGCGTGGCACGCCCTTTCGCTGTGGTGGTTCTGCCGGATCGACGGGCGGGGACCCTATACGGTGCGTGAGAACCTGGCACAGCACCTGGAGACGATCCGATACGTGGCGTCGGTGGGCAAGCCGTTCGAACCCAACGTGCCTCACCACTTCGCTTTTCGCGGCGCGGATGACGTAACCTGCGTGGCCTCCGCGGTCATTGCCGCGAAGGTGGCCAAGAGCCTGGGGATCCGTCATCTGGTTCTCCAGAACATGTTGAACACGCCTCGGTACACCTGGGGGGTTCAGGACCTCGCCAAGTCGCGCGCCATGTTGCAATTGGTCCGGGAACTGGAAGACGACTCGTTTCGTGTCATCGTGCAGCCGCGGGCGGGGCTGGACTATCTTTCCGCCGATCTGGAACGGGCCAAGGCACAGTTGGCTGCCGTCACGGCGCTCATGGACGATATCGAGCCCCATGACGCAACCAGCCCGCCGATCATCCATGTGGTGAGTTACTCCGAGGCTTCGCACCTGGCCGATCCTGCCGTGGTGAACGAAAGCATTCAGATCACGCGCCACGCCCTCGAGGAGTATCGCAGGCTGCGGGCGAGAGGCAGGGTGGACGACATGGCGAATCATCCCGAAGTCCTCTTCCGAACGACGGAGTTGCTGGAAGAAACGCGTGCCGTGATTCGGGCCATCGAAGCGCATATTCCTTCGCCGTACTCGGCCGACGGTTTGTACCGGATTCTGGCTGGGGGCTTTCTGCCGGTTCCGTATCTCTGGGAGTGCAGAGACGAGTTCCGTTCGGCGGTCCGCTGGCATACACGGCTCGTGCGGGGCTCGGTGGTGGTCGTTGATGAAGAAGGCGATCGCCTCCCCGCCGCAACACGGATGGAAACAGTCGTCGAGGCGCTGTCGCGGAAATCGCTGAGGGACTTATAGGAGGCCGTCGCATGCCGGGTATTGCAGGGATCACGGGCGCCGGGAAGCACGAGATCGTCGCGCGGATGCTGGACCGCATGGCTCATCGCGGCCGGGCCGGGCGGGACGTGGCCGAACTCGACGGGGTGACGCTCGGCTCGGTCTGGCCCGAGTGCCTGCCCAGCCCGGTGTGCAGAGAGCGCCTGCTGATCCGTGACGGCGCCGGCGAGGGACGTTTCGCCGAGGCCCGGGTGACGAACGGCGGGATCGCGTTGTCGCGCGACCCGGTCGGTGCGGCCCCGCTCTACTACGGACGCGGGCCCGACGGAGAACTCTGCTTCGCGTCCGAGGTCAAGGGTCTCCTGGAAGCCACGCGGGACGTGAACGAACTGCCGCCCGGCTGCACGTACGATGGCGTATATATCAGCCGGTACTTCGAGCTCCGGCCGCAGCCGACGCTTCCCGGATCTGCCGAGGAGATTGCCGGCGGGTTGCGTTCGCGGCTGGCCGAAGCCGTCCGACGCTGCATCCGCCGGGACGCCGTGGGCGCGTGGCTCTCCGGAGGACTCGATTCGAGCGCGATGGCAGCGCTGGCAAGGCCGCACGTGAACAGGCTTTACACCGTCGCCGGCGGCGTTGCGGGCGCACCGGACCTGGCCTTTGCGCGGGAGGTCGCGCGCTTCATCGGGTCCGAGCACACCGAGGTCGTCGTTACTCTCGAGGAGATGCTTGCCGTGCTCCCCGCCGTCATCTACCATCTCGAATCGTTCGACGCGCTCCTCGTGCGATCAAGCGTGATGAATTACCTCGTGGCCGGCCGCATGGCCGAGCGCGTGGGTGAGGCGTTCTCCGGCGAGGGCGGGGACGAGCTCTTTGCCGGCTATGAGTATCTCAAGGGGCTCGATCCGCAGGATCTTCCCGGCGAGCTGGTGGACATCACGGGGCGGCTTCACAACACGGCCCTTCAGCGGGTTGATCGCTGCGCGGCGGCTCACGGACTCGTGGTATACGTTCCGTTCGTCAACCCCGAAGTCGTCGATTATGCGCTGCGGATCCCGGTCGAGTTCAAGATTCGCGGCGGTGTGGAAAAGTGGGTCCTGCGGCAGGCGATGGAAGGGTTGTTGCCGCCGCCCGTGTTGAACCGGCCCAAGGCCAAGTTCTGGCAGGGGGCCGGCGTCGGCGAATTGCTGGCGCAGCACGCCGACGAGACCGTTTCGGATGAAGACTTTGCGCGCGAGCGCAGGCCGGACGAGGGGTGGGAGCTGCGCAGCAAGGAAGAGCTGATGTACTACCGCCTGTTTCGAGAATGCTGCGGCAGGGCGTCCGGCTTCTCGTGGATGGGACGGACGAAGCCGACGTCGGGCCGCACCGTCTCCTGACCCCAGGATACGCCGGTTCGCCATCGGCTTGACATCCCCCGGGGCATCCGGTCACATTCACGTCGTTCAGCGGCATGATGACGCGGGAGGCGGTAATGCACGTTCAGGTTCTGGAGCATCTTTCGTGGATCGATGGGGCGGTCGTGCTGGGCTACATCGCGATCACCGCGATGCTGGGGCTGGCGTTTCATCGCCAGAGTTCCTCGACGGAGTTTCTCCTGGCGAATCGCGGCATGGGGTGGCTGCCGGTGGGCTTGAGCGTGATGGCGACGCTCTTCAGCGCGAACAGCTTCCTGATGGTCCCCGGGGAGACCTTCCGCTACAACCTGCTCTGGGGAGTGGGGCTTGTAGGCGTCCTGTGTACGACGCCCATCGTGATGCGATGGTTCATCCCGATCTACGTCGGGTCGGGGTGCTTCACGGCGTACGAGTTGCTTGAGAAACGCTTTGACGTTCGCGTCCGGCTGTTCGCGGCATTTCTCTTCATTCTGTTGCGAACGGGCTGGATGGCGGCGGCGACGTTCTCCTGCTCGCTGGCCGTCGCAGTCATCTCCGGGACCGATCTCTACCTTACGATCTGGGTCATGGGCATCGCGACCACGATCTA
>CAZMVY010000132.1:0-13579 GCA_964569765.1 uncultured Planctomycetales bacterium
TGTGGGTGAACACGAGCCGCACCTTGGGCCTGCCCGCAGCATCGGCCCCTTCCGCCCGCTTCGAGGTCAGCAAGGCGAGCCCGCCCGCCCCGGCGAGGCAGCCCGCGCAGCCCGCCAGGAATTCACGCCGATTCATAGCGCAACCCGGACACACACTCGCCGACCTGCGTACCTGCTTGTTCACGGCTGGCTCCTTTCAGGAATTGTCGTTCCACTCTTCGACGGGGTTCGTGCATTCACGGTCGCCGCGTGCCCCGAACGCGTCCCCCGAGAATACTGGATTCCATCCTCGATCTCCAGCGGTGCGCCCGGCCGGGGCTGGTGTGTCGGCATCGGATCGGCCTGAGGGAGAGTCTCGATTGTCAGCCTATGTGGGTTCCGGGGCGGTCGGGATTACAATGCCCGCGCGATCCCCGAACGTGTGCGGGGCTGTTTCCGAAGCGGCGGGTCAGGCCGAACGCGAGGTATCCAAAGCATGGTCCGGCAGTTGAGTCTTATCGCGGTCGTTTGGGGCGTCGGGTTTTCGGGCGCGCGCGTCGAGGCGCAGCAGACCCGCCCGGCGCAGGTTCTGAAGGCGGGCTTTGCCGAGCGCGACATCACGCCGGCGATCGGTATGGAGCAGCCGGGCGGCTACGGCAAGGTCTTTCATCAGAAGCTGCACGACCCATGTAAGGTGCGGGCAGTGGTATTCGACGACGGCGCGACGCGGGTAGCGCTCGTCGGCGTCGATGCCCTCATGGTGCCGCGATCGCTCGTGACCGCCGCGCGGGCGGAGATTCATGACCGATGCGGTATCCCGCCGGGTGCCGTCTTGGTCGGCGCTTCGCACTCGCACTCGTCCGGTCCGACGGGCATGGTGCAGCCGGGCGAGTTCGACCACGCCTCGCCGCTCGTGCAATCGCTTGCGTACGAGAAGTCGTCGTGTGCCGATGCGGCGTACCTCGCGCGCGTCCAGAGGGAGATCGTCGCGGCGGTCGAAGAGGCCGATGCCCGTCGCACCGATGTTCGCTGCGGCGTGGGCACCGGGATCGAGGATCAGGTGGCCTTCAACCGCCGCTTCCGCATGAGGAACGGTCTGACCTTCACCCACCCGGGCAAGGGCAATCCCGACATCGTCGCCGTGGCCGGCCCGACGGACCCGCAGGTCGGCGTGATCGGCGTCTGGAACATGAAGGGCGATTTCCTGGGATGCGTCGTCAACTACGCTTGTCATGCCACGACGAACCCTGGCGGCATCTCCGCGAACTGGATTCAGCCGCTGGAGGCAACGATTCGCGGGGTGATGGGCGCCGACGCGGTCGTCGTCTTTCTCCAGGGCTTCTGCGGCGACGTCACGCAGGTGGACAACCTCAGCCGGTACGACGAGCGGCCCGGCGACGACGGCGTCCGGTTCGTCGGCACCCGCGTCGGCGCGGAGGCCGTTAAGGTACTCGCGAGCGTGGAGAAGGGCACGTTGCGGCCGGTGGTCGCCCGCTCGCAGGTGCTGCGCCTGCCGCGACGCGCGCCCGCGCCGCAGCGCGTGAAGCAATGCCTGGAACTGGTCCGAAAGGACCCGGCGGCGGTCGGCCACACAGAGTGGACGTTCGCGAAGGAGATTGTCCTGCTCGACGCGATCCTGGCGAGGGAACCGTTCGTGGAGGCCGAGATCCAGGCCGTCCAAATCGGGCCGGCGGTCTTTCTCGCGGCCCCGGGCGAGATGTTCTGCCAACTCGGGCTCGACTTGAAGGCCGCGAGCGGGTTCCCGTTCACGTTCCCGGTCGAGCTGGCCAATGGGTGCGTCGGGTACGTGCCGACCGAGGATGCCTTCGGGGAGCACGGCGGCGGGTACGAGACGCGTCTGACGAGCTACAGCAACCTGCCGACCGACGCTGGCCGCAAGATGGTCGATGCCGCGCTGGGGCTGGCCCGCGGGATGAAGCCCGGCGAGGTCCCTGTGCGGCCGCCCGCGCCGCCGTTCAAAGCGCCTTGGTCGTACGGCGATGTGGCCCCCGAGTTGAAGTGATCGGGACATTGGGGCAGCCCGACGGCTTTGTCCACAAGAAGGGCGGCCGCATAGAGCCGCCCCTACGACGCGCGGCCGGGTATTGATTACGCGGCGTTTACCCACCCGTGTCTCCTGTACTGGGTATTATTGCCCAGTTGTCGCCACGCGGGGCCTGCCGCGTGCTGAAAACGCGGTTTCGCCCGCTGGCATGCGTCATGCCGAGTGAAAAGTTGTTCGCGAGGCCCGCTGCAGGCCGCGTTCGCGGGGCTGGGGCGGACATCGACGCTCACATCAGGAAGCGCGTTATGACTCACACATTGCGATCTGCGACGCGTATTGCGGGCGGGCTGTTGGGCTTCATCGGAGCGGGGGTCGCGTCGGCGGCCGCCACGGGGGCGACCCGGCCGGCGGGCTTGCAGATACCGATGGAGAAGTACGCCTCGAAAGAAGCCGTCTTCGTGCTCTACAAGCCGAAGGGATGGGTTGTGGCCGAGGGAGGACGGCCGGACTTCCGAACGATCTCGGTGGCCGAACCCGATGGCGCCTGCGAGGCGGCGATGTTCTACGGCGTGAGCCCGACGGGCAACGACGCGCTGGCGCTGGCCAAGCGGTTCGTCGGCGGGATCGGGCGGCAATTTCCGGATCTCCAAATCCGTGATGCGGCAACCTCCCGGGACGGAAGGCGGATCGCGTTCAGCGCCGCGTTCACCGCCCCGCAGAAGGGCAAACGCGAGTTCCGGTGCTGGGTCTCGGTGGCCCGTGGCGAATTCGTCTACTCCAGTGTCGAGGCCGCGGACGGGAACCTGGCGGAACGTATGCCGTTGCTGCTGAGCATCCTGGCGAACATTCGCGTGTTCAAAGGCGCGGGCGCGGGCGCGGCCGCCGCGCCGATCCAGGTGGAGCTGACGACGTACCGGCTCCGCGACGGGTCCGCGAGCTTCGCGATGCCGCGGGGTTGGGAGTGCCAGGAACTCGGAAAGGGATGCTTCGTGGCGGGCGATCCGAGCGGAGGTTACGCGTTCATTGTGGCGAATGTGGAGGTGATCACCCCGGAACTGGGCGTCACCGTCCCGGGCGTGCCTGTCTACCGTTATCTTCGCCCGAGCCGCGCGATGAAGACGCTGGCCGGGGCGAGCGGACTGGCCACGAACATGGAGTTCGAAAGCGTCTTTGACCGGGACGACGTTGCCCGGGCGATGGCTACCGTGTACACCATCGGCACCGTCACCGCGGAGGAGTTCGTCTACACATGCGACACGAAGGCGGGACGATGCAAGGGCTACACGTTCGGCTTTTCGTTCGGCACCCGGCTCGGGACGAACTGGTCCTTCAAGCACCTGACAGTCCTCGCGCCGGCGGACAAGTTCAACGCCTACGTCGGGAACTTCATCTCCATGCTGCAGTCGTATCAGATCGATGATCGATGGGCGCGGGATTACGTCGAACAGGGGATGGCCCGCCTCCGCCGGATGCAGCAGGAGACGGCGGCGATGGTCGCCCGCAACGCCCGCGAGATCCGCGAGATGATGCAGGCCGCCTACGATGAGCGGCAGCGGAGTATGGACTACATCGATTACCAGCGCACGGCGTACATCCGCGGGCAGCAGGACTGGGTCTCCTCGATGGAGGGCGGGACGGTGTACCACACCGATTCATGGGGCACGAAGAACACGGTCACCGGCGACTACTGGGAGGGCAAGCCCTACGACTACGTGAACTTCAACGGGCGCAACCCGCGGCACAACGAGGACATGACGCCGATCAACAGCCGTGAGCTGTGGGAACGGCACATCCGGTGACGCAGGATTCTGGATTACAGCGCCCGGGCGAGGATCTCGTAGAGTTCCGCATCCGTCAGGGCGATCGGATTGCCCTTCATGCTGCTGGCGGCGCGGCCCTTCTCGACGAGCCCCGACAGATCCGCGGTCGTCACCCCGTATGTCCCCAGCGTCGGGATCGCGAACTCCTCGCAGAGCTGCCGAACGAAGTCGATGCCCCGCTCGGCCGTCGCGTTCGCGTCGTCCGTGAGCAGCGCGGCGACCTCGGCGTAACGCATCAGCGCCGGGCTCGTCGGCGACCGCTCGCGGAGGGCCCGGACGTTGACCGACATCACGTGCGGAAGCAGCGTCGCGCAGACGGCCCCGTGCGGCGCGGGGAACTCGCCGCCGATCGGCCCGGCGAAGCCGTGTGCGGCGCCGAGCCCGGCATTGGCCAATGCCAGCCCGCCGAAGAGGCTTGCGATCGACATGTCCTCGCGTGCGGCGGCGTCCCGGCCGTCGCGATACGCTCGCGGCAGCGACCGCGCGGCACGCCGGATGCCTTCGCGGCAAACCGCGTCGGTCATGGGGTTCGCGCGGACCGAAACGTATGGTTCAATAAGCTGCGTGAGGGCATCCATTCCCGTGCTCGCCGTCACGGCCGGCGGCAGGTCGTGTGTCAGCTCCGGATCGACGAGGGCCAGCCGCGGCAGCATGAGCGGGCTGCGCATGCTGACCTTCACCTTGTGCGCCGGCGAAGCGAGCACGGCGTTTCGCGTGACCTCGCTTCCCGTGCCGGCCGTGGTGGGGATGGCGATGTACGGGACCGGCGGCCGGGTCAGAGGCCGTCCGGGGCCGATCACCTCCAGATAATCGAGAACCTCGCCCGGGTTGGTCAGCATCGCGGCGATTGCCTTTCCGGCATCGATCGCGCTGCCGCCGCCGAACCCGATGACGAGCGTGCAGCCCTGCTCCCGGGCGAGTTGCGTGCCTCTCTGAACGAGATCGACCGTCGGCTCGCCCTCCACGGTCAGCGTCGAATACGAGAGGCCCTGCGCCCCGAGGAGATCGAGCACCGGCTGCGCCCGCTTCGTCGACCGGCCGGTAACTACCAGTACCCGGGGGGGGGCCGACGTGCCGGTCATCCCTGCCGCCAACGGACCCATGTCCCGCAGCGCGCCATTCCCGAAGACGATCCGCGTGGCCGTGGCGAACTCAAATCGCATGGATACCTCGCTCCGTGATGCACTCGTGTGACATGGGCGTGTACCCACCTCCCTGCTTGCCTGAGGACGCGTCGCCGACCCGCGTACCGCGTACGCACGCATACCCGCCGCGATCTCAGGCGAGGGAATCGATCAGCTCGTACGTGTCCGCCTCGAAGCGCGCGGTCACCGGTACGCCGCGACCGGCAGCCAGATACGCATGATTCGCCGCCGCCGCGCGGGCCGCGGCCTCGAGAATGGCCACGGAGCTCAACGCGGATTCCGCATCCGGATAGGTGCCGGCGAGCGACGCCCGATCCGCCAGGCCCAGCGCGACCCGCGACGCGGCATCGAGCCCCGCGATCAGCGAGTCCTTGCAGTAGCCGATGCACGCCCGGTCGTCGACGCTACCCGCCCGCGGCACCTCCGCCTGAAAATGCGGGTTGTGCGTCCGCGTGCCCTTGCCAGCGATCGTGGATCGCATCCCGCGGTCCTGCTGGTCGACGAAGGCGCGGCCCTTCGTGCCGACGATCTCGGCCTCCTGATTGACCGCGCCTTCGAAGTCGGCCGGGTTGATCCACGCGTTGATGTACTGGACGTTCATCCCATTGTCATACTGCACGCTGACCTGCATCGCATCGAACGTGTCGATGCCGCACGGGTGTGCCGAGTCACGCCAACTGGCCAGTAGCTTCTTCTGCCCGACGGCGTGCAGCGAAACCGGCCGCACGCCGAGGTAGTGCGCGAAGAGGTCGGTCCAGTGAACGCCGACATAGCTGAATGGGTTGCTGTCGGCCGCCCATTTGAAAACCTCGGTCGAGACGGCCAACGGTTCCTCGAGCACCGCTCGCGCGTACAGGAGATCGCCGAGTTGCGGGACCACGTCGACGAACATGCTCCGCAGAAAGGAATCGTAGCGTTTGTGCATGTCTACCGCGACAACGACGCCCAGTGCCCGGCTCCGCTCGACGATCGTCCGGGCCTCGTCAAGCCGGAGCGTCAGCGGCTTCTCGGCGACGACGTGAACGCGCCGCTCCACGGCCGCGAGGATCGGCGCCGTGTGCAGATGATCCGGCGTGGCGACGAACACAACGTCCGGCCTCTGCTCGTCCAGCATCGGCAGCCAAGGCGCCTCGCCGTGATAGGCCGCCGGCGCGCCGCCGGGCACGTCGCGGGCAAAGGCCGCTGCCAGTGCCTCGGCACTGCCGCGCGTACGGGTTCCGATGGCCACGACCTGGAACTCGACGCCGGCCAGCTCGCGCGCGTGCCGGTCCAGCCCGGCCGTGCCCAGGTACGGCGTAATGCCGCACTGCTGGATGTCCGCCAGACAACGCAACACGATGTCCCTTCCGAACATCCCCCCGCCAACCAGCGCCAGCCGCAACGTACGTTTCATGGCCCTCAGGTTATCCGAGCACGCCGGGTCCGGGCAATCGCCGCCGATGGGACCGCCCCCGTCGGGCCTCGGTGCTCCTCGGCGACAACGAACCGACTGGCGAAACCACCGGCCTCCGCCGACCGGTCGTTCGGCCGCGCCGCCCGAGAGCGGGTTTCCTCGCGACAAGGCGTCTGCGGACCGCCGGCTTGACCATCCGCAACAGAGAACGGAAACTGTGGGTTTATGACCTTCGTCAACCGAGGCACGAACGGCGGCGGTCTGTTGCGGACGGCGGTTCTCCTGGCGCTGGCAGGGGGCTGGGCCGGCTGCGGGGATGTCGAGTTCAACTGGCAGCGGACCGGTCAGACGGCCCGGCCCGCGGCGGCGAGCAATCGGCCCGTACCGCGCCCGGGGCAAGGCCCGGCTTCAGCGCCGACGGCCCGCCCCGTGGAAGCCGCCCGCCGCCCGATCGTGCCACCGGCGCCCTCCGACGCCGGCGTGCAGCCCGGCGACTACTTCCAACTGGTCCTTTTCAGTGAACCGCCGCCGCCGGAGACCCCCCGGAATTTCCTGCACATTCGTCTCGAATCCGCGCCTGCGGCGGCGGTGGGCGATGTGCTCAGCCGCCTCTATGTTCCCGTCGGCGTACAGGGCCAGTCGCGGTGCCTGCTCATTTACGGCGCCCAGGCAGAGTGGCGCGCGGCGGCGGAGTTCGTGCGCGTCTTCGATGTGGTTCCGACGGACAATCTGCCCGAGCGGTTGCCGGCGCAGCCTGTCGAGGCGTTTCAGCGGGCAGCCGCCGTGCTGATGGCCCGCAGCGGCATGGGGGCGGTGAATCGACCGGAGTTGGCGAAGGTGGCGGGCGCATTCGAAGAACTGGCGGGTAACGCTCAGGCCGCGCCCGTTCTCCGCTGGGCTGCCGCCATGCTTGGAGGCGACCTGTACGCCCGCACGCTTTACGACTTTCCCCGCGCCGAGCAGTTGTATGTTGCGGCGGCGGGAATTGCGCCGACCGGATCCATTGAGCAGATGAACGCGTTGTACGCGCGGGCGCGAACCGACCTGGCCAACGGTCGGAAGGACCGCGCGGAGTCGCTGTTTGCAACGGTTGTCTCCCAGTTCACGGCCTATCGGCAGTCGGAGATCTATTACCGCTGCCGGCGCGGATTGGAAAAGGTGAAGCCCTGACGCGGCGTGCGGCGGCCGTGAGGAGCGACGAGGAGGGTTGGCGGGCGCGGCGTGCCTCTTCGAAGCTGCCCTCCCGCAACGGGCCCACGGAACGACCGACGGACGGAGTGACGGATATCCCTTGGCCAACGAGGACATCGTGATCTCGGTACGGGGCCTCGTGAAGTCCTTCGTGAACGAGGACGGCGTGCGGGTCCGCGTCCTCGACGACGTGAACCTGGACGTCCGCCGGGGCGAGACCCTGGTCGTGATGGGCGGCTCCGGCTGCGGCAAGAGCACGCTGCTCAATTGCCTGATCGGGGAGTACACGCCGGACGAAGGAAGGATTCTCTACAAGACCAGCGACGCGCCCGAGCCTGTAAACATCGTGGGGATGCGCGACGAGGACCTGAACCGCATCCGCAAGAAGTTCGGCATCCTCTTTCAGAGCGGCGCCCTGTTCAACTCGATGACCGTCGCGGAGAACGTCGCTCTGCCGCTCCGCGAGCACTCGTACGTGGACCCGTCCATCATCGACATCGTCGTCACGCTGAAGCTTCAGCAGGTCCACCTGCTCGAACACCGGGACAAGATGCCCGCGCAGCTCTCCGGCGGGCAGAAGAAGCGCGCCGGGCTGGCCCGCGCAACGGCGCTGGACCCTGAAATTCTTTTCTACGACGAGCCGTCGGCCGGGCTGGATCCGGTTACGTCGGCGGCCATTGACAAGCTGATCATCGACCTCTCCCGGAAGCTGCACGTGACCAGCGTCGTGGTGACCCACGAGATGGATTCGGCCTTCCGGATCGCCGACCGGATGGTTATGCTCGACCGGGGGCGCGTGCTGCGGATCGGGACGCGCGACGAGTTCGACGCACTGCGGAATCGACGGCCCACCGATCTGGCCGACGACGAAGAGCGGCTGATCTACCAGTTTCTCCACGGCAATGCCGACGGCCCGCTCACGGATGCCTACGGGCTGAGCGAGTTCGAGAAACTTATCACAGAAGGCTGAGGCGCCGGATATGCCCGAGCAACCCAATACGTTCAAACTGGGTCTGACGGTGATCGCGTTCGTTGTGCTGTTCTGCGGCGTGCTCGTCTTCATCGCCGGCAACATCCGGGGGGGCGGCCAGACGTTCGTTGTGCGCTTCCCGGCGGATCAGATCACGGCCCGTCTCAAGAAAGGCGGCGAGGTCGTCTGTGGCGGTCAGAGCGTGGGGACGATCCGCTCGATCCGGCTCCAGGAGGAGCCCGACTCCGGGGGAAACGCCGCTCTGTTCGTGTACGTCACCGCCGAGGTGGATCCGGTTGTCGGCCTGCGGGAGGACTGCCGGATCGTTCCCGGCGAGCCTCTACTCGGCGAGGTGCGCAAGCTGGAGATCCGCGCCCGCGGCGTCGGTCGCCCGGTCCGCCCGGACCGCCCGGTCGATGGCCGCGCGGCCCCGGGCCTGAACGCCTCGATCGCCCTGCTGGCCGACCAACTCGACCCGAAGAAGAAGGACAGCCTCATCTCGATGATCCGCGGCCAGCTCGACGCGGGCAACGCCGCCTCGATCGTCGCGAAGATCCACAAATCGCTGGACGATCTGAACGACGTCACGCGCCACATGAGCGTGCAACTCAACCCCGACGAGCGCAACGCCCTGCTCGGCAAGCTGCTCGCCGTACTCGACAACATCAACGCGGCCACCAGTTCCCTCCGGGAGCAGATGGACCCGAAACGCGGAGAGGCCGCACTCGGCAAGGTGCACGCGGCGCTGGATTCGCTGAACCAGGCGCTGGCCACCACGGCGGCCATGCTCGCCGAAAACCGTCAGCCGATCGCGCAGGCGGTGGGGCACGTGCGGCACACGGCGGAGACGCTTGACGAACGGATTGCCGCGCGCGTCGCCGAGCAGCTCGATGTGAAGAATGCGGCCAGCCTGATTGCGAACGTGCACCGCGCCGTGGAGCGCCTTAACCGCTCGCTGGAAGACGTCAACCGGATCACCGGCACGGGCCGCGATGTCATGGTTTCCAACCGGGACCTGATCAACAAGACGGTCGTGAACCTGAAGGAAACAAGCGACATCCTCAAGGCCGGGATTCAGGACGTGGCGCGGAACCCATGGCGGCTGCTGTACAAACCGACGGAACAGGAGACCCGGGAGATGAAGGTGTTCGACGCCGCCCGGTCGTTCTCCGATGCCGCGCGTCAGCTCGATGACGCCGTCGTGCGGCTCCAGGGCCTGCTGGACTCGCGGGACGGAATCCCTCGCACGGACGACCGCGAGTTGACCGCGATTCGCGATGCCCTTCAGCACTCTGTGGAGCAGTTCGGGCAGGCCGAACAGGCGCTATGGAAACAACTCGATCTGCGGTAGTTTTCGCGGGGGAGGCCCGGCACCGGGCTTCACAAGATGGCGCGACGCACGAAACCAGCACGAATCTCCCCGAAGCCTGAAGCCGCACCGCGGCAAGCGACCGGGCCGCCGCCCGCTCGCACGAAAGCCGGCCCCGGTCCGACGGAAGCCCGATCGTCCGTCAGCAGCGACGTCCTCGTCGTCGGCGCCGGCGCGGCCGGCAGCACCGTGGCCGGACTGCTCGCGGCCGAGCAGCGCCGCGTGGTCCTGCTCGACCGGGACTCCACGGAGGGCCGCAAGCCCATGCCGCGCTGGGTCAGCGGGTTGGCCGAACGGATCCTCAAGAGGTTGAAGATCCCGCCGAAGAAGGCGGGCGTGCAGGCCGTGCGGGCCGTGGCGTTTCATTCCGCCGACCTGACGAAGCATCAGGAGGTGGCGTGCGAGGAACACGGCGCGTACTTCGTCGATCTCAACGGCTGGAATGCCGCGCTGATCGCCGCCGCAGTTGCCTCGGGCGCGACGTTCGCGCCGCATGCCGCCGTGACGCTGCTCCGCATGAAGGAGGACCACGTTACGGCTGAATGCAGCGACGGCGCATCACGGACCGCCCATCTGCTCGTGCTGGCGGACGGCGTGGACTCCCGGGCCGCCGAGAGCATCGGCCTGCAGTTGCGTCCGGCCGCACCGCGACGCTTCGCCGCCCAACTGGAATGGCCGGCGGGTAAGGCGTCCCGGCTGCTGCCGGGAACTCTGAACTTTGTGCTGGGCATCGAGGGCGGCAAGGCACTGGCGACGTACTGGTCGGCCGGGGGCCGCGAGGTGGCGACCGTCTTCGCGACCGACGAGAGTGCCGCGCGGGCGCACCTCGACGGGCTCCTGCGGAACCTGACGGATGTTCAGGGGGTGTCCCTGCCGAGGGAGGCAAGCGCCGCCGATGCCTCGACGCATACCCTGCCGGTCGGCCACTGCCTCGAGATCGAGTGCCACGTCGGCAAGCGCTCGCTGGCCATCGGCGACGCCGGCGGATTCGTGGCGTCCGCTACCTGCGAGGGCATCTACCCCGCGATGTGGTCGGCGGAGATCGCCGCGGAGATCATTCACCGCGCCCTCGACCGGCCTCACCCGCAGGATGAGCTGCGCGAGTTCGACGTGAAGTGGCGGACCACCATGGCCGACTATCTCCGCCCGCCCAACGCCGATCTGCAGTTCCTCCTGCCGCTGGTCTTCGCGAACAAGCAGATGGCGGAGCGCCTGGCGAGGGCGTTTCTGCGGGGGGAGAACCTCTGAAGGTCGCGGGGAACAGTCGTCCATGAATACTCCGTCCGTGAAAAGGACGCACACAGACGCCGACTTCGAGTCGATGTTGCCCGCGTCCCGGCGTGCGACGTGAAAGCTGCGCGGCGGCGCCCGGATGTTGTTTCCTCGATAGCACAATGCGAGAGCATATAGCATCTGTGTGGCAGGAGGCGCACTCATGGCTGACATCCTGATCCGCGGGCTGGACGTGAAGCTGGTGAAGCGTCTCAAGACTCGAGCCAGACGACACGGACGGTCGTTGCAAAGCGAGGCCAAGCTTATCCTGGAACGCAGCGCGGAGTACTCCATCCCGGAAGCGCTGGCGGCCGCCAAGCGACTGCGGCAAGGCCTCGGCCGCCGTTTCAGCGATAGCGCTGCGATCATCCGCGAGGACCGCGACCGATGAAGGCGTGCGTCGTCGACGCCGGCGTGGTGGCCAAGCTCTTCTTTGAGGAGGAACATTCGGTCCGCGCGGTCGCGCTGTTCCGCAGGCGCCCGCATCTCCTGGCGCCGGATCTGCTCCGGGCCGAACTGGCCGGCCTGGCGTGGAAACGCATTTGCCGCCGGGGAATCACAGACGCGCAGGCCGCCCCCATTCTGAGCGAGGCCATCCGCCGGACGGTGTACGATTGCCTCTATCCTGCGCTCGCCATCCGAAACGGCTGCTCCTTCGTTACGGGCGACCGGCGCCTTGTCAACGCCCTGGCGGGCGGGTCCTTGGAACGCAGGATCCGTTGGATTGGCGGCCGCCGCTGACTCTTTGTCCGCTCGGCCGCGTGTCAATCGCTATCCTGTCGGCTATACTGATTTCGCTATGAACCTGACGGACCTGCACGCGAAGGCGATCATCGGCCTGGAGATTCATGTTCAGCTCGCCACGCGGACGAAGCTTTTCTGCGGCTGTCCGCTCGAGTTCGCTGCGGAGCCGAACAGCCGTGTGTGCCCTGTGTGTCTGGGGCTGCCCGGCGCCCTGCCCGTGATGAACCGGCAGGCGTTCGACTTTGCCGTGCGGGCGGCCCTTGCGCTGAACTGCACGATCGCCACATTCACCAAGTGGGACCGCAAGAGCTACTACTACCCCGACCTGCCGAAGAACTACCAGATCAGCCAGTACGACCTGCCATTCGCATCGAACGGATACTTCGACCTGCCCGTGGAGGGCGGCACGAAGCGGATCCGCATCCGCCGCGTGCATCTGGAAGAAGACGCCGGCAAGAACCTGCACGAGAAGCCGTCGATCACGCAGGTGGACCTCAACCGCGCCGGCACGCCGCTGATGGAGATCGTCACGGAGCCCGATATCGCCTCGGCCGACGAGGCCTGCGCCTTCTGCACGGAGCTGCAGAAGCTCGTCGTCTACCTCGGCGTGAGCGAGGCGAACATGCAGAAGGGACACATGCGGTTTGAGCCGAACATCAACCTGCACATCCGCCGCGACGGCCGCGAGTACCGCACGCCGATCTGCGAGGTGAAGAACCTCAACAGCTTCCGCTCCGTCCGCGGGGCGGTGGCCTACGAGCTTCGACGTCAGATCGAGGACTGGCTTGCCAACCCCGACTACACCCTCGAGAAGGCTGGCAAGGAGAACCGCGGCTGGAACGACGCCCGCGAGATCACCGAGTATCAGCGCGGCAAGGAAGAGGCGCACGACTACCGCTATTTCCCCGACCCGGACCTCGTCCCGGTTACGCTGACCGAGGAACAGATCGCGCGTTTCCGGGCCGAGTTGCCCGAACTGCCGATTCCGCGCCGCCGGCGGCTGCAGGAGGAGATCGGCCTCTCGCCGAGCGACGCGGAGACGATCGTGAACGACCGGGCGACGGCCGACCTGTTCGAGGAGGCAATCCGGGCCGGCGGCGACGCAAAGACGCTCGGCAGGCAGTTCATCAGCTTCTGGTCGAAGTACGCCAACGAGCGCGGCACGACGATCGCCGGCCTTGGCGTGGATGCAAAGCGCATCGGCGAACTCGCCCGGCTCACGGCCGACGGTACGATCAACGCGACCGCGGCCGTGACGATCGCGGAGAAGATGCTCGGCTCGCCGGATCCGCCCGGGGTAATCGCCGACCGCGAGGGCTTGATTCAGGTGAAGGACGTCGGTCAGATGCAGGCATGGGTAGACGAGGTCTTCGCCGCCAACGAGAAGGCGGTTCAGGACGCCATCGCCAACCCCAAGAAGCAGAAGCAGGCCCGCGGCTTCCTCATGGGCCAGGTGATGAAGCTCTCGGCCGGCAAGGCCGACCCCAAGATCTGCGGCGAGTTGATCGACAAGAAGCTGGTCGCCCTGGGGAGCGCCGGCTAGCGCCGTCTACGGTGATAGCCATCGATTGGTTTTCAGCCCCGGCAAGAGAGTAGCCCAGGGCGCAAGCCCTGGAAAACGAGCGACGCGGAACGAGCAAGCCCCGACAGGGGCGACAGAGAATAGCCCAGGGCGTAAGCCCTGGGAAACG
>CAZMVY010000133.1:0-13480 GCA_964569765.1 uncultured Planctomycetales bacterium
GGGGGCGGGGCGGGGGGGGCGGGGGACCGGCGAACCCGGGGCTGGCCCGGCCGGGGCGGGTGGGGGGGGGACGGCGGGGCGGGTGCCGGCCGGCTCGTGCGTCTGGGGGACCACCACGCCGGACGAACTGTAGCTCATCACATTGGTTTGCAGCTTCATGTCATCTTCGAGTGATCGCAGCGGCTTGATGCCGAGCCCCTGGAGGATGCCGTGATACGCGCGAACGGCCTCTTCCGGGGAGATCTGCCCGTCCACGATACGGCGGAGCATCTCGATAAAGGCGAGCTGGTTTTCGGAGTAGTTGATCTTGCGGCCGAAGAGGGCGACCTTGGCACCGTATTTCTGCGCCTCGGCGATGAGCTTGAAGGCGTCGTAAGTGGTGCCGGCCGAGCCGCCGAGGATTCCCACGATCAGTGTCGGGTCGAAGCGGCACAGTTCCTCCATCCACTTGGGGCCGTGGTAGACCATCTTGAGGAAGAGCGGGCGTCCGGCTTCCGGCACGCCGCCGAGGGTGCGCACGATGATGTCGTTCACGAATCCGCCGAACTTGTCCGACGGGATCGGGTTTACCGGGGCGTTGGCGTCGAAGACAGAGAGGAAGTGGCGAACGCCCTTTCGCTCCGCCTCGATGCGGATCTCCTTGTACTCCTGCAGGGTGTGCCGGTCGCGCTCGGCGTCGTTGTTGAACGTCACGCTGTAGAGGCCCAGGTTGGCGCCGCGGATCCGCTCGTTGTCCGCGCAGTCGATGTGGCCGCACTGAATGTGGTCGCTCGTCGTCGTGCGGAAGGGCAGCGACGGCTGCGCCGTGTACACGCCGCCGCGGATCACGTGGATGTCGGTCGTGTCGTTGGCGCGGGCGGCGGGCGTCACGTGTGAGTTGTCGAAGAGCCGCTCCTGGATCGTGAGGCGGTCGTTCACATAGGCCGACATCAGCATGATGTCCACGAGGCCCTGGTGCACGATCTGCCGGATGATCTCGCAGAACTCCGGCATCGTGCGGAACCTGCCCTCCTGGGAGTAATGTTCGGGCGACTTGCCCGGCGCGCCGATGCCGTGCGCCATGTCGGCGTCCTTCGCGTCGGCGATGATGAACTCCCTGCATGAGGGATTGGCCCTGATCTTCGCCAGCTTGATGTCGAGCGATTTCGGGGTATTCATGATTCGCAATTCCGTAAGCCCGTCGTTCGCTTAACCTCCCGCGCCTGGTCCGGTGCTTCGCGGGCTCCGGGACGGCGGCGTGGCGGATACCGGACGAACCGGCCGCCCCCCCGGTGCTATGCCGAGAGCGACGCCATCACCTGGTCGGTCAGCACCTGCACGAGATGCTCCAGCTCGTCATTCGCCGCCGCGCCTTGTGACGAATCCGCCGACGAGACCGGTGCGGGCGTCAGAGAGCAGCCGCACCATGGGGACTGGAAGCCCCGGCCGAACTCCGTGTTCACGCACAAATCGGCGTTTTCCAGACGCCGCGGGTCGACGCCCATCCCGAACTTCTCCTTCAGGTCGAGAAGCTCCTCGACCTTTTTCGGGTCGATCCGTTCCACCCTGCCGATCTGCTTGGCCAGCACGAGCATGCGGCAGTAGGCGTCGAGGATCTCCGTCCACCAGTACGCATGTTCGAGCGTGTCGCCCCACGAGACCGTGCCGTGGTTCTTGAGGAGGCAGATGTTGGCCCGCCCGACAAACGGCCGCAACGTCTCGGCGAGCTGCACGCCGCCGGGCGTCTCGTAGTCGGCCGTCGGCACGATTCCCAGAAACACCTCCACCTCGGGCAGGATGCACGTCGGGATCTGCTCGCCGGCGATCGAGAACGCCGTCGCGTGCGGCGGATGACAGTGCACGATCGCCTTGACCTTCGGATCGAGCTTGTAGACCTCGAGGTGCACGAGGACCTCGCTCGTCCGCTTGCGATGGCCGGCGAGCTGGTTGCCCTTCATGTCCACCTTGCAGATGTCGTCGGGCTTCATGAAGCCCTTGCAGATCTGCGTGGGCGAGCAGAGCACCTCGTTGTCGTTGAGCCGGTACGAGATGTTGCCGTCATTCGCAGCGGCGAAGCCCTTGGCATACACGCGCCGTCCGATCTCGCAGATCTCCTCTTTGATTTTCCATTCGTTGACCATACGGGCCTCCAACACCGCAGGAGGGCTCTCCGGGTCCGATTACACGAAGCCCGGTCGTTCGCGCACGATACTCAATCACGGTCACGCACCGGAAGCCCTCCAGCCGCCCCGCGATTCTCTTCTATTCGCCGTTTCCTCCGTTCGTCGGTCCCCTCGTCGCTTTCCTGCTTTTTCGCTTTCGATCACCACTCCGTCCAGCAAACACCCGATGTACACATCGAGCGCCACCGGCTTCGGATGAAACGGCATCGCCGCCTCGCGTCCTTCCGAGATGCCCACGGGCATGCCGTCGTCCGCGCTGAGCTCGTCGTAGGCGACGACGGCCTCGCCGGTGGGTGCGGCCGCGCCCGTGAGGGCCTTCAGGTCGAACGGCCGGACGATCAGGAAGCGGCCCGCCTCGAACTCCCGGTCGCATCGCGAGAGCACCACGCGCCCGATGACTTCACCGATTCGCATCACCCGCTCCTTCCGCCGCCGCGATTGCCTCCAGGGCGGCCTTCGCGGCCTCCCCTGCCCGCAGCGTGACGAACCGCTGCACCATCTGCCGGATCTGGTGCATCGTCTGTCGCCCCGGCTCGATCACGAGCACGTTCGCCGCGAACTGCCGTACGGCCTGTTCGACAGACGGCAGGCAAAGCCCCAGCGCCGCCCGGATGCCCCGGCACTTGTTTGCGACGCACACGGGGAGATTGCCGTCATCCGCAAAGATAATCCCGCGCGGGTACCGGCCTGCCGCCACGCCCGAACAAAGCGTGCGGACGGCGGCGACCATGCCGCCGGCCTTCTCCGACGGGTCGATCGTCTCCGTGGTGCCGACGATTCGCTCGAGCGCGATCAGCAGCGACCGCAGCATGGGTGTCTTGAGGTCGATGACGACCGGAATCCGCCCGACGACATTCCCCGGAGGGCTCGCGTCCTGCCAGGTGACGGGGATCTTGCGCTCGCGCAGCCAGTCGCGGGCGGCGGGCGTAAGCAGGGCATCGCGCGGCAGCTCGATCGGCCCGCGGGCCGCAAGCATCTCCTGGAGCATTCGGGCTGTGACGACCGCGCGGCTCATTCGACGAGCTGGCCCTCCGGCTTGTCCACCAGACCGATGACCGTCCATCGGGCCGGCGACTGCATGTCGTTCACAAGTTCCCGGGCGAAGATTCCGTCGCTGCTGGCGACGACCACGTCGCCGACGTCGCAGCCGAGGCAATCCAGCGCCAGGAACGGGTCCCCGCTGGCCGCCCGGTGCGGCAACACCACCACCAGCCGCTGTCCGACGAGCGAGCGGTGCTTGATTGTCGAAATCGCGTGACCGATTACGTGACCGATTACCAAAAGCACCTCCGGTGCTCGACGTTAAGAGTTCCGAGTCAACAGTTCAGGATTATGGGCGCCACGGCCGCCTTTCCGCACGGTTCGCACAATGCGTGTCAGGGTTGCGATCGGCGCATCCGCTTCCGCCATGAGTTCCGCGAACTTTGCTTCCGGAAGAACGCCGCACTTCGCGAGCATTCTCATGCGCACCCAGCACTCGCGAGCCTCCTTGCGGGCGATGTTCACGCCGTGAACGAAATCCGAACGCGAGCAGGCCGCCTGTGCTTCCTGGAGGTTCGCCGCAATCGAGGTCGCCGTCGCCGTGACCTGATCCAGGACACGGAAGAATCCCGGTTTCGCCGGAAACTGCTCCGACATCTTCAACACCCGCACACCCAACTCGAACGCCCGATCAGGTACATCACCTTGGAACCGCGGCACAAGTCGCCTCCAAGGTAACTCCCAACTCGCAACTCTGAACGCTGAACTCCTGACTCCTCACAGAATCCGCAGATTATCCACCATCACGCACCGACGTACCCGCGTGAACGTCAGCGGGCTTGTCGGGCCTTCCCCGGTCGGCGTGGCGATGCTGAACGACGGAAAGCCTTCGCCCCCGCCGCCCAGGCCCGCCATGCACGGGCCGTTCTTGATGAAGAGCGTAGTGTCTACCGCCTTGCCCATCTTCGTCATGTTGTCCACGTTCTTCGACCAGATGATCGCCGTGTGACCGAAGCCGTGTTCGTACTTCACCGCCAGGCGGATCGCCTCATCCACGTTCGGCACCCGCACGACCGGCAGAAACGGCATCATCTGCTCGCACGGCACGAACGGATTGTGCTCGTCCGTCTCGCCGTACAGCAGTTGCGTGCCCGGCGGGATGGACACACCGATCGCTTGTGCCAGCACCGCCGGATCCTGGCCGACGAATTTCCTGTCCGGGACGTAGTGGCCGCTCTTCTCATCCTTGTGGATGGCGATCTTCGTCAGCGCGTCGATCTGCTGCGCGTTGAGGCGGAATCCGCCGTGCCGGCCCATGGCGTCGAGGAGCCGGTCGGCCACGCCGGCGACCACGAAGACCTCCTTCTCTCCGATGCACAGGAGGTTGTTGTCGTAAGCGGCACCGCGGACGATGCCGTCGGCGGCCTTCTCGATGTCGGCCGTCTCATCCACGACGACCGGCGGATTGCCCGGCCCCGCGACGCAGGCCTTCTTGTTGCTGGCCATCGCGGCCTTTGCCACGCCGGGCCCGCCGGTGACGCACAGCATCGCGATGTCCTTGTGCTTGAAGATCTGCTCGGCGGTTTCGAGCGTCGGCTTCTCGATGATGCAGATCAGGTTCTCAATGCCGGTCTTCGCGTGGATCGCCCGGTTGAACCGGCGCGTGCCCTCGCAGGCGATCCGCGCTCCCGATGGGTGCGGGTTGCACACGAGCGAGTTGCCCGCGGCAATCATCATGATTGCGTTGCAGGCCAGCGTGGGCAGCGAGTGCGTGACCGGCGTGATCACGCCGATGACGCCCCAGGGCGCATGCTCCGTGACGCCCAGGCCGTGATCGCCGCTGACGCACTCGGTGGTAATCATCTCCATGCCGGGGATGTTCCTGCCGACGTTGATGAGCTTCTCGATCTTGTGATCGAGGCGGCCGATCTTCGTTTCGGCAAGCTCCGCCCGGCCCAGTTCCTCCGCCTGATTGATGCAGATGTCGCGGATGCACTGAATTGCGGCGCGGCGCTGCTCGAGCGTCGCGGCGACGAGCTGCTTCTGCGCGGCCTTGGCGGCGCGGACGGCCGAGTCCACGTCCGCAAAGACGCCCCATTGCTCCGAGGCGCCCGGGGAAGCGGCCGGCTTCACCGAGCCGTTGCCCAGCCGGGCCAGTACCTCGGCCACCACATCACGAATAAGCTGATCGTTCATCACGGCGCTCATAGCTGTCTCCAGGACAAAAGCGGAAGAACGGGAATCCGAGAGCCATTTCCGGTCAGGGAGTCTCGTTCGTCTTCGGCCCCGCAGGGGCGACGGAGAGTAACCCAGGGCGTCAGCCCCGGGTCGTAGGCGCAAACGAACGCAGAGCTCCGCAGGGGCGACGGAGCCACCGCGCCCACGTACGCCGTCGCACGCGAAACTGCCTTATGAAAAACGGCATTAGAAGGCGGACAAGTGGCCGGCCGGCGTCCCCATTTCTCGCCTTTCCGTTTTCTCGTCTTCCCGCTTCTCATCCTCCTTCCCTCTCTTTCGAGTACAGGCACTCCGCTCCCACCTGTACGGTGTCGATGATTCCCACCACAACCGCGTCTACCGGCAGGTTCTTCGTGTCCTCGGTCAGCCGGGCCGAGCTGCCTTGCGTGACGAGGACGAACTCTCCCTCGCCGGCGCCAAGCACGTCGACGGCAACCGCGACGCGGCCCGTGGCCTTGAGCTTCGGCGGCGTGTCCGTCGTCACGTTGTACGCCTCGACCATGAGCAGCTTCTTGCCGTCAACGCTCTTGATCTTCTGCGTCGCTACCACGTTGCCGGTCACCTTGCCGATGAACACGGTTCGACTCCTTCGGCGTTTTCCCGCCGCGAGAGCGGGAGGAGAAAAGTGAGAAAGCGGGAAACCGGGAAAGGGCCAAAGGGCTGTGCCGCAGGGGCGGGCCCTATTGGCTTCCTCGCTTTTTCATTTTTCCGCTGTTCTCACCTGTTCGGCAGTATCTTCGCCACGTCATTATGCGGGCGAGGAATCACGCTGACCGATACGATCTCGCCGACCTTCGCGCCGGCGGCCGCCCCCGCGTCGGTTGCGGCCTTGACTGCGGCCACGTCGCCTTCGAAGAAGACCGTGACGAGCCCGCTGCCGACCTGCTTCCAGCCGCGGTATTCCACGTTCGCGGCCTTCAGCCCTGCGTCGGTGGCCTCGACGAGCGCCACCATGCTCCGCGTCTCGATAAACCCGATCGCCTGCTGTGCCATTTGTCCGATCTCCAAACCAGCCCGTTTCTCTGTTGTCCGAGGTCCGTTGTCTGCGACCGTTGCCGAGTCGCGCCCCGGGAAGGCGGCGAGCCGGGCAACGGACAACCGACGGCGAACCCTTCACCCGCTCAACACATCCATCGTCTGTCGTGCGACGATCCATTCCTCGTTCGTCGGCAGGGTCATCACGCGGATACGGGAGGCGTCGGTCGAGATCGTCGCCTCCTGCCCGCGGACACGGTTGCGCTCCGCGTCCAGCTCCAGGCCGCAGTAATCGAAGCCGCGGCAGATCTGCTCGCGGAGCGCCACATCGTTTTCGCCGATGCCGCCCGTGAATACGATTACGTCCGCCCCGTTCAGCACCGCCAGATACGCGCCGATGTAGTGGCGCACGCTTTCGACGAAGACGTCGATCGCGAGTCTCGCCCGCTCGTTGCCGGCGGCGGCGGCCTGCTCGATATCGCGGAGGTCGTTGCTCACGCCGCTGATGCCGAGAAGGCCTCCCTGCCGCGACATTATCTCGAGTGCCTGTTCGAGCGTCAGCTCGAACTTCGGCAGGGCCTTCAGCAGGGCGTAGGCGTCGAAATCCCCCACGCGGTTGTTGTGCGGCAGGCCGGACTGGGGCGTCGTCGAGAAGCTGTTCGCCACGCTTCGCCCGTGCTCGATCGCGCAGAGCGAGCTGCTGCCGCCCAGGTGGCAACTGATGATCCGCAGGTCGTCGCGCCGCAGGATCTCGGCCGTGCGTACCGCGATGTAACGATGACTCGCCCCGTGGAAGCCGTATCGCCGGATGCCGGCCTGGGTCCACTCCCAGGGTACGGCGTACGTCGTCCGCGACGGCGGAATTGTCTGATGAAAGGCCGTCTCGAACGCGGCGACCTGTGGCACGTTCGGCAGCGCGCGTGCGAAGGCCTTCATCGCCGCCACATACGGCGGGTTGTGCGCCGGTGCGACGTCGGCGAATTCCTCCATCGTGGCAATCACATCCGGCGTCACGCGGACGGCCCCGCTGATCGGTCCGCCGTGCACGGCCTTGAAGCCGATCGCGTCGATCCGCCCCTGTCGGTCGGGCAGCATGGAGAGGCACTTGTCGATGGCGGCGGCGTGGTCTGCCAGACGGCCGGTCCATTGTGCCTCGCCGACCTTGACCCGGGCATCGTCCTTGCCGATCCGCTCGGCGCCGCCGCGCGCAAGTTCCTTCTGTCCCTTCGCCATGTCGAAGAGTCTGAACTTGAACGACGTGCTGCCGATGTTTGCGATCAGAACCAACATGGAAGACCAAATCAGGAAAACGGAAAAGCGGAAAACCGAAAAAACAGAAAGCTCCGTTGTGCGAAGGCCGTTGGTGGTTTCTCGTTTCCTGCTTTCGAAGCGTTTTCCTACAGGAAGACGCCGGTCAGTCCCTCATGTGGCCGCGGGATCACGTGTGCGCTGACAAGCTCACCGACGCGGTTGGCCGCCTCGGCCCCGGCGTCGACCGCCGCCTTCACGCTGCCCACGTCACCCTTCACGATTGTCGTGACGTAGCCGCCGCCGATCGGGATCTGCTTGATCAGTTCCACGTTGGCGGCCTTGCACATCGCGTCGGCAGCCTCCACCAGGCCCGCGAATCCGATCGTCTCGACCAGGCCGATAGCATCACTCATTGCTCTGTCCTCGTTCTGGAGTGCGGCCTCTTCAGAGGCCGCGGCTTGCTCGAAAGCGGTCTCCGGAGAGACCGCACTCCATATTCCTCACTTCACCTTGTTCGTCTTCGCCGCCGGGACGAGGTTGACCAGTTCATCGTGCGGTCGCGGAATCACGTGCACGCTGACGACCTCGCCGACCTTGCTGGCGGCGGCGGCCCCGGCGTCGGTGGACGCCTTCACCGCCGCCACGTCGCCCTTGATGAACGACGTAACGAGTCCCTTGCCGATCTTCTCGTATCCCACGAGCGCGACGTTGGCGGCCTTGAGCATCGCATCGCTCGCCTCGATCGCCGCCACGAGACCCCGGGTCTCGACCATTCCTAATGCCTCTAACGCAGCCATGAAAAGCTCCTTACGCGGAAAATGGGAAGGTGGAAAAGTGAGAAAGAGCCCCACCGTCGTCACCTTCCAGCTTTCTGCTTTGTTTCTCGTACGATCGCGGCCAGAATCTTCGCGATCTGGCGGCCTTCCTCAATTAACGGCTCCATCAAGCGTTGTTCCACGATCTCGGCCCCGACGATTACCTCCAGCCGCTACACTGTCTCGCAGCATTCCCCGGCGGCTATGACTAGGCGATGCAGGAAGGACTTACGCGTCTGCGCGTGGTTCGCTTCCCGCAGGTTTGCCCCGACCGATGTTGCCGCCGCCACCGGTTGCTTCACAAGGACGAAGGTGGCCGGATTATGAGGCGACACCATCGCCATCTTTACTACCCGCACGCCGGACCGAAACGTGCGGTCGAGGGTGTCTCCTCTGAATCGACCGTTTCCGCCAAGACGCGGCGACCTCGCACGTTTTTCAGTTTGCCAGTTTCCCACTTTTTCACTTCAGCCGGCGGTCAGCTCCACCTTCTGCGCCTTGGTCAGATTGCAGGCATTGCCCTCGTCCGTGTCCAGATGGACTTCGAGCTTCCACGCCGGATTGACCCGGACCAACAGGTCTTCGAAGGTCGTGGCGCAGTTGCCGTGCACCCGCAATCGGATTCGATCTCCGTTCTTCACGCCGTAATATGCCGCGTCCCTGTCGCTCATGTGCACGTGGCGCTCCGCGCGGATTACGCCCTGCCGCAGGTCGATGTGCCCTTTCGGCCCCATGACGATGCACCCCGGCGTGCCCTCGATATTCCCCGAGGCCCGTACGGGGCAGTCGATGCCCAGCGCGATCGCGTCCGTGAAGGCCAGCTCGATCTGCGACGCCTTCCGTTCCGGCCCCACGATCCGCAGGTTGTTGATCATCCGGTGCCGCGGACCGATGATCGTTACCGTCTGCTCAGCGGCGAATTCGCCGTCCTGATACAGCGGCCGCATCGGCGTGAGCGTCGCACCCCGGCCGAACAGGATCTCCACGTGCTCGGGACACATATGCATGTGCCGGGCCGAGATGTTGACCACGAGCTTCGGCCGATAGCCGTCGCGGCCGGGCGGGGCGAAGCGGGAGTAGACGATCTCGCGAACGATCTGTTCGACGGCCGCCCGATCGATCGTTCCCCCGGTCAGCACGCTCATACGGATTCCTCCACGACCCGCCGGGCCGAGGCCTCGACGGGGGCGAGCACAAGCCTAACGCCTGCCCGCTCGAGTGTCGACTGCCAGGAGGCGTCGAGGCCCTCGTCCGTGACCACGCGATCAATCTCGTCCCACGTGCCGAGCTGCGCCAGGGCGCGCTTTCCGAACTTGGTGTGGTCCGCCACCACGATCACCTCGTCTGCGCACTGCATCATCCGCCGTTCCGCCTCGACCATCAGCACATTGTGGTTGAACAGCCCCGCCTCGTTCATTCCCGCGAGGCTGATGAACGCCTTGTTCACGTGCACGCTCGCCAGCATCTGCGTCGTCAGCGGGCCGAGCGCCACGCCCGTCCGCGGATAAATGTATCCCCCGACGAAGATCACCTCCATCGCAGGGTCGCTACCAAGGAGATTCGCGATGGGCAGCGAGTTCGTCACCACCTGCAGCCGGCGGCCCGCCAGGTTCCTGGCAATCTGAAACGTCGTCGTCCCGCCGTCCAGAAGAACCGTTTCCTCGTCCTCGATGATCGCCGCCGCCGCACGCCCGATGGCCGTCTTCTCCTGTTGCTGCGCCGATTCGCGCGCTGCGAAGCTCAGCACGCTGAACCGGTCGCTGACGAATACGGCGCCGCCGTGCGTCCGCCGAACGATGCCTTCGGCCTCGAGCTGCATCAGGTCGCGTCGGACCGTGGACTCCGATACGCCGACCTCCTGCATCAGCGCCGAGAGTTCTACAAAGCCGCGCTGAGCTAGGAATTCGATCACACGTTGTCGGCGCTCGTCCGCGGTCATAGAACTTCCGATATTCGCCGTTTGCATTATCGACGCTTTATGACGGAAGTCAATCACAATCTGTCAAAAAAAGTGATGGGCGCCAACCCTTATCGACCAGGATGCGAATGCGCAGGCTACGTACCATAGGGAGAATGTAAACGTAACTGCTATGTCGGCAACATGTTACGGTTCTTGCGCATTCCTGTCATCTCCGTTCATCGGACGCTGTCGGGCGCTCCTGTATATTCGGACGCTTCAGGCCTTGGCGGACGCGGTTGAGGTTGGCCAGGAACGGTACGGCGTGCGCGTGACACGTTCCGGGTGCGAGGTCTGCGGGCGTCATGGGGTCGCCGTGGAGGTTGTTGTCACCGGGGCTGCCGGGATGCCGATGGGCCTGGCACCCCTGCCGCCGTCGCCCGGGCCCACCTCGATGGCTTGGACGATCGCCTCTCCGCCTTGTGGGCCGACGAAGCGGAGGTCGATGACGCCGTTCTTCGGCTGGATGTCCGGAAGGACGATGTTCACGGCCCGGCCGAACCCTCCAGCGGTTGCGGCGATGTCCATGTTCGTGATCGCTTCGCAGTCGTTGACGAATACGGTGACGGTGCGCAGTTTCGCGTCGATCGTCCGTGTCTCGGCGAACTTGAGCCGTGCGTAGTAAGTGCCGGGACCCACGGTAAACGTTGCCCGGAACTCGTGGGCGTGGACGCCGTAGCGGTACAGCTCGGGGTTGTCGGTATTGGCGATGTGCAGGCGTCTACGCTGCGTCCACCAGGTTTCCGCTACGGAGTCGCCGCCGTCGCGCGAGCGCGTGACGATCTCGGTCGCCGGCCGCCAGGCGTTGCCGCGCGAGTCGATGTAGTCGACCCGTTCCGGGTAGCCGAAGATCCATCGCTGCACGTCGGTCGGTCCGCCGCCTTCGCCGAAGGTTTGTGGCGATGTCGGGGTTGCGGCGGACCACTGGACGGCGTGGACGTAGATGTTGGTCCCCCGCGAGAGGGGGTTCTTCTCGCCTCGGGCCACGATCTTGAGCGTATGGGCGCCGTTCGCCAGGCCGTTGCGATAGTACAATACCTGTTCGGATCGCGGCGTGGGGCTCCAGCAATCGATGCCGACGAGTTGCTTTGCGTCATCTACGTAGACATCGGCCAGGCCGCCGGCCTCGTCCGCGCGCCCGATCAGGCGCACCTGGTTGCCCGTGAACGCAAACGTCATGGTCGCGTCTGCGGCTGACGCGATTCGCAGAGGGCCGCCCCCGCCCCGGGCGTCGCGGATGCGACTCCACCCGCCGGAGAAGTGCAGGGCGTCGTCGTCCGCGCTTTGTTGCGGGTCGTCGCCGCGGATCGTGATTTTCCGGGCGCCATCGTGACGAATCGTAACGAGGGCATCGCCGCAGGGAAGCGCCAGGATCTGGTAGCCGTTTGCGGCGGCGTCATGGCGCGGGGCGAGAGGTTGTCCATCGGCGAGAATGCTTTCCGGTACGAAGGCCAGCCGTAGGACATCAATCGTGCCGGCGGGAGCATCGAACGTTTCGTAACGGATCTCCCCGCGGCCATACACCACGGTGGTTACTACGCCGGTGCTCCGCATGATATGGTTTTCGCGGGCGGCGCCGAATACCTCCGGCAGCCAGGCCATTGCGGACAGCGCGTACTTCATCGCCATCGGGTGGGCGATCTTGAACCAGCCGTCGGCCACAATGGCCCCGCCGTCGATGTTGTCCTCGACCACGCCGGTTTCGCGGCAGTCGTAGGTCGCGAGGATTGCCTGCCGGCGCCCGAGCTCGCGGCCCCACTCGCTGTCGGCGAGCACGCCGTACTGGGCATAGGTGGGCGCGAGGCTCAGCGGGGCGTACCCGAGCGACCGGCCGCAGCAACTGCTCGATTCCGGGTAGGCCCACGCGCCGCTGTAGACATCGCCCTTCGATCCCGGCGAGACGCTCGTGCGATTGAGGAACAGCGACAGGATGTTCCGCGCATCGCTTCGCCAATTCGGGAAGGCGTCCGGGTTCTCCATGAGATAGCGGACGGCGAACTCGGTGACGTTCTCCGCCTGCACGGGGTCGGGCCAGTCCCAGTAGTTGCGTCCCCACGTGTCGTTGACGGTCCAACGGGGCAGCAGGACGTCGCGGAGATACGCCCGCCCCGCGTCGCGGGCCTGCACGATCGCGTTGTCCCTGCCCGTGTAGCCGGCGCGGATCAGTTCGTCGAAGAACGCCAGGATGAAAGCGACGCCGCCGGTCTGCTGGTCCTCGGTCCACGGCGGGTCTTCCGGGTTCGCGTAACGGTTCCATGGCGGCATGCCGGGCTCGGGGTTGCGCTTCTCCGCGAGCAGGTCTGCCCAGTGCTTGACCGCGTCGAACCACCGTTCGTTGCCGGTGATCTGGTACGCCCGCAGCAGGCCGATGCCCGCCTCGGCCACGATGTCGAGCTGGATCATGCCGTGCGGGTCGCATTGGCCGTAGACCTTGCCCTTCGTCGGCACGCTGATGAGGAAACGCGGCCAAGGATGGTCGGCAGAGGTCTGACAATGGTCCAGCAGAACATCCGCCAATACGCTCATGTGTGCGATCGCCGCCGGATCGCTCGAGTAGCGGTAGTAATCCACAAGTGCACTGAGCACATACGCGGCCCGCTGGCCGAGGTCGCCGTTGGCCCAGTCGCGGATCTCGGGAATGGTAATCTTGCCGTCGGGGGCGATCTTCCACGCCCCATTGAAGACGTACTCCGGCGCGGCGGCCACGGCCTTCTTCGCGTCGGCCCACGGATACCGCTTGAGCGTCTCCGCCGCGATCCGGACGCGGAAGTCAAGCTGCCCGTTCTGCCCCCTGTACCACGGGGCGATGACGCCGTGCTTGTCCTCGACGGCGTCATGGGCATAGTAGCGCTTCTGCGTGGTGGCGGCGTGGGCCGATGCGGCGAGACACGAAGCCAGAGCAATGACGGCGACGGCCTGTGAGAAATGACGTGACATGGCAGCAGCCTCCTGGACGATGCGGTTCTGTCCGTCAGCCTTTCTATGCGCCGCGACGTGATTACGCAAGCCGGTTCACGTGACTTTGCCGGCCGGGGGTGAGCGGATAAAGTCTCTCGGCGTGACTCCTGCCCAATTCGCGGAGGAGTCGGCGACAACGTGAG
>CAZMVY010000134.1:0-13311 GCA_964569765.1 uncultured Planctomycetales bacterium
GGCAGCTCCTCGCTCCCGCCCTCGGCGAATCCGGCGTCAGCACTGAAGTTTCCGCCGGAGCCGGCGACCGGGCCGACCAGCGATGCACGGCGTCCATCACCTCATCCCGCACATCGTGGGGAACCCAGGCGGCCTTCAGATCTCCCCAAGACTTTTGTAGCGCCACGTGCTCGCCAAGCAGCTCGGCCATCACCTCATCCTTGTTCCGCCGTTTGGCCTCCAGAAGAGCGATCCGCCGTTGCTCCGCCGCCTCCTGCCGGCCGGACTTGACCCGCGTCTGCTCAAACAACCGCTGCACCTTCCTCGAGCAGCTTCTTCTGCCGGCCGTAGAACACCGTCGGCTGCAAGCCGTACTTCTCGTACACCTACGAGACCTGCCTGCCGGCAGGCAGGCCGGAACCTTCTCGATCAGATCCTTCCCGGAGGATGGCCGTCTGCCCAACCCCGCTGAATCCCCGTCGCTCTTTCGGCACTGAACGGCCCGCCGTCCGGCACGCCTCTCCAGGTGCAACCCAGAGGGCCCGGTTCTCCAAGTCCGATTGAAGCAGGACAAGGGCCTTATCCTCAGGTTTCCAATCCATACGCTCCCTGCTATACTCACCAACACGATCCAGGGGACATGCGAGCCGGAGACGGCATCCTTCGCGGGTATACGCTTTTTGGGCAACTACGAAACGCGCGACACGTCGATGAAGATCAATCTGCCCAACCAGATCACCATCGGTCGACTCCTCCTGGCGATCCTCTTCTTCGCCGTCATCGCGCAGTTCTCCGTCAGCGCACCGTCTCCACGATTCTGGCTCCTCGACGTCTGCACGGTTATTTTCGTCATTGCCGCCGTCAGCGACATCGTCGACGGCTACCTGGCCCGCAAGCATAACCAGGTAACTTCCTTCGGCCGGGTCATCGACCCCTTCGTCGATAAGGTCCTCATCTGCGGGGCCTTCGCGTTCTTCGCCGGCGCCGGCTTCGTCCAGGGGGACAGGCAGGTAAGCCACGTCGCCATGTGGATGGTCGTGCTGATGGTCGGCCGTGAGCTGCTCGTGACGGGCATCCGCGGGTTCAGCGAGGCCCGGGGCGAGTCGTTCGGGGCCAATCTGTACGGCAAGACGAAGATGGTTCTCCAGTCGGTGACCGCCGTCTGGATCCTGTTGACCGTTGCCCATCCGCACGGCTTCTTCTTCGGCAGCTCCTTCTTCGTGGTCGGCTGCGAGATCCTGGTCTGGGCCACCGTGGTCGTCACGACCCTCTCGATGCTCAGCTACCTGAACATGGCCAGGCACATTCTGTCGGAAACGTCCCGTCCGGTGAACTCGACATGATTCGACGGACGGCGATCACCTTCTTCGGCCTGGGCTACATGCCGTTCGCCCCCGGTACCTGGGGCTCGCTCGGCGCGATCGTGGCGGCGGGCCTTCTGCTCGCGGGCATGCGGTGCGCGAGGCTCTCGCGATGGTACGACGCAGCGCTCGCCGGGCTGATGCTCCTCGCGTGCGTCCTTTCGATCGTGTGGGGACGCTGGGCGATCGAGCACTTCGCGTCGCGCGCCCGCAAGCCCGGCGACCCCGGACCGTTCGTGCTCGACGAGGTCGCCGGCCAATGGCTCTCCGTGCTCGCGCTGCCCGTCGGCGGACTTCCGTTGGCGACCTGGGCGGCCGTCTACGCGATGCAGTTCTTCCTGTTTCGCGTGTTCGATGTGATCAAGCCCCCACCCGGAAGGCAGCTCGAGCGACTTCCGGCCGGCTGGGGAATCCTGATGGACGATCTGGGCGTAGCGGTCTACGCGAACATTATCGGCCAGATCGTCGTGCGAGGGTGGCTGAATGCCTGATGTGTTGCGCGCGATCGTCCTCGGCATCGTCGAGGGGCTGACCGAGTTCCTTCCGATCTCCAGTACCGGTCACATGATCCTCGTCGAACCGTTGCTCGGCATCACTCCGAAGGATCCGTCCTGGGCGTTCTGGAGCGGCGTCTTCGACATCTTCATCCAGGTCGGGGCGATCTGTGCCGTCGTCATCTTCTTCTGGCGGCGGCTCTGGCGCCTCGCCGTTCATCCGGCCGGTGCGCCGATTCAGGACCACATCCTCGTGAAGCTCTTCATCGCGTTCCTGCCGGCGGCCGTCATCGGCAAACTCGCTGGCGACTTCGTTGAGGCCCATCTGAAGGCCCCGTTCTACGTGGCCTGCGCGCTGATCGTCGGCGGCATCGGCATTCTCCTGATCGAGTGGCGCTTCTCCAGGCCGATCTTCACGGATGCGGCGCGACTGCCGCTTTCGCTCGCGTTCGTGGTCGGCGTCGCCCAGTGCCTCGCGCTCTGGCCGGGCATATCCCGCTCGGCCGCGACGATCATGGGCGGCCTCGTCATCGGCCTCTCCGCCGCTGCCGCCGCAGAGTTCTCTTTTTTCCTGGCGATCCCGACGATGTTCGCCGCCGGGGGCTACGCGCTGCTCAAGCACCGGCATGAGGTGCACGCCGAGCAGGCGCTGCTGCTGGCCGTCGGCTTCGTGGTCTCCTTCGCCGTTGCCTGGATCGTAATCGCCGCGTTCATGCGCTACATCCAGACGCACAAGTTCCGCCCGTTCGCGATGTACCGGATCGCGCTCGGCGTCGTTGTGCTCGGCATGCTCCGTTGGTTGCCCGGCTGAGCCTCGCCGGCACGCGTTTATTTGACCACCCCCGATCCTTCATGAATAATGTCCCGTACACCGGCGAGGGGGCTCGGCCATGGCACAGACTCACGGCAACGCGTGTTTCGTCCGGCACGAAGACCAGGTTCCGCTGGAGCGGAGCACCTGCGGCTGGCGATACCGCCTCATCAGCAAAGAGGACGCCGACCGGGGCGTCGCCGCTTGGGCGCACGTCGTCGACATCGACGGTTCCCGCGAGCACTACCACAAGCACGCGGCCGAGATCTACTATGTGCTCGACGGCGAGGGGAGCGTCCGGCTCGACGGCGTCGAACACGCCGTCCGCAAGGGCTCGATCGACCACATCCCGCCCGGTGTGACCCACGGGGCCAAGGGGCGGATGCGTCTCCTTGTGGTCGGCATCCCGGATATCCGCGACGACGACCTCTTCTTTCCGGAGGGGCCGTGACGCGAGCCGCCGCTCCCCTTGCCCGGCCGGGTTCCGGGCAGCCCGGGTCGGCGGGATGTCCGGCGGGAAGGGTCGGGTTTCCGCGAGCAGACAATGTCGGTCGTTCGACTGGAAAACATCTCGTACCGCCGGGGCGACCGGGAGATCCTCTCCGGCCTCTCCTGGACCGTCGGGCACGGCCAGCACTGGGCCCTGCTCGGCGCCAACGGCGCCGGCAAGACCACGCTGCTCAAGATCCTCACCGGATACGAGTGGGTCTCCGACGGCGGGGTCCAGGTCCTCGGCCGGACGTTCGGCGAGTGCAACATCCCCGACCTCCGCAAGCTGATCGGCTGGGTGAGTTCGGCGCTGGAGCACGACGTGCCTGAACGCGACACCGCGGTGGATATCGTCGCCTCCGGCATCGAGGCGTCTCTGGGTCTCTACCGTGATTTCACGTCGGAGGAGTTCGATCACGCTCGCGAGGCGATGGCGCTGCTGAACTGCGCCGACGCGGCCGGCCAGCGCTACGGGACGCTCTCGCAGGGCGAGAAACAGCGCGTCCTCATCGCCCGCGCCCTCGTCAACCGGCCATCGCTGCTCATCCTCGACGAGCCGTGCGCGGGCCTGGATCCGGCCGCCCGCGAGTGCTTCCTGCGTGACCTCGGCCGCCTCGCCCGCACCGCGAATGCCCCGAGTCTGATCCTGGTAACCCACCATATCGAGGAGATCGGCCCGTGGATCAGCCACGTCCTCGTGCTCAGGAAGGGGCGCCTGCTCGCCGCCGGCCCGAAGGACGACGTGCTCACGAGCGTGGTCCTCAGCGAAGCCTTCGGAGCGCCTTGCATTGTCGCGAGAAACGGCGACCGCTATCATCTGCAGATAAAGGTACGGCATGCGGAAGGATGAATGAGGACTGCCCCCGCGGGGGCTGCGGCGGGCCGCGTGCGGGCCCCGCCGCGGTACGAGGCAATCCGCGCATGCCGCATTCACCATCTCGGAATCCGTCATCCGGATCATGGATTTCATCGGCGAAGTCATTGCGATGGAAACGGAAGGCGAGGTCAGGCGCCCGGTGCGCTTCACCTGGCGCGGACGCAGCTACACGATCGTCCGCATCCTGGCGAGCTGGCGGGATTGCTCCATGCCGGCCCAGGTCCGCCGTCCGCGCTTCACCATGCGGCACCACCGCAACTACTATCACGTCCAAACCGACACGGGCGACCGCTTCGAAATCTACCTGGACCGCGGCGCGAAGAATCCGGAGTGGATCCTTCTGAAACATCTCGGCTCCGCGCCCGTCAGGGCCGATCCGCCCTCGAAACCTTGACCCCGAAGCACGAGCGAGGCCCGCTTCCGCAAGCGACAATCGAGGCGGGTGAAGCCGGCGGCAGCCCCCCGAACGGCGGGCCCTCGATCCGACCCCCGCGCAAAAAAACATCCCGTCGGCTGCCGACGGCAACCGACGGGGTGTGGCTCATCACCTGCATGCTTCGGCGATCGCCGCCTCAGATGCAGAATACCAGGATGAACGCCGCCAGCCCGAAGCCCAGACCGCTCCAGGCGGCAATCGCCGTGAGCGTCTCGGCATCACCGCCGCGGAACTCGGCCAGCGGGGCCGCCTGCGTCTCGCGGGCTTCCAGATTGCCCACGTCGGCCGCACTGAGGGCCGCAACCGGCGCTGCCTTCACCGCGGGCGTCGAAGGCTGGGCCGCCATTGTCGTCGTTGCCCCTGCCAACAAGGCCCCGCAGAAGGCCATCGCGATCAACGATACGGTAACGTAGCGCATTGTGTTCTCCTTTCCTAAGGAAACCTGTTTTTTCTACTCGTACTCGTCGCCTCATGCGAAGCCCCGGCAGCGCCGGACCGCACGGCCTCTGCCCGGGGCCCGATGATCATCAGAAACCGCTGCGCCGCCGACCAGTCCGAAAGAAACCGTTCGAGCCGCACGCGGATCCGCCCCTTCTCCGGATCGTTCAGAAACACATACTCCTTGTCTGCCGACCGCCCCACAAGCACCATGTAATGGTTGCCCAGGCCCCGCATGAACTTCGCCCGCCGGGCAACAATGAGGGGCATCTTCCGGTCCACGTAATTGTATACGTCGTCCGCGTTGCCATGCACGATGAACGCGCACATCCCCTGCTGCTCGACGAGCGCCTTGAGATCCTTGGCCGCCAGGCCGCCCACCTCGCCCCGGTCGCACTGCTTCATGATGGCTTCCTGCGTCACGTCCTTGCCGTAGTAACGCAGAACCATCTCCAAAGCCGCCGCACCGCACGCCCGAGGTACTGACTGACGAATCATCGGCACATCGAGCAGCGTAACACCAGCGACATGCTCGCTCCGCAGGGGCTCGTACTCGAACTTCGGCCCCTGGTCACAACCGCCGGCCGCAGCGATCAGCACAACCACTCCGGCCACCCGACAACAGGGTTGCGGAAAAGCCCGTCCGAATTGATGTTGCACAGGGCCGCCTCCGTGCCGGCTGCAAGTCGCGAGATTTCATAACTCCATTAGGTTAAAGCAGTTAGGAGCATACGCTTGCGCGAAGCCCTTCTGCCCACCGCGCCAATCCGCCAGTAGGGTACCAAAGCTCGAGCATCAGTCAAGAGAAGGCGGCGGAGCCGAACAACCCCCGACCGCGCCACATTGGCGCTATGCGCCGCCCAGGCGGCTGGGAATCGCTTTCCGCACTATGCTCGTGGGGCAGAATCTTCGTCGCCTGTCAGGATTGCCATACCGACGGAAGCCGCCGGAGCGGTCGCAGTCGCCGGACATCCTCCGCGTCGCCGTCGGCGCAGGCATCCGGGCCAGCCCCCCTGCATAGACCATTGGCGGGACTCGGCTCCGCCGGTATCATCAGGCTTGGGATCGAAGCAGGTCGAGGAATCTGCCGGGCGGACCGAGCATGGAGTCGGCATCCAGGAGCATTTCGATGAAGCGAAGTCGTTCATGGCGGTTCGCCCTACTGGCGATGGCAGGCGGGCTGGTGTTTCAGGCGGCGACCCCGAGTTGCCAGAAGCAGGTGCTTCAGGAGTTCGGGACGTCATTCGCGACGGCGCTCGGGCCGGCGCTGGTGAACATCATCGTGGCGGCACTTCAGGGCGATACCACGGCGCAATGAGGTAACGGGGCTTGCCTGCCCGCACGGACGGCTATGCACTGCGCGGGCATGGGCGCAAGTTCGCGCAGGTCTCGGAGAAGGCGGGGTGTCGCCCCCTTCGAGGTCGTGGGTCACTCCTTCTCGTTGAGGACGAGGACGCCCGTTCCGTTGATGCGATCCGCCTTGAGGTCCTGGAGGGCGCGATTCGCCTCCGCGAGGGCATAGGCGGTTGTGTGCGGGCGAATGGGAATTTCGGCAGCCTCGGCGAGCAGTTCGCGGCCGTCAGCACGGGTGTTGGCCGTGACGGAGGCGATCGTGCGCTCGTAGAAGACGTGTTTCTCATAGTCGAGTTGCGGGATGGGTGTCATGTAGATGCCGGCCAGAGCGAGCGTCCCGCCCTTCTTGAGGGCTTCGAGGGCGGGCGGCACGAGTTCGCCGGCGGGCGCGAAGATGATCGCGCTATCGACCTTCGCCGGCATGTCGGCGGCGCGCTCGCCGCCCCACACCGCGCCCATCCGGCGGGCCAGCTCGCGATGACGCTCGCCGCGCGTGACGACATAGACCGGACAGCCGCGATGGCGCGCGATCTGAATAACGACGTGCGCGGACGACCCGAAACCATAGAGACCGAGCGTCCCGCCGCGAGGCAGATTGCTCCGCCGGAGGGCGTGGTACCCGATGATCCCGGCACAGAGCAGCGGCGCGGCGTCGATGTCGCTGAAGGCGTCGGGAATCTCGTAGGCGTACTCCTCGGGCACGACGGCGTACTCGGCATATCCACCGTCGGCATGGTAGCCGGTGAACCGCGAGGATTCGCAGAGGTTCTCGCGGCCGGATCGGCAGAAGGCGCACTCGCCGCACGTGTGCCGGAGCCATGCGACACCGATCCGCTGACCGAGGCGGAGGCGGCGGCAGCCCTCGCCGAGCCTGTCCACGACGCCGACGATCTGCTGGCCGGGGATGATGGGGCGTTTCTGCGGCGGCAGTTCCTCTTCGATCACATGGAGATCGGTGCGGCAGATTGCGCAACAGCGGACCTTGAGGCGGACCTCGCCGGAGCCCGGCTGCGGATCGGGCAGGTCCACCCATCGCAGCGGTGACACCTCGATTGGTCCGGACTTCTCGAGAACCATCGCCTTCATGGTGCGTTTCCCTGTCGATGGGGCCGGGCGTCGCGCCGACCGGGAGACGGGTGCGATGCCCGCCCGCCGGTAGATACTACGACCCGCGCCGAGAACGCCACTGGCCGGCCCCTGCCGGCCTGTTATAATGATACCGACGGCACGCCGCGAGGCGCGGAGTATGATCGAGTCACGTCGAGCATGGTGGTGGGCCGCAGCGATCCAGTCCATCTGTGCCCTTGTATCATGCGGCTGCCGTCAGAACGAACAGCCCTCGCCGGGCACAGCGGCACCGGAAGCCGCCCCGGAAGCGACCCAGCCCAGTGAAGGAGGCTCATCTGTGAGAATGATGCTCAAGAGCGAGGCATTTCACAACGGCCAGCCGATCCCCGTTCGGCATACCGGAGACGGCGAGGACGTCTCGCCGCCCCTGACGTGGTCCAACGTGCCGCCGCTGGCAAAGGAGCTGGCGCTGATCTGCGATGACCCCGATGCGCCGACGGACGAGCCGTGGGTCCACTGGGTGATCTACAAGATCCCGACGACGGCTTCCGGGCTGGCGGAGGGCATCCAGCGCGCGGAGCGCTTGCCGCCGCCGCTCAAGGCCCTGCAGGGAAAGAACTCATGGAACGTCGTCGGGTACCGCGGCCCCGCGCCGCCGAAGGGACACGGCGTACACCATTACCATTTCAAGCTCTACGCGCTCAACGCCCCGCTGACGCTCGGCCCGAACCAGGACAAAGCCGCGTTGCTCAAGGCGATGTCCGGGCATATATTGGCCGAGTGCGAGCTGGTCGGGACGTATCAGCGGCCGTAGGTCTTCCGGCGCCCGCCGGAACGACGGAGCAAGGCAACCCCCGCGGCGCCTCGATACTCCCTACGCCGCGACGCGCGGGCCAGGTTCTTCTTTCCACCGGGAGCACATGAACTGTATGCGCAAATCGTCCGTACCGTACGCGGCTGTCCTGGGCATCATTGCGTGGCTGTGTTCGCAAAGCAAGCTCGCGGCAGGCGACCCCCTTCCGCTCGTGCCGTCGCCGAAGGAGGTGCGGTGGGCCGACGGGCCGGGGATACCGCTCGAAGACGGCGGCGTTGCCATCGTGATCGGGGATAAGGCCCGCGAGCCGGCAAAGGCGGCGGCCGATCTGCTTCGTCGCCGGGTGTCGAAGCGGTTCGGACAGGACTGGCCCATCCTCGCCGAGAGCGGCGAGTGGAAAAAGCACAACGTAATCGTGCTGCTGGGCGAACGGGCGACGAACGGGTGGCTCGATCGCCTGTGCGCGGAGAATCGCATCGACCTGAGCGAGTCGGCGCCCGGGTTTGACGGATACATCATTGAAACGTTCGCTGCCGATGGTCGGACGATCGTGCTGGTTGGGGGGAGCAACGCCCGCGGCACCCTCTACGGGCAAGACACGTTGTATCAGCTCCTGGCGCGGCAGGACGGCAAGACCGTGCTGCGGGCGGCATCCATCCGCGACTGGCCGACGGTACCCTGGCGCGGCCGGCCGCAGACGACCGTGGCGGCGCACCTGCAACCGGGCATGATGGACGTCTATGCAATCTCGCGCGTGAACTTCATCGACCTGCGAAACGGAACGTACGCCTTCGAGGCGGACTATCAACTGACCGACAAGGACAAGGCCGACATCGCCGAGGTCATCAAGCTGGCCCGCCAGCGGGGCATCATCGTCTTCGGCACGGTGAACTGCGGCGTGCCGCGGGCGAAGTATGACGCCGTGATGGTCCGCTTCGAAGAGTTCCTCGCGCTCGGGGTGGATGGATTGTGGCCGTCATTCGACGACAAGGGGCCGGGCGAGGCCCCGGAAGAGCTCGTCGCCAGGGTCGTCGCTCTGGGCCGGTCGCACGGAATCCGCGGCAATCGCATCGCGATCACGCCACCCAAGGGCTCATACCAGGTGATCCGCGCGCCGTTCAATGCGAAGATCATGAAGGTACCGGGCATGGATGAGGCGCTCTGGTTCTGGACGCCCATCCCGTCGGCCGAGGCGTTGGCGGCGGCGCGATCGATCGGCCTCAAGACGAAGATGTCGTGGTGGCACAACTGGCCACGGCCGCTCAGCGGGTTCACGCACCTGAGCGGCGGGAGCGTGCTCGGGGGCGGCAAGCGGGCGTACATGGAAGTGCCGCCGATGGCGTGCGGCTGGCACGAGCCGACGTACGAGGAGTTGGCTCCCGACGGGGAGAACGTGCAGGCCGTCATGCCGTGGGGCGGAAACGCGTGGGAACCGTACTACATCGTGCCGATCGTGAACTGGTGGGGCTGGAGCCCCGAACAGCCCGACTGGAGCGGCGTCCGCCGCCGCATCTACGCCATCGTCTTCGGGCCCTCGGCGGTGGATGCGGCGATGAGGTTCGATGACGCACTGGTGCAGACCAAGCGGCTGTTCGTCTTTGCCCCGGGCAAGGGGGGCGACCGGCCGGCAGCCCCGGCAAGACTGAAGAACGTGGCGGACCGCGCGAAGGCCGTGGCGCTGGTCGAAAACCTCGAAAAGCTGTTGCCCGGTATCGCGGAGCGGGCCGTCCGCGAGACGATGCTCGACGCAGAACGGCTGCGGAGGAACCTGCTCGAGCCGATGGCGGCGGAGGTTCGTGCGGCGAAAGCCGCTGCGACGCTGGCATATCCGGAGTACTGGTGGGACGGACATCAGAGGAAGGTGCTCGGCGCCGTCTACGCCGAGGACTGGCAGCGGGCGGATGAACTGGCGGCGGGCGTTCGCAACCGCCTGTTGGGGGAATTGAACGAAATCAGCCGATCGCTTGGGTTCCTCGACATCACGCCGCCATACGTGGATGGATGGCGTCGGCGGGCAGTGCTGGGCGGACAGGGATGGCGGAACCTGGTGCGGGAGCGGCGGGCCGAGGTGCCCAAACGGGCGGACCATTACGGGTATTATGCGGTCAAGATCACCGACCTGCTCAAAGGGTTGGGGCATCCGCCGGTTGAATGGGGGCGCGGCAAGGCCGAGCGGCAGCTTCACATTCTGGCCACGGCGATGCCGGGGGCGCAGGAGCAATTCCGGGGCGAGTGGGTCGGGGGGCTTTACGGCCAAGGTGCGCCGATTGCGGCGTTGTTCGCGCTGAGCAAGGACGGCGGCTGCAACGCGGGGGACTACAGCGAGCTGCCGGTGACGGTTCCCGTCTCGGGACCGCGAGAGCGGCTGGGGCTGCTGGTATTCATGAACCGCCATACCAAGGACGCGTTCGGGCTGGAGGAGTCGCCGGGGCGATGGGCCGGGTTTGCATCGGTGCAACTGCTCTGGGAGGACCGGGTTCTGTGGGAGGGCGCCGTGGGCCTGCCGCGTGACGGCCGGCCGTGGGACCTGGTCCGGCTGCCCGTCATTCCCGACGACGTGTCCGAACTGCGCTTCCGGCTGCGCGTGCAGGATCGCAAGGATTCGCAGGGCATGCAGGCGATCGTGTTCGTGGGTCCGCTTTACCTGGTAGAAGTGCCTTAGCTCGAATCTTGCCATTTTTCGGGGCGATCATGACGCCTCTTCACTCAACAAAGAAGGGCCGCCTTGCCGTTGAGATGGGTAGCGAAACAATCCCATCGCGCGAGCAAGGAGGCCCGCCATGCATCTTCCATCGTCGGTGGAACCGACTTTTCTGAAGCTCTCTTCCGCGTTCACCCCGCGGACCGCTTTTCGGATGGCCGTGTTGATGGTCGGGATGATCCTCAGGACGTAGGCGGCGAAGTCCTCGGCCCGCGCCGCCACGGCCCAGGTGGAGATCGCCAGAACGAAGAGCATCGCTCTGCGCGTCGGTGACATACGCCCGTACTTTCTGCCGGCGGTAGGTGGCCGCGCCGTTTGTGTCATCCGACCGCCGACGCGGGCCGGCACCCCGCCGGGAAACGTGGCGGTGCCGGGACTGCCGAGGCCACGAAACCTGGAACGCCATCCGAAACCTGCTATTATTGTGCGGAATGCGAATTGGCAAGGGCGGGCCGGCGCGATCCCCGAACACAAGTATCCGCGTAGATGGAAACACGAACGCTTCGAATCATTCCCCACGGTGAACACCGCGACCTCCTGCGGCTTCTTGCCTTGTGCGTGCTGGTCGGCCTGGTGGCGGGCTCCGGCGCCGTCGTCTTCTACTACATGTTGAAGTTCGCCGACTTCTTCTTCATGGATTACCTGGCGCATCGTCAACTGAGTTTTGCGGGGCATGAGGAGCCGATCTTCCAGACTTCCAGGGCGGCGACGGAGCCCATGCGCCGATGGATGCTCCTGATCCTGCCGGCCATCGGCGGTTTGGTCAGCGGCGTCATCGTCTTCACGATCGCGCCCGAGGCGGAGGGGCATGGCACGGACGCAGCCATCGAGGCCTACCACTTCAAGGGCGGCGCGGTCCGTGGTCGCGTTCCGCTCGTCAAGATGATCAGTTCCGCGTTCACGATCGGATCCGGCGGCTCCGGTGGACGCGAAGGTCCCATCGCTCAGATCGGCGCGGGCTTCGGTTCCGCGGTCGCCCGGGTACTTCGCCTGCCGCCCCACGAACGGCGTACGCTTATGGCCGCCGGAATGGGCGCCGGCATCGGCGCGATCTTTCACGCGCCTCTGGCCGGGGCGATTTTCGCCGCCGAGGTGATGTACCGCGAACTCGACATCGAGCACGAGATCCTGGTGCCGACGTTCATCGCGTCCATCGTCGCCTATGCCGTGTTCGGCTCGGTGTTCGGGTTTCATCCGCTGTTCATCACGCCCGACTACGTGTTCAACGATCCGCGGGTCCTGTTGCCGTTTATCATCCTCGCCCTGGTCTGCGCCGGGGGCGCTGCTCTCTACGTGACGGCCTTCTACGGCACGCGAAGGCTGATCCTCCAGCGCCTCCACATCCCGAACCACGTGAAGCCGGCGATCGGCGGACTGCTGACCGGCATCGTCGGCTTCTTCCTGCCCGACGCCCTCGGGACCGGTTACGGCGTGGTGCAGTCGATCTTCTACGGCGAGGGCGCGCCGGCCGCGGGCGGCGTCAACACGTTGGCGTCGTGGGGATGGTTCGCCGCATTGTTCCCCGCGGGCACGAAGCCGCTCACGATCGCCATGCTCCTGCTGGCCGCGATCGGCCTGGGCAAGATCGCGACGACGGCGTTCTCGATCGGCTCCGGCGGCAGCGGCGGCGTATTTGGCCCGGCGGTGGCCATCGGCGGTGCGCTCGGAGGCGCGACCGGCCTGCTCTGTCAACGCCTCTTCCCCACGATCTCCGTGCCGCCCGGCGCGTTCGCCCTGGTCGGGATGGCCGGTTTCTTCGCCAGCGCCGCGAACACGCCGATCTCCACCATTATCATGGTCTCCGAGATGACGGGCAACTACAACCTCCTCGTGCCGTCGATGCTCGTGTGCACCCTCGGCTACGTGTTCTGCCGGCGCTACAACCTCTATGGGAAGCAGTTGCCGTCGCACCTCGAGGCGCCAAGTGAAATCGCCAACATGGCCGCGGCCGTCCTCCGGCAGATGACGGTCGGCCAGGCCATCGCGGACCAGCAGAGCGGCCCGGTCGTCACCGTACCCGAGGACATGGGCTTCCGCGACCTGCTCGCCCGTTTCGCCCAGACGACGCAGGCCTGCATTCCGGTGGTGGACAACGAAAGCCGCCTGAGCGGCGTGATTAACACCCGGGAGATCCGCCGGATCGTCGGCGAGACCGGCCTGGACGAAATCCTCATTGCCCGGGACCTGGCAGTCCCCGCGACGACGCTGATGCCCGCCGACTCGCTCCTCACCGCCATCCGGCGTCTCGTTGCCAGCCAGCTCGACGGCCTGATAGTCGTGGATGATCACGACGCGCGGCACATCGTCGCGACGCTCACCCGCGCCGACATTATGACCGCGTATGACCGCCGGTTGGCAAAAACGCTCTTCTGAGCCCCCGCCCATGTCCGGCGGGCCAACACAGGGAGCAATACCGCGTGCCTTTCGTTGGTCACGTAATCCCATGAAAGGCTATCTCCCGTGCCGGACGTTACGATGTCCGGCGAATGG
>CAZMVY010000135.1:0-13206 GCA_964569765.1 uncultured Planctomycetales bacterium
TGACAACGATGTTGATCGTGACCGACTTGACGCCGCCGCGCCCATCGTTGACCGTCAGCACAACCGCATACGTCCCGGCGACGGCGTACGTGTGCGTAACGGTGGCGGTCGTCGCCGTCTGCGTGTCGCCGAAATCCCACGCAAAGCTGAGGACATCCCCGTCGGGGTCCGACGAGCCGCCGGCGTCGAAGTGGACCGTCAGCGGATCGTTCGCGTCCGACGTATAGAACAGGGAGGCGGTCGGTACGCCGTTTGCAGCGCCGCCGGAACTGACGCTGACATCAAACTCCCGCGTAGCGACACCGCCGCGTCCGTCACTGACGCTCAGAACCACCTTGTACGTGCCGCCGTCGGCATACTTGTGGGAAACCGTCCTGCCAGTGCCGCTCTTCCCGTCGCCGAAGACCCAGGCGAAGCTCAGGGCATCCCCATCCGGGTCCGTGGACCCGCCGGCGTCGAAGTTGACGGTGAGCGGATCGTTCGCGTCCGTCGCCGAGGACACGACCGCCACAGGCGGTCTGTTTGCGGCCGCACCGCCGCCGCCACCGCCCCCGGCGCCGCCGCCGCCACTACCACCGCCACCGCCGGTGTTGCCGCCGCTGGACTCGTACGCCCCCATGTCCACAACCGCGTTGACGATGCGCGGCTGCCCGTCGCGGTCCGTCGTTATACCCGCCGGGATCGCGGCGTTGCTGCCTTTGTCGATGCACGGTGAACCGGTGCGAAGCCGAAAGTCGTCGGTCGCGACAAACAGCGGATCGCCACCGATGTTGCCGGTTCCGCCGAGCGAACCCGTCCAACCCTCCACGCAGGAGTAGCTGATAGCCGGCGAGCCTCCGCCGATCTGGGCGGTCTGAGTCCTGTCGGCAATGGAACTGTTGGCCCACAGGATGCAGTTGATGACGACGGGCGTGCTGTTCGTATTCCATATCCCGCCGCCGTTGACCGTCGCCTGGTTTGCGCTGATGGTGCAGTTCACGAGGGTCGGGGCACTGTTCGACTCATTGCGCATCGCAGCCCCGTCGATCGCCACGTTCCCTTTGATGACGCAGTTGGTAAGTGACGGGGCGCTGCCGTAGTTCCAGATCGCGCCGCCGTATCCTGCCGAGTTGCCGCTGAACGTGCAGCCGGTCAGAACCGGACGGCTGTTCGTAACGTTTGCCAGAGCGCCGCCGCTGGAAGACGCCGCGTTGCCCGTGAACTCGCAATTCGTGATCGTCGGGCTACTGCCCTCGTTGCGCATCCCGCCACCGTAGCGAGCGTAGTTGCCCATGAAACGGCAGTTCGCTACGGTGGGGCTTCCGTTCTCATTGTACATGCCGGCACCGGACTCGATGGTCGAACCCAAGGCGTTCCCCGCCGTGATCGTAAAGCCGTCGAGCACGGCGGTCGCATCGGTTCCGCTGCCGGTCACGACGACGAAGCTGTTGTCCTCCTTGCCGGAGGCGCCGATGTCGCCGCTCAGGATGGTCACATTCGCCGCCGGGTTTCGCTGTGCCCGGAGTGTCTCACTGCCCGCGAAGCCGCCGTAGATCGCCACGCCGCTCTTGAGCTGAAACGTCTTGCCGCGGACGACCTGTGGGTTTCCGGGGTCCGGGGTCTCCGCGGTGGGCTTGTACGTGCCGGCAGCGACCCAGATCTCCGTGCCGGTAGTGGCGGCCGTCAGAGCCGCCTGCAATTCGACATAGGCGTCTGCCCAGCTCGTTCCGTTGTTGGCCCCGGTGGCACCGGCCTTTACATAAACGGTGACGGCGTGCAGCACGCCCGACGGGGCGAAAACAACCGCCACGGCGATGGCGGCGCAACACAGAGCATGTGTCTTTGAGTGCATCGCTGCATTCTTCATGAATCGATCTCCTTGGGCCCGATAAGACTGTCCACCGAACTCTTCCGCACCGTTTCCGCTTCTCCGTGATTGCAGCTATCCGCTGCTCGGAGCAAGAGATAAGGATGCCACCCCCGGACTCGTGCTGCCCCTTTGTAACCGAAGGCACCACTTGCGGATTATAGCAGAAGCCAGGTGCCAGGGGGATATCGCTTCGCAAAAACCGACAGCTACGCCCATGAACGGCAAGCCGCCGGCCTGCGCGCCCACAAGACTCGTCCTCGGCAATATCGGCATTTCGCGAGATCACTTCGCCTCATCAAGACGCGACTGGCGGCGACGCCGGACGGTCTCGGGCAGACGCGGGTATCGCACCGTCATCGCGCGAAAGAGAGGCCCGCGACAGTCCGTTCGAGAAACTCGCGAGAAGCCCGCAGGAACGCGACGGAATCTTCGTCCGCAGGCACCTCGCCGCTGACAACCAACCAGCCGTCATACCCGCTGCGTGCGGCCATCTCGATGACGGCCGGTATGTTCGTCTCGCCGTCGCCTGCCTGCACGAATCTTCGGCCGATGTGGTCGGAGAGCCGGATCAGGTCCACGCGGCCGGGAAACTCACGGAATACGTGGCAGGGATTGACGGCGGCGCAGTGGAACTCGCCGCAATCGGCGGCGATCCGGACGGTCTCGCGCGGCAACGCCGCGAGCGCGTGCCGCAGATCCTCCAGTTGCTCAATCCGGCTGTCACGGCGATTGGCCAGATGGATCTGCATGCCGAGCCGGGCGGCGTACGACGCGACCTCGCACAGCCCGGTGAGGAGCACGTCGAAACCCTGCCGCTTTCGATCGCCCGCCGCGAGGCTTATCGACGTAAGACCCATCCGCCGGGCCAGGTGCAGGTGCCGACAGATGCATTGCACGCCGGAGGCCATGTCTTTCGTCGATTCCGCGGCCAGCGGCGCGCCTGCCACGGAGGAAATCATCAGGGCGTGCCGGCTCTGCAATTCGGCCAGCCCGCGCGAAGCATCGTCGCCTGGGCCGAAGGCTTCCTCGATCTGTGTGCAGGACACGTCGACGGCGGCATAGCCGGCCGCGTGGATCTCGCGCACGGCATCGGCAAGCAGGCGACCGCTCAGAGAAGTTGTGCTACAGCTAACGCGCATGGCCGGCAAGAGTCTCCCGCGCAAGCAGGTCGCGACGCACCAACAGAACGAAGGGCTTATCGGCCCAACTGATCCGCGCCGGCGCGAGGCCCGATGCGCCCCGGCCCGGAGACTCCGCCTTGTAATCCACGCTCCAGGCTCCGGTCACGGCTGTGCCGGGCTCATCCGCAACCGCCAGCAGCACGTCGGGCATCGGCGTCAACGAACGCGGCGTCGCCGCGCGCGGCAGGAGGTAGAGTCTGTTGCCGAAGAGATCCACGGGCGGCATACAGTACGGAGCGGGCTCCGCGAGCGTGGCGATCGTCAGCGGTCCGAGGCGGGCCTTCATGTCCGCAAGCCGCTCCGCCGCAGCGAGGCGCGTGCCGCCGCGGGCGTCGACGACGAAATGCCTGACGTAGCTGTAACTCCGCGGCGCCACCGTCAATAGGAGCACCAGGGCAAAGAGGATGCGCACGAACGGTGCGCCTGCCCGCAAGCAGGAGATAAGCACCGCCGCGATGATCGCCAGCACAATATCCGGGAACATGGCAAAGCGGCCATATTCGCCGGGTTTCCCCGCGGCCGCCACGGCGAACTGCACGAAGACGATCGCGGCTGGGGCCAGCAGCAGCCACAGCGGCGCCGCACGGCTTGCCGGCGGACGATCGGAGGCTTGCGCCGGACCGTCCCGGGCGACGAGGACAAGGACGCCAAGGAAAACGACGCCGAGCAGACCGATCGCGGCGGTCAGCGGAGACGTGCCCTCGGCGACAAGCACCGCCGCACGGCGAAGCCCCTCCGCGAGACCGCCTCGCGGAAACATGGCCAGGGTGTTTCCGAGGTTCGAACGCAGGAGGTCTCGGTTCGCAAAGAGGTTGACCAGGACGTACGGGTTGGCCGCGAAATAGGCGACGCCGCCAACGGCGCATGCGGCGAGCGTGTGCGCCGCACGCCGCCGCCAGGGCATCCGACGCAGCAGCGTCATAAGCGGGATCACGGCGAAGACCGGCAGGCATGACAGAACCATGCCGAACGAGGCGCCACAAAGGATCCCCGCCGTCACCGCCGACCGCCGTGTGCCGCGCTCGACATAATGAACGGCGGCCAGCACGGCAAAGAGCATGAGCACCGCCCCGGGGAGGTGCGGCTTGGCCTCGTGAGCCATGTTGATCACAACGGGAAGGAGCACGTAGAGCAGGGCGGCCAGGACACCGGCGGATGCGCACCGCCCGTTCCCCGAAGATAACCTTCGTGCGCGTGCGGCTGCCGTCTCGGCGGTGCTCTCTTGAGGAACGGCATGCGGTGGGGATCCGCACGGCTCAGAGGCCGGCGGCACACGGCCCGTCGCTTCGTCGCCCGCTCCGAGGCTGGCGGCGAGCCGCCGGGCAATCCAGAAGGCGGCCGGCACGCCCGCCAGCCCGAACGCAACGACGTAGCAGCGGGCGACGACGTAGAACCGGCCGAAGGCCTCGGGATGATCGAGGTAATACGACAGGTCGCTCCTCAGCGTAACCCAGCGGGCCGCCGCGGAGACCTTCAGCAGGATACCGATGGGATAGACGAACAACCCCCCGTACTGGTAGAGCCTGGGATCGAAGTCGCGCTGCGCGGGCCTCATCGACGCCAGCGCCATCATCGTGACCATTTCATCCGGCTGGTTGGTGTAGAGGCGATAGCGGAGAACCACTGCGGCGCGTTTCTCATCGGTGTCGTTCAACAGGACGGGGCGCGTCGTCGGGCCGATGGGGTTCACATCCACATCCGCGCCGCGGCGGGCGTCGTCGCGGCGATCAGCCTTCGCCAGCTCCGCGATCTTCGTACCAGGCCAGGGAGGGCGCCCGCCGAAGAGATAGCCGTCGATCCTCCGCGACGGCAACCCCCAGGTAACGCCCGCCAGAAACAAGATCGCGCCAAGCACAACGATACCCGCGAGACCAAGGCAAGCGTATCGGGAAGTTCGCGGCGGCTCGGCGCGCTGGGGCATGAAACCAATGTACCTTGCCGGGCGACGCGGGCAAGCATGCCGACGACCGCGCCACGGGCTGCGTCGGGGTTGCGCGGCAGACGCTGTGGCCCTGCCCCCGGGGCAGCCGCTGAACTTCGCGGCGGCCACCGCCGTCGGACCGCGCGGGAGAATCTCAGACCTTCGCCTGTCGCAGCACGATGTCCCCGATCGCGCACGCCGCGAGCAACAGGCTTACGAGGCCGTTGATCGTAAAGAATGCGAGGTTGACCCGCGACAGATCGTGCGGGCGGACCAGCAGGTTCTCCACAAGCAGAAGGATGGCAGCAGCCGCAACGCCGACGGCGTACAGCCAGCCGAGCCCTGTCAGCGGCACGAGTGACGCCAGGAGCACGACGGCCAGCGCGTGCGCGGCCCGCGCGATCCACAGGGCCTTTGCGACGCCCAGCCTCGCCGGCAGGCTGTGGAGCCCCTCGCGGCGGTCGAATTCCACGTCCTGGCAGGCGTAGATGATGTCAAAGCCGCCGATCCAGCACGTGACGACGCCCAGGAGGATCAGGGCCGGTCGGCCGATCGACGCCGGATGAATCGCCAGCCACGCGGCCGGCGGCGAGAGCGCGATGGCCGAGCCAAGCACGAAGTGCGACCAGCGTGTGAACCGCTTCGTGTACGAGTAGAAGCAGAGATAGAGCAGAACGGGCACGGCCAGAGCGACCGGCCAGCCGTTTCCATCGATCCAGAGGAAGGCGGCACAGGCGGCGACGAAGACAACACACGCGACAACGAAGAACGCAATCGCCCTCGGCATGGAAATCGTGCCCGCCGGCAGCGGCCGGTCGGCGGTGCGCGGGTTTCGCGCATCGATGGCGGCGTCGGCGATCCGGTTGAACGTCATGGCCGCCGACCGCGCGGCAACCATGCAGATCACGACCAGCACGAGCTGCCGGAAACCGGGGTAACCGGACGGACGCTCGCGGCCGGCGAGAAAAGCGCCGATGAGGGCAAACGGCAGCGCGAAGACGGAGTGGTGGAGCTTGATCATACCAGCCCACAAGAGAAGCGAAGAGCACAGCGGGCCGGGTGTGGGACGTGCCACGGACCGCGCGGGGCTTTCATTCAAGGGCCCGGTCTGGCGCTCGGCGGTCGACATCCACGTTCCTCGCGATCCGGCGGCCCCGCGAGCGACTCAAAGCGCGGAGGCCCCGTGTGCCCGCAGGGGCGCCTCGGGCGGCGCGGCCCATCGTGTCTTGAGGTTGTGCGGTATGTTGACGAGGTCGAGCACGCGACCCGCCACAAAGTCCACAAGATCGTCGATGCTTTGGGGATTCATGTAAAAGCCCGGCGACGCGGGGCAGATGATTGCACCCGCCCGGGACAGTCGCAGCATGTTCCGCAGGTCGATCGGGCTCACCGGCATCTCGCGCGGAACGAGCACGAGCCGCCGGCCCTCCTTCAGGGTGACGTGAGCCGCGCGTGTAATCAGGTTGTCGCCCAGGCCCGCGGCGACGGCGCCGAGCGTGTTGCTGCTGCACGGGCAGACGATCATGCCGTCGGTGAGGAATGACCCGCTCGCAGGCGCCGCCCCGACATCCCGGTATCCGTACATCGTGATCCGGGCGGTGGCGGCCCCGACGAGGGACGCCGGCGTCAGCCGCCGGATGCCCAGTTCATCCGCGACGATCTGCCGCCCGAGCGGCGAGACGATCAGGTGCACATGCGCGCCCGCCGGCTCGGCGGTCAGCAGTTGCAGGAGGCGCCGGGCATAGGCGGCGCCGCTGGCCCCCGTGACGGCAACAATGATCTGTTTTACGGACGCCGCCATCCTGCCTTCGCCTCCGCGCCAACACCCAGCGACGTCAGCAGCGTTACCTGCTTCTGCGCCTCTTCGGCCCAGACGGACTGCGGGTGGTTCCTGACCACGGCCTCGAACGCGGCCAAAGCCTCCGGCGGGCGGCTGTCCCGCAGATAGGCCTCGCCGAGCCGGTATCCCGCCTCGGGCACGGCGTCCGCGTCCGGGCGTCCCTCGTACATACGGATGAAGCGGTTAAGCGCGTCGATCTTCAGGCTGGCGGATCGCTCGTTCAGAATCTCCTCGAGCATCAGGTTATCCCGCAGCTTCGAAAGAGGATACTGCGCGAGCAACTCGCGCAGATTCTGCCCGTAGAGCCGGTGGCGCGGGTCGCACCGGAGGTACTTCACGAGCGGCGCGTCCGCTCGAATCCCCGGCGGGTCTGCGAGCTGCGGATCACGGTTCAGCCGGAGCAGGTCCCGGAACCGGCGGGCGTCGGTCACGACCGCCCTCACGCGAATGTCGAGCGTAGCGGTCGGCGGCGGTTTTTCGAGGCCCGTCGGCAGGTGCGATGCGCCTGCCGGCGCCGTTGTCTGGGCGGCTCCGAACTTCGCGATCAGCCGCTCCAGCAGTTCCAAAGCCCGATCGATCCGCCCGGCACGAGCCTCAAGCTGGGCCCCGCGGTAGAGCGCGACGCTGGCCGCCGGAGAGTCCGGGTACTGCTCATACAGGGTCGTCCACGTGGGCGCGGAGACCTGGTTCGGGAAATCCTGGTAGTAGCGGAGATTGCCCTCGCGACGGAAGGTCTCGATGTCGATCCGCATGTCCTGCGCGCGACCCTTGATAAACAGGACATTGGGCAGATACCCGCTGCGGGGAAAATCGGCGCCGAAGCGGTCGCAGGCCTCCACGGCCTGATACTGCTGCTGTTGAAACAGATTCAGCCTGGCATCGGCGGCGCCGCATGGATCGAGCTGGTACGTCCAGAGCGTCTTGATCTCCCGCTCGATGTCCGCCACGCTCCGAAGAACGCCGGGGCCGCCGGGTCGATCGGCCCGCTCGGCCTCCTCCGCCCATCGCCGCACAGCGAGTTCGTGGATCACCGCGGAGGCGTCCTGATCGCGAAAGCACGTCGCCGAGCGGGGGCCGTAGTCGTTCTCCAGCAGCCGATAGTACAGTTCGTCGCGCCCTACTTTCGCCTCGAACAGGACGACCGGGGTGATGAACATCACGGCCATCAGCGGGGCGATGGCGCCCGGGCGGTAGTTCACGATCCGCGCAATCAGCAGGACGATACCGATCACCAGACAGGAGGCGAGCACCGCAAGCAGACACGGGGCATACAGCGCCGCCGAGCCGATCGGGGTGATGTAGGACGCCTCCACGGACGGGTTCCGCGTCGCGTTGTAGAAGTAGAGCGTCACGGGCATAAGCGCGATAAGCGCCGTGGCGTAGCGGAACGAGAACCGCAGCGCCGGCAGGCGCGTGAGGATGCACGACAGGGTGATCGTCAGGGCCAGCCAGGGAAACACGGCCACGAAGGCCACGATGGCGATGAAGATGAGCGCACACGGCAACCGGTACAGCATCGCGATGAGGATGGGAACCGACACGAGCGACGCGAGGAGCAGCCCCAGGACCACGATCTGCATCGGGGCCTGCTGGACGTTGATCGGCGAGATGAGAAAATCGATGAGCGTAACCTGTTGGGCGGCGGCGGGGTTGAAGGTCTGCCAGAACAACCGCCAGTAGTCGTCGGTCAGAAAGGGGATGAACTGACCCTTGCGGAGCCAGAAGGCGAAACAGCCCAGCCCGGCGAAAAGCACCCCGTCGATCAGCAGGAGGATGATCGCGCGGCGGCGGTACTTCGGCTGCGTCCGGGCCCAGACATCGAGCAGCGGCACCTGGGTCGGACGGGGTGTGGCGAGACGGCGGATCGCGCGAACGAGTCGTTCAGCGGACCGCCCCGGGTGGGCCACGGCATGATCCACGGTGTCTCTGGCATCCGCCATCGTCTACTTGCGAGCCCGATAGACCGACACGATACCCAGCGTGAGCGGAACGACATCGACTGCGTCGAAGCCCACGCGACGCAGGGAGGCGACGATTCCCGCCCGGCCCGGAAAGGATAACACCGACTGCGGCAAATAGCGATACGCCCCTGAACGGTCACGCGAGAGGATTGAGGCCGCCAGCGGCATCACGCACGTGAAATAAAAGCGATAGAGGCTTCGAAGCCCCGGGGCCGACGGCATCCCGAACTCCAGAAGCACGGCCCGCCCGCCGGGCCGGAGAACCCGCCACATCTCCTGCAGCCCCTCCTCAAGATTCTGGAAATTCCGGATTCCAAACGCGCAGGTAACCAGCGAGAAGCTGGCGTCGGCAAACGGCAGCGCGGCAGCGTCCGCCTGGCACCAGCGCGTCGTCCCGTTCGATCGGGGCAGCGCGAACCGAAGCATTTCCCCCGCGAAATCCACCCCCACAATCCGCCGGGGCGCGGGCGCGGCGCAAGCAAAGGCCCGGCACACATCTCCCGTTCCGCACGCCACATCCAGCAACGTGTCGTCTGCACGGACGCCTGCCGCGCAAACCATCGCGCGGCGCCACGCCGCATCGCGTCCGGCCGAGGCGAGACGATTGATCATCTCGTAGGTCGGAGCGATGGCGTCAAACATCGACCGAACCCGCCTCGCCTTGTCCGGCTGCATGTGCGGTGATGCCAGACCCCTGGCATCCCAAGCGGCTACCGGTTTCCCTTCGGCCATGGCACCATTTTAGCCGCCCGGGACGGCGCCGTCCCCACCCGGCCCCTTGGTGGCGGCCGGCCCCAGATCAGTCGCGAGCCGCAATGAGTGGAGCAAATACCTCATTTTGTCCGATCTATGGTCTCGTGCTTTGTTGCCGAGAGGAGAACCGCTGTGTCGTGGCGTCGCGTGCTTCTGTCGCTCGTTCTGGTCGGCCTCGGAACCTGGTGTCTGGTGCTGGTGTCGCAAGCCAGCCAGACGACTACGCCCCCGGCGACCATAAATACAGAAATGTCGGCGCCGGCGTCAGGAACGGCTCGGGCATATTCACATTGAGCAGGCTGTAGTTGTTCACCGTGCCACCACCAGGAGCGCTCGAATAGATGTTCGGCTTCCACCCGAGCGGACGGCGATACGTCACCACGCGCACCCGCGATGCGTCCACCATCTTTTTCGCCACGGCCAAGCCATCCCGCAGCGTGCCGATGCGGTCGATGAGGCCCAGTTCGAGGGCCTGCTGAGCCGTCCAGACACGCCCGTCGGCAATCTCCCGTACCTTTTCCTTGCTCAGACGCGGCCGGCCCTCCGCCACAACCTCGACAAACCGGTCGAAGAAATCGTCGATCAGCCCCTGGAAGATCTTCCTCTCCTCCTCCGTCATCCCGCGCCAAGGCGAACCGGCATCCTTCAGGCGACCGGACTTGATCGCCACCGTCTGGATACCGATCTTGTCAAGCGTCCCTTTGAAATTGAATGTCTGCATGATCACGCCGATGCTGCCGATCACGGATGAGCGGTTAGCCACGATCTCGTCGCAGCCGCACGCTACGTAGTAGGCCCCGCTCGCGCCGACATCCATGATCATCGCCACGACTGGCTTCGGATGCCGCGCCGTCTTGCGGAACCGGAGGATCTCCTGATACATGATATCCGCGGCCGTAACCGTACCACCGGGCGAGTTGATCCGCAGCAGCACGGCCTTGACCGAGTCATCCTCGGAGGCCTTGCTGAGATTCTCCACGAGGAGCGAAACGGGGTTTTCCCCTTCGCCGATGAGCTGAGGCATGCTTCCGTTGATGAGCACGCCGCTCACGTCGATCTGGGCGATCTTCGGGAGGGCCAGTCCGCCTTCGTTGACCAGCACCGTCTCTTCCAGCGCCCGGTTCACGGGCACGGGCTCGATCTTGTATGCGGTGGGCGCACAGCCGGCCGCGGCAAACGCCACGCAAGCGATGCTCAGCGTACGTCGAAGGGATCCTCGCACGAAGGCGGCAATCTCTGCACTCACGGGTTATACTCCTTTTTCAAGGGCCGACGATTGTCCGGGGCATTGTAGTAGGCCCGGCGGATCCGGCCAACCGGAGGCCACGGCGTGAGGCTCTCACCGGAAGAGTTTGAGGAACTGGTGGACGAGGCGCTGGAGTCGATTCCCCCGCCCTTCGAGCCATACCTGGAGGGCTTGGCGGTCGATGTGGAGCCCATGCCGGATGAGGAGACGCTCGAGGAAATGGGCATCGACGACCCGCGAAGCCTCCTGGGGCTCTACCGCGGCACGCCGTTGACCGCCCGGAGCGTTGAGCAGTCGCTGCGGATGCCGGACTCCATCGTGATCTACCAGCGGAACATCGAGCGGATGTGCCGCACGAGGCAACAACTCGTGGAACAGATTCGCAAGACGATCCTGCATGAAGTCGGCCACCACTTCGGCATGGACGAAGACGAGCTGGGCGAGATGGGCTACGGTTGACCGGTCGCGGCCGGGGAGGACGGCGGTCAGGAGCATCCAGCGCCGGCCGGGCGAGGAACACGCCTCATGAGAGCCGTTCGCATTCCGAGGCGGTCCGAGTTACACTCCTGCGTCTGAGATCCCTGGCGAACCCGCGGTATGTCTACCCTTGGAATGGATGATCCCGGGGCATCCGGCGTGGCCCTGCCGGCCCCGATCGAGCACGCCCTGGTTACGACGCCCGGCGGCACGGCACCGACGGCGTCGCCCATCCTCAGCGGAAACGTGGGGCGGGCGCTGATCTGGCTTGCGCTGCCGGTCCTCGGCGAACAGGTGCTGAACATGTGCGTCCTGCTGACGGACATGTTCCTCGCCGGCTTCATCAGCCCCGAGGCGACTGTGGCCGTCGGGCTGGCGGCGCAGTTTGCCTGGCTCGTGGGGATCATCTTCGGGCTGGTCGGCACGGCGGCGACGGCGATGGTGGCACGGGCGATCGGTCAGCAGCGCCCCGACGAGGCGCACCACTTCGCGAACCAGGCGGTGGCGATGGCGATCGGCATGGGGGCCGCCGCGTCGATCACGGTCATCAGCATGGCGCCGTATGTGCCGAAGCTATTCGGCCTGCACAGCGGGGCCGCCGCCCTGGCAACGCACTTCATCCGTATCCACGGCCTCGGCCAGATACTCTGGGGTGCAATGTTCGTCGGCAACGCCTGCATGCGCGGCGCCGGGGACACGCGGACGCCGCTGCGGCTGATGGCGATCGTGAATCTCTGCAACATGGCGGTCTCCGCCGTGCTCTCGCTGGGCCTGCCGGGTGTCGTTCCGCGGCTCGGCGTAAGCGGGATCGCCGCCGGCACGGCCATTGCGCAGACGTTCGGCGGCATTCTCGTGATGGGCACCCTGGCCCGGGGCGGCGGACGGGCAAAGTCCGCCGTAATCACCGGCGCGGCGGCGCTGCGGCTCCGGCTGCGTCAGATGCGCCCGTGCCCGGCCACGATCTGGCGGCTGCTGCGGATCGGCGTGCCGGCCGGGCTGGACGGCGTTACGATCTGGATCGGGCAGCTTCTCTTTGTGCGGATCATCAACGGGCTGGCCGTCGGCGATGAGCAGACTCACATCTACGCGGCCCACATCATCGGCATCCGCATCGAGTCGCTGTCGTATCTCTCGGCGTACGCCTGGGCAACGGCCGCTGCCACGATGGTGGGACAGTCGCTCGGTGCCCGTGACCCCGACCGTGCCGAGCGAAGCGGGCAGATCGCCGCGAGGCAGGCCACCGCAATTGCGGTCGTCCTGACCGTCTTCTACCTCGCGATGGCGCCCCGGCTCTACGGTCTGTTCACCAGCCAGCCGCGTGTGATCGACATTGGCGTGCCGGCTCTGCGGTGGCTGGCGCTCTTCCAGATTTCCTGCGTGCTGATGATCGTCTATCCTGGCGCCCTGCGCGGGGCGGGCGATACACGGTTTCCGCTGGCGTTCGCCGTCATCGGGATGGCCTGCGTGCGGTTGCCGCTGGCCTGGCTCGGCGGACATGTGCTGCACTGGGGCCTGCCGGGGGCGTGGATCGGTATGTTCGGCGACATGACGATGCGGGCCTCGCTGGGCGCCTGGCGGTTCCGCCAGGGCGGATGGAAGAGGATTCGCGTATGAGGTCCCGAAGGTCAGGGCGCCAGGTCGCATGCGACAGCGGACTCCGGGCGATGTGGTTCCTCGGGTTCGCCGCCGCCGTTGCGGGCTGTCGCGACACGGCCGCTTCCGACCCGGATCGCGTGAAGTTCCTCTGGTTCGGCAACGAGACGGAGACGCGGACGATCGGCTCGCTCGTCCGGGCATTCGAGCGCGACAACCCTGGCTGCCATGTCGATCTGACCACGATCGAGTGGAACCGGTATACGGAAAAGGTCGTGACGATGATGCTCGGCGGGCGCTCGCCGGACCTCGCCCGGATGTCCGTGCAGCACGTCGCGCGGTTCCACGATCTGGGTGCGCTGGCCGACGTGTCCTCCCGTTTCAC
>CAZMVY010000136.1:0-243 GCA_964569765.1 uncultured Planctomycetales bacterium
CTTCGCCGCCGAGCCCGCAGGGCTGAATGAGGGCTTCAGAGCGCTACGCAGGCAAAGGGGGTCGTGATGCACATACGGCGTTGGGCGCGGCGGTTGGCGCGACCGCTGGAGTCGCGGAAAGTCCGGGTGGGCGTGGCAACCGTGCTGGCGGCGTACGCGGCGGAGCACGGGCTGGCGTGCAGCGAGGAACTGGTTCTGACGGTGCTGAGCGTCGGCGTGGCGAGCATTGGGGGGATTGCGGAG
>CAZMVY010000136.1:253-13183 GCA_964569765.1 uncultured Planctomycetales bacterium
TCCGCGGAAGGGGGGAACACGCCGTGAAGTCGCGACGGATGAATCGGGTGTTCGGGGCTGGGCGCTCGCTGTTGATCGTGGCGGCCGGGGCGGTCGTCGGGTGTGGCGGGGACGCCCGCGTGGAGCTTTCGGCGGCGGATGCGCTCTCGGCCGTCGCGGGACAGATGCGGGTGGCGTTCGACGAATACCACGGCGAGGTGGAGGCGCACGACGACACGCGCGAGTCGGCCGTCGTGCGGGCGTTCGTCGATCGCGTCCGGCGCGATTCGAGCGATGGGGCGAAACTTGATCAGCACGCCTCGCAGTTCGCGGCGGCGATGGCGACGATCCGGGCGGATCGCCGGACCGAGGGGCGGCGGCGCGCGGCCGCCGAGACGCAGGTGGAGACGATCCTGGAGGTGGCCAAGGGGCTGCGGCGGCTGGGGATCGAGAGCCTGTCGCTGCAGGACGAAATGCGGCGCTACCTGTTGTCGTGGACGGAGTCGATGCGGCGGGCCGACACGGCGGCGGTGGGCGGTGGCGGCGCGACGGGCGCAGGGCAGAAGGCGCCGGCGGCGGGCGGGCCGGTGACCCCGCTGTGTCCGGACGGGAACTGTGATTTGCCGGCGAAGTGAGGACGGCCATGAGCGATCTGACACAAGAGCTGAATCGTTTGCTGGGGCAACTGGAGTCGGCGGCGGAGAGGAGGATCGCGGCGGCGCGCGGGCCGGGCGGCGACGCGATCGACCGGACGCTTGAGGCGCCCGCGCGTGAAACCGCGGTGGTATCACTGCGCGATTCGCCCGAGGTTGAGGCGTTCCGGAGCGAGCTGGTGGACGGGCTCATCCGGGCGGATACGGCCAACCGGCTGCTGCGGCTGGTGGCGACGATCGTGGAGGCGATGCTGTAACACAGAGGCCAATCCATAGATTACGCAGATTTCGCAGATTGGGCGGATCGGACAGGTCAAAGGGATCGCGCGGAGTTTGCGATGTGGCCAGCGACCGGATGACAGTGGTGGGAGGTCGGTTCTCTTCATCTGCGGAATCTGCGCAATGTGCGGATGACCGGGATGCGCGCGGGGGTCAGCGATGGACTGGGGATCGACGGCCGTGCTTGTCGGGGTGTTGAGCCCGCTGGTGGGGGCGCCGCTCACGGCGATCACGCTTTACCTGCGGGCGATCCGGGAGCATCAGACGACGGCGGCGGCGGAGGTGATGCACCGGATCGAGAACCTGGAGCGGTCGATCCGCGACCTGTCCCGCGCGATCGCCGAGATCGAGCGCGACTACACGACGCGGGAGGAGTGGCTGCGAGAGTCGATGCACGCGCGGCAGCAGCTCGAGCGCCTGGCGGAGGCGATGGCGAAGGTGCAGGCGGAGCTGGAGGACGGCCGGGGCCTGGCAGCGGAACTGGCGCGGGCGACCGGGGCGATCGTCGGCATGACGGGGAAGCTGATGGGCGAAAGAGCGATGAACAACGAACGCGGAACGATGAGCGATGAACGGTGAACGGAGGGCAGCGGACGCCCACAAGCCGTTGACCGTTCCGCGTTCATCGTTCCTCGTTTCTCGTTTCGGCATTTCGAGATCGTGAGGTGTGACATGGCCGGTAACGGCGCGAGGCAGATCAAGCGGGTTCGAAACGAGATGCTGGTGGCGCTCAAGATGCTGTACCCGGCGGCGCTGCAGGGGGACCAGTTGCTGCGGAGCCTGCTGGGGGTCTTCCCGCACCTGGAGTGGGACCAGTTCCGCAAGGACCTGGCGTACCTGAGCGAGAAGGGGTACGTGCAGCGGATCGTGGCGGACACGGAGCGGGACGAGCGGGCGACGCCGTGGCGCAAGCGGTGGTTCCGGTTGACGCCGTCGGGCGTGGAGATCGCGGACCATTGCGTGGTGGACAAGGCGCTGGAGGTGTGAAGCGATTGCGGATTGCGGAATGCCGAGCGAGCAGCGGCATACGGCCGGGCCGGGGTCAATGGGTCAGGAAGTAGCCCGCGGCGGCGGCGAGAGTCAGCGCGAGCAGGATCGTCGCTACGCCGATCCCCAGGTTCGGTTTGTCGGGGACCAGTTCGCGGGCCCACGGGGGCAGGCGTGCAGCGGTGAGCGCCTGCCAGCCGAGGATCAGCGAGACAATGGCGAGAAAGAAGCCGACGAGATCGACCACCACGCCCAGCAGGCCGCGAACGCCCAGGACGTAGGCCGCGACGATCATGGCCAGCCCGCCGCCGGCGAAGCGGAGTCCGCTGCGGACGTGGCGGTTGGCGTCTCGTAACACAAGGAGGTGTACCCACGCCTGGTTCGCGCGGCGCTCGATGTCGATCCAGGTGAAGAGCCGGCCGCATTCGGGGCAGCGGTTGGTCGGCAGGCCGGTGAGGTTGTAGCCGCACTTCGGGCAGGCAGGCGGTATGGGCAGGCGCCACCGCGTGCGGATTTGTTGCTCGATTTCCTGCGGGGTGAGGAACATTGGGCGTATTTCACCCGGTTGGTCCGTTGGATCGTCCGTCCGGTGGCGCCTCGGGCGCTCGCCGGCCCTTCTTGTTCTGTTTGCGATGCAGATCGGTCCTCGCGGTGAGCTTCCGTTTCAGTTCTCTAGCGGCACGTTTGGGGTCGTTTGCGCTGATGACGGCGGCGCAGACGGCGACCGTTCGGCAGCCGGCGGCGAGGATCGGGCGCAACCGGTCGGCGGTGATGCCGCCGATGGCGACGACGGGGATGACGGCGGAGGCACTGGCAGACAAGCCGGCAGTGGCACCGGATGTGGTGGCTCTGTCGCCCCTCCGGGGCTTGCGGGCTGGGCGGGCCAACCACCCAGGGCTTGCGCCCTGGGCTACTGTCTGTCGCCCCTCTGGGGCTGAAAAGAGTTGCTCGTAGTGGGCTACAGACGGTTGCCCCTCCGGGGCCGAGAAGAGTTGCTCGTACTGGGCTACTGTCTGTCGCCCCTCTGGGGCTGAAAAGAGTTGCTCGTAGTGGGCTACTGCCTGTTGCCCCTCCCGGGCTGGCCCCCGTCGTTCCTTCGCGGTTGGAGACGAGGAGAAGTCTTTCATCGAAGACATCAGCAGCCGTATTACCTTCCTCAGTGTGTCCGGGCCGGCGATGTGGCGCTGGGGCTTGGTGGCCGTGTCGTACATCGGGCCGATCGCAAGGTAGTCGGGGCGCTCGCGGAGGGCGCGGCGGAACTGCGCGAGGTTGTGCGTGCTCTTGCCGATCAGCAGGCGCGGGCCGGCGATCTCGCGTGCGGCGGCGACGGGCATGTCGGTCTGGCCGAGGTGGACGCCGTCGGCGCCGGCGAGGCGGGCGATGTCGGGGCGATCGTTGATGATGCAGAGCACGCGGTGGCGGTGGCAGAGGTCGGCGAGCCGCTTCGCCCGCGCGAGGAGTTCGGCGTCGCCGAGGTGCTTCTCGCGGAGTTGCAGGCAGTCGGCGCCGCCGGCGATGGCGTCGCGGGCGGTGCGAAGCCACGAGCGGCGGCAGAGCGATTCGGTGATGAGGACATAGAGGCGGACGTTCGCGAATGCAGAGACTCTGCATTCCGGGTTTGGAGCGTCGGATTGTGGGTCGGGTGCGTGCCGTCGCGCGATCGGGACGAGGCATTTCTCGATGTCGTAGGCGCGGTAGCGGATCCGCTCGATGGCAGCGGCGGCCGTTGCGTTGTCGAGCTTGGCATACTCCTCCAGGACGCGGAGGGCCTCGGTGAGGCGCCTGGCGGCGGCGGTGACGACGTCGGCGATGGACTGGCGACATTCCTCGCCGTCGGTGGTGATGCGGGTGCCGACGTCGCCGGGGGTGTCGCGCGCGGCGAGCAGTTCGGATATCGGCCAGAGGCGTGCGGCGGCGGCGAGGTCGTGCCGCATGTGCTTGAGCGTGCGGCTGGTGGCGGCGTCGTCGATCGCGAAGCGCGCGAAGTCTTCCAGGACGCGCATCGCCTCGCGGGCGCGGTTGAGGTTGGCGTCGATGATACGGGCAGCGAACCGGTGCATGATGGTGCATTATACCGGGCCGGCGGCTTTCCGGCCTTTGCGGAAGGAGGAGAGGTGAATCCGTTGGGCGATATGCCGGTTCTCCTGCTCCGTGGGAGAGGGGGCAGCATTTCGAGGCAAGGACCGAGTGCGGAGAGCCCTCTTGCCGCCGGGGGTCACAGTCCGTCGAGGCGGTGGCCCAGTTTGGTCTTCTTGGTTGCGAGGTAGCGGCGATTGACCTCGTTGGGGGGGATCTGGATGGGGACCTGTTCGACGATCTGGAGGCCGTAGACCTCCAGCCGTTCGAGCTTCTTGGGGTTGTTCGTGAGGATGCGCAGCTTTCGCAGGCCCAGGTTGCGGAGGATCTGAGCGCCGATGCCGTAGTCGCGTTTGTCCGCGGGGAACCCGAGCGCCTCGTTGGCTTCGACGGTGTCGAGGCCCTTTTCCTGGAGCTTATATGCCCGCAGCTTGTTGTGCAGACCGATGCCGCGGCCTTCCTGGCGGAGGTAGACTACGGCTCCGCGGCCGGCCCGCTGGATCTGTTCGAGGGCGCGGTGGAGCTGTTCGCCGCAGTCGCAGCGCAGGGAGCCGAACAGATCGCCCGTGAGGCACTCCGAGTGCACACGAACGAGAACAGGCTCTTCGTGAACGATCGGCCGGCCATCCTTGTCGAGATCGCCGACACCGCCGCAGCAGAGCGCCAGGTGGGGGTCGGGATCAACGAACGACTTGTAGGCGATCAGCGTGAACTCTCCGTACCGGGTGGGGAGGCTGACCGTCTCAATGCGCTGAACGAGGTCCTCGCGGCGCTGCCGGTACTCAATCAGGTCGGCGATGGTGCAGAGCTTAAGCTTGTGTTCGCGGGCAAAGGCCTCCAGCTCGGGCAGGCGGGCCATATCGCCGTTCTCCGCAAGGATGGGACAGATGACGCCGGCCGGTTGCAGCCCGGCCAATCGTGCGAGATCCACGGCGGCCTCGGTGTGCCCGGCACGGACGAGGACCCCGCCGGAGCGGGCCCGCAAGGGGGCGACGTGCCCCGGTCGGACGAGATCGCCGGGGCGGCACGCGGGATCGACGGCGCGGCGGATGGTGATGGCACGGTCGCGGGCGGATTCGCCGGTGCCCACGCCGAAGCGGGCGTCTGCGTCGATGAGGACCTGGAAGGCGGTGCCGTGGGGGGCGGTGTTTTCGCTCACCTGCGGGGTGAGATTGAGCCGCTCACAGTGTTCGCGTGTGAGGGCCAGGCACAGCATTCCGCGGCCGTAGCGGAGCATGAAGTTGATGATTTCCGGCGTGACGGCCTCGGCGGCGCAAACGAGGTCGCCCTCGTTTTCCCGGCGTTCGTCATCGACGACGATGACGATGTTGCCCTTGCGGAAATCGGCGATGGCTTCTTCAGTTGTGCAGAAGGGTGAGCTCATGGGATCGTCTTGGGTCGGGCGCCCGTGGGGGCGTTTGGGTTGGTTTGAGGATTCGTCGGCGCTTCGGGTTCACGGGCGTTGGCTGTCGCTTCGCGTCCGGTCTGCGCCACGGAGGCGACGAATCGTTGCCCGAATCGGAAGTAATCGACGGCGGCGACGACGGCCAGGGCGGTTGCCGTCCACCAGCACAGGTCGGGCAGCCGGCGGAGGAACGAGGGCAGATCGGGCCGGAGCAGCACGGCGAAGACCATGGCGAGCTGGGCGCAGGTGCAGAGTTTGCCGGGGCGTCGGGGCGAGATGCATGTCCGCAGGGTGATGAGGTAAACGATGCAGAATCCGACGACGACGAGGAGGTCTTTGCCGATGGCGGCAACCACGACAATGCTGGGCAGGATGCCGCCGGGCACGCTGGTACTCTGCCGGGCGAGGAGTACGACCGAACAGATGACCAGAAGCTTGTCGGCAAGCGGGTCGAGGAACTTTCCAAGCGGCGTCTCCTGCCGAAGGCGGCGAGCCAGAAAACCGTCCAGCACGTCGCTGATGCCCATGATGACCAGGATGCCGAGGGCGGCCCGCCGCGCCGCCGTTCCCCACTGAGGGTCCTGCACGTTCAGCACGCAAACGACAAACGGCGCGACCAGAATGATCCGCGACAGCGTGATCCGATTGGGCCAACTCAGCGTGGTCATGCGTGCAGCCAATGTATTGTACGGCCGGGCGGGCGGCGGAACAATCCGGACGAACGCCGCCGTGTCGGGTCGGATCACTGGTTGAGCAGCCGGGACGCGGCACGGTCTTCGCTCGCGCCCGGTGCGATGATGGGACGGATCGCCGTCGGGGTCACCGCTGGCGGCAGAAGACGCCCGGCTCGATCTGTTCGAGGCCGCGGCCGGGGCTCGCGAGATCGGGCATCGGTTCCGGGCTTTCGCGCAGGATGAGGTAGCCGCCGGGCCGGAGTGCGTAGACGAGGGCGGCGCGGACCTGTCGGGCGTATGGGCTATCGCCGAGCGCAGCGGGAGAGAAGGTGATGACCGCGTCGAAGGTGCCGAGCTGGCCGAGTTCGGGCAGGCGCAGGAGATTGACGAAGCGGAAGCGGGTGATCTGCCGGATGGCGGCGCCGGGGGTGATGGTGTAACCGCTCTCGGGCAGGCGCGCGACGGTGAAAAAGACCTCGGTACCGGCGGGCAGGTGCCGGGTGGAGAGGGGCAGATCGGCTTCATCGGAGAGGCTTGCATCGCCGAAGAGGGCGGCGACCTTCTCCGTGTAGGCGCGCCACTCCGCGCGGCGGAACTCATAGACTCCGTTCTCTGCGTACTTGAGCGTACCGGGCAGGACGTCGGTACCGATCACCTCGATGCCGCCGACGTTCGGCCCGGTGGTGTTCTGCGCGAGGCGGGCCATCGTGGCGAGCGAGTAGGAGTCGGCGCCGGCGCCGCAGAAGGGGTTCCAGATCCGCACCTTGTGCTGACTGACGCCGGCGGCATCGGTGAAAAGGCGGACCAGCGTGGTGTGGATGACGGGCATTCGGCTGCGGAAGCGGAAGAACTTACGCGAGATCAGGTCGGGAGGTTGGACGTAGAGGGCCCGTTCCCGCAGCGTATACAGGTACGTGTCGGACGCGAGCGAGGCCTTGAGGGCGGCGTCCGTCACGGTCTTCATGCCGATGGCCTCGAACGCCAAAGGCAGTTGCTCGACGACGTACCGGGTCTGATCGGCCGTAAGCGGATGCGACAACGGCGCGGGCGGGGTGCGATCGTTGACGACCTTGAGAAACGCTTCAACCTGATCGGGGCGAAGGGGCATATCGCGTCCTTGAAACCACATTCTCCATTGCCGCCGGGTGACGGTTACAAGGCTCCTTTCCGCCTTCGCAACGATCCGCGGTCTTCAGCCGTCGGTCGGGAGCGCCGACGACCCCGTGTCGTTGTGGATCGGCCGGCTTCGGGCGGCAGGGGCGCTGCCGGCCGCGGCGCGGCGCGCGGCCAATCGACACGCCAGTCGTATCGCCGCCTTCATGCTCGACGGGTTCGCGCGGTTCTGACCGGCGATATCGAACGCCGTGCCGTGGTCCACGCTGACGCGGATGATAGGCAGTCCAAGCGTTACTTGCACGGCCTCGTCAAAGGCCAGGAGCTTGATCGGGATCAGACCCTGATCGTGGTACATGGCGACCACGCCGTCGAAATGGCCCTGCATGGCCCGCCAGAAGATGGTATCGGCGGGGAAGGGGCCTTCGACATTGGCGCCGCCCTCGCGGGCCATGACCATGGCGGGCTCGATGATGCGCTGCTCCTCATCTCCAAAAAGCCCGTCCTCGCCCGCATGGGGATTGAGGCCGCAGACGGCGATCCGCGGGTTCTCAATGCCGAACCAGTTGCGTAGCGCGGCGTCCATCAGGTCGATGGGCTGAAAGACCCGGCCGATGGTAAAGCTGTTGCGAAGATCAAAGAGTGGTTCGTGGATGGTGGCCAGCGCCACGCGGAGCTTGCCGCCCACGAACATCATCGTGACGCGGCTGGTGTTGAAGGCGGCGGCGAGTCGTTCGGTATGGCCGGGGAACTTGTAGCCGGCCAGGCGCCAGCTTGCCTTGCAGATCGGGGCCGTGACGATGCCGTCGATGCGACCCTCCTGAGCCGCCTGGATGGCCGTCTCCAGGAACCGCATCGAGGCAGCGCCTCCGTCGCTGGTCGGGTAGCGCGTGGCGGGGGTAAACACGGGCAGTTCGTCGAAGTCGGCGACCACGACGCCGCTGCCGACCCGGTTGACGTTTTCGTGCGGAAGGCGGAACCAGAACGGGTTTACCTCGGCCAGGTCGGCTGCGTAGCTGAGGCTTTCGGCCAGGCCGTAGATGATGAACCGTCCACATCGGCGGACGTCGGGATCAGCCAGGGCCTTGACGATCACCTCGGCGCCGATGCCGCCGGGGTCGCCCATGCTGATACCGATCAGCGGCCTTTGTGCTTCCGACGGCGCATCGGGAGCGGCGGGAGGCGGGATGTCGCGGAACTCATCCATGGTCAGGCAAAGCCATGCTCATGCAGGAAGTCGAGCGTTATGGGCCGCTCCGGCGGCTGACCCGCGCGGCGGAGATACGAGATTACCGTGCGGGCGATGACGTCGGTCTCGATGTTGACCGCATCGCCGGGTTCGCGCGTGCCCAGGTTGGTCAGCTCGAGCGTGGTCGGGATGAGGGCGACGGCGAACCGGGTCGCGGTTTCGTCGGATCGCCGGGCGATTGTGAGCGAGACTCCGTCGACGGCGACGGAGCCCTTGGGGATGAGGAAGTCGGCCAGGGATTCGTCCTGGAGTTCGAGCCAGAGCAGCCAGTCCTGGGCGGCGGTTACCACGTCCGTGACGATGGCGATGCCGTCCACATGTCCCTGAACGATGTGCCCCTCCAAGCGGTCGCCTGCCTTGAGGGAGGCCTCCAGGTTCACGGGGTCGCCTGTTTGGAGCCGGCCAATCGTCGTGCGGCGCAGGGTTTCGGGGACGACATCGAATTCGAGGATGGGAAAGCGATCGAGGGCCACTGTCTGGCATACGCCGTTGACGGCGATGCTGGCACCGCGACGGGGGGCTTCAGTCAGCCGGCCCGCATCGACGGACAATCGAGCTGCCTCGCCCGTGCGACGGAGCGAGCAAACGGAACCCACAGCTTCGATGATGCCTGTAAACATCGTCCGCAAAGCCGGTTACGCCAACAGCAGACGTTGCCATACCAATGGCATGCTAGCGGTGTGGGCGCGGTGCGGTCAAGGCGGCGGGCCGGGGAGCCTCATGAAGTGGGCTGCCGAGGTGGGGGTCTGCGAGGGCGGGACGGATTTGACACAGCCGCATGTTTGGTGTATGTTAGGTAGAGCAGAGCACTGCATTTGACGGGGTGGCATGGGTATGGGAAAGCGGGTGTGTCTCGACGGGGCGCAGCGGGAGCTGGGATCGCGGCATCTCGGGCTGGTTCGGCTGCATGAGCGGTCGCGGGTGATCCTTCCGAGGGCCGCTACGCGGGATCGCGAGTCGGAGGATCTGTACCGAGAGGGGTGCCTCGGGCTTATGCGTGCGGCGATGACGTACGACGCATCGCGCCACGGCGAGTTCGAGCCGTATGCCTTGGCGCGGATACGCGGGGCCGTACACGAGGCGATCTACGAACGGTTTGCCACGGTTCGGGTACCGCTCAGGACGATCGCCCGGCACCGGGCTGCGACTCGGCGGGCCGGGCGGACGGATGGTCCGGGGGGCGCTTCGGACGGGTGGGTTCGATGCAGTGATCTGGGCGAAGATGTGGGGAGGATCTGCGACGTGGAGAGCAAGGGGGCGATCAGCATAGGCACGCACGGAGCCGGGCCGCAGGAGCGTGATCCGGATACCGTGGGTTGTCATCTTCGGGCGAAGCTGCGAATTGCCTTGGCCATCGCGGTCGATCGGATGGCGGGCCGGTGCCGACGGCCGGGGACACGGCCGGTACTGGAGGCCATCGCCGCAGAGCGCCTCGCGATACCGGATGCGCAGGAGCGGACGGCCTTGCGGGCGATCTCGCGGCGGTTCGGGGTGTCGGTGGGTCGGATGGTGGCGTGGCAGCGCGGTCTGGAACGGGAGGCGCGTGGCTGGTTGGCCGGGGACCGGGAGTTCGTAATGCTGCGGGAGGCGGCGGCGCGGAGCGAAGAGGGGGGCGAGTGCGTGCTTGACGCCAGCTTGGCGAGGGAGCTGGCGTGTGCGCGGGCGGGGGCTTTTGCGCAGGGATTGGCCGGTCGCAATGCGGACCAGCGGGCCGTTGTTCTGGGGCTGGTGCTGAGACACATCGGAAAGGACGCGTCGCAGGAAGCGCTGCGGCTTTTCGGGGGACTCCCGTGCGAGAGGCAGCGTGAGATCCTGGCGGCGATGGGTGTGCGGACGGCGCCGAGCGGTGCCGAGGAAGGGCCGGCAGGATAATCGGCTGGAACGGGCGGCGATCGGCTCGTATACTGGCAAGCCGGTATGAGCGCGGATGAAGCTGCCGCTGTCGCCGTGAAACCACGGGCCGAGGGCGCCGAGACGATCGGTCCGTGGTTGCGCTTCAAGTATGCGCTGGTTCGGGCGTTTCTCTGGGGCTGGGCGCGGTGCTTCTCGCTCAAGGGGCTGTACCTTTTCGGGCAGTTTTTCGGGACATGCGAGTATCTGATCAATCACAAGCGGCGACGGAAGTTCCGTCAGCGGCTGGCGGCGATCTACGGGGATGCGTTGACGGATTCGCTCGCGCGTCGTGCGACGTGGCGGCACTTCATGCGGATCCGGTGCGACAAGCTCTTCTACCTGATCTTCGACAAGCTGCCGCGGGAGAAGATTCTGAATCGTGTGCGGTTTTTCGGGAAGGACGTTCTTGACGATGCCCTGAGTCGGGGCCACGGCGTGTATCTGACGCTCTCGCACTACGGCTCCCATCATGTGGCGGCCCTTCTGATGGCGCTGCTGGGCTACCGGCTGGTCGGTGTGCGCGACCGCAACGAGGGGCCGCTGCGGAAGTACGTGCAGGAGAAGTATGCCGAGACGTTCCAGGAATACCGCGCGGTTCGCATGTTTTTCGCGGATTCATTTCCGCGCGAACTGTACCGGTGCCTCGAGGACGGCTACATCCTCGCGAGCGCGCCGGACGTGGAGCATGACCGCGGAGCCCACCTGCGGACGATGCCGGTGAGAATCTTCGGCCAACATCGCGACTTTCTTACGGGGCCGGTGCGGATCGCCTTGCGGTGCGGGGCGCCGATCCTTCAGGGTTTCGTGATCTCGCGGCGCAATTTCTACTTTCGCCTGGTCATCCGGGGTCCGCTGGTCGATCCCGCCGCCGGACGGGACGACTTCGATACCGTGGCGGCAGCACTTCAGCGCTACGCCGACAACATCGAAGAACACGTTCGCGAATATCCTTGTCACATCAGCAAGACCTGAGTAGCAGCCGGCCGACGGGCGGCGCCGGGCAGTCAGGCTTCTGAAAAGTTTAGAATCATAGTTTATGCCTCCATCTGCGAAATGGGTGCAAACGGACGAGCCGTTGCGCTGTCTATTACAATGTTGCCTTGGGAACGTATATGCGTACCATTACGGCAGTTGTCGCGCTCTTTTTGTGGAAGCCATAGGACAGTTCTTGTGGCGGGAATGGGCTTTCAGCGGAACATCTGAGGTCAGTGTGCATCTTAAGTACTGACGTACGACGCGATTGTGGTGCTTGAACGGGTGCGAAACAGGGGCACTGTGCGACGACCTATTGGCTCCGGGTGTGACAGTTGCTTGAGAATAGAGGCCCAGTCGGCCTCGGGAGCGCGACTATGAGCCGATCGCTATCGATTCCGATGATGTGCGCGTTGCTGTGCGCATCGCTTCCGGCAATGGGGGGATGTCCCGAGCTGACGGCGCCGGGACCTGAGGCCGCCGCGTGGGTGACGCAGTGGAAATCGGCTCCGGAAGCGGGCGAGTTGGAGGTAGATGCGGGGCCGGACCGTGTCGCGGGCGTGGGGGAGGTTTTCTGGCTCGATGCGCGGGCCTGCGGGGGTGCGCTGCCGTACACTTTTGCATGGTCGGTATGCCCCGACGCATCGGTCAGGAAGGCGCCGCTGATCCTCGGCGGCGACCGTTCGCTCGCGTGCATCACGGTGTACGGCTCATGTCGGCTGCGGGTCACTGTGACCGATGCGGCGAGCAGGACCGCCACCGCAGATGTCGTGGTGACCGTGCCGTGATACGGGACGCCGCCGAGGCGGCGTGTGTCGAGGGCCGCCGGCATGCGCGGCTCGAGCGGGACACGGTGCGGCGGTCGTTTTCTTCTTTTCACAGGCATGTCCCGGGCGGAGAGGAGGGTATCTTCGCGCTGGACGTTGTCCCGGCGGCGCAGTAGTCTTGCGCCTGCTTGTATCGGCGCCGGGGCGGGCTTCGCGTGTGGCGGAGGCGACGGCCGGCGGTCGGCTGTATGTGTCGGAGGAGCATCCGTGGGGAATCTGACGCGGCGCGACGTTCTGAAGATGGGAGCAGCGGGCGTGGTGGCGGGACTGGGGTCCGCGGGTTGCGCGGAGATGCACCTGGGCCCGGGGCGTGCAGGCGCGGGGGCGGCGCCTGTGCCGTTGGGGCCGGATGAGCCGCTGCGGACGGCCTTCATCGGCGTAGGCGGTCGAGGCAGCGGTCTGCTGAATGCCTTCCTCAAACTCAAAGGGCAGCAGGTCGTCGCGGTCTGCGACATCAACCCGGAAAACCTGAGCCGGGGGATCGCCTCCGTGGAGAAGGCGCAGGGCAAAGCGCCGCAGGGATACGGAGCCGGCCCGGACGATTTCAAGCGGGTTCTCGACCGCAAGGACATCCACGCGGTGGTGACGGCCACTCCGTGTTTTGAGCACGCGAGAATGATGCTCGCGTCGATTCAGGCGGGCAAGCACATCTACGGCGAGAAGCCGCTGGCGTTGAACGTGGCCGACGCGGATCGAATCGTGGCGGCGGCAGAGGCGAACAGGCGGCTCGTCGTGCAGGTCGGTTTCCAGTGGATGTGCAACCCGAATTTCGTGGACTGCATCCGGCGGATTCACGAGGGGCAGATCGGCGATCCGGTGGAGG
>CAZMVY010000137.1:0-6783 GCA_964569765.1 uncultured Planctomycetales bacterium
CGGCAGAAACCCTGCTCGGCTACGTTTGCGAACGCGAAGCGGGTACGGCAGCGGGCTCCGGCGTGCGTCGCAGGAGGCGTTTCTGGGCCGCCACAAGGACGGACCCTGCCAGCGCAATCGCCGCCGCCTCCAGCCAGGTGGCCGCGCCGACCGGCGCGCTGTGGAACAACCGGTTCATCGCCGGCAGATACGTGAACGCCAGTTGCAGAAGCGCCATCGCGACCACGCCGACGGGGATCCAGCGGTTGGAAAACAGGCCGACTTCGAAGACCGAGCGGACGAGAGATCGACAGTTGAAGAGGTAAAACATTTCAACCAGCACAAAGACATTCACCGCAACCGTCCGGGCGGCCGCCTCATCAGCCCCGCGATGGAGCTCCCACTTGAACACGCCGAAGCCGCCGGCCAGCATCACACCGGCGATCAGGAACATGCGAGCGGCCACATCCCAGGTGATGATCGGCTGGTCCGGGTCACGCGGCGGGCGGGCCATGATGCCCGGCTCCTTCGGCTCAAACGCCAGCATCAATCCCAGGAGCACGGCCGTCGTCATATTGATCCAGAGGATCTGAACGGGCAGGATGGGTAGCGCCGTACCCGCAAACACTGCGGCGAGAATGATCAAACCTTCGCCCAGGTTCGTGGGCAGCGACCAGGCGATGAACTTCGTAAGGTTGTCAAATACGCCGCGGCCCTCCTCGACAGCGGCTTCGATGGAGGCGAAGTTGTCGTCGGTGAGCACCATGTCGGCCGCCTCCTTGGCCACATCCGTCCCGCTGATGCCCATCGCGACGCCGATGTTGGCCTGCTTGAGGGCCGGCGCGTCGTTTACGCCATCGCCGGTCATCGCAACGACCTGACCGCGCGCCTGCAGCGCCTCGACGAGTCGCAGCTTCTGTTCGGGGCTGACACGCGCAAACACGCTTGTCCCGTCCGCCACGTCGATCAGATCCTCGTCGGAGCAGGCGGCCAGTTCCGGACCGGTAATCACCCGTGGCAAGCCCTCGCCGGCTCCCCGCCCGCATCCGATGCCGATCTGCTTCGCAATCGCCGCAGCCGTCAAGGCGTGGTCGCCGGTGATCATCTTCACCCGGATGCCCGCGGTCCGACACGTGGCCACCGCCGCTATCGCTTCCGCCCTCGGCGGATCGAGCATGCCCTGCAGACCCAGGAACGTCATCCCCTCGCGCAGATCGCGGTGCGAGATATGCTTTGTTTCGGGCGGACGCTCCACCCGCGCAAACGCAAGAACCCGAAGTCCCTGGCCCGCCAGTTGCGCGGCGGTCGCCATAACCCCCTCGCGATCAAGGGGAACCCGCTCGCCGGCCGCATTCAGCGCGTCGCCGCAGCGATGAAGCACCGCCTCCAAGGCACCTTTCAGATATACGACGCGCGGCTGCGCCGGGCCTGCGTCATGAAGGGTGGCCATGTACTGGTGTTCCGACTCAAACGGTACCACGTCCAGCCGGGGAAACCGCCGGGACATCGCCGCGCGAGACAGTCCCCCTTTTTGCGCCGCTACAAGACGCGCCGCCTCCGTCGGGTCGCCCTGCACGCTCCAGCGCCCCTCCTTTTCCAAGAGGACCGCATCGTTGCACAAGAGGCCCGCCGTCAGGCACTCGCGAAGCGCGGCGTTGGAGGAAAGGTCCGCGGGGGCGTCCCCGGAACCAATCTCCCCGTCCGGCGCGTAGCCGGCACCGGTTACCGGCACAGTAACGCCCCCCGCCGCAATCTCCCGCACGGTCATCTGGTTCTCGGTAAGCGTGCCCGTCTTGTCGGAGCAAATGACGGTCGTGCTTCCAAGGGTTTCGACAGCGGGCAGTTTGCGAATCACGGCGCGTTGCTTGGCCATGCGGGAGACACCGATGGCCAACGTAATCGTCACCACCGCGGGCAGCCCCTCGGGAATCGCGCCGACGGCCAGTGCGACGGCGGCTTTGAACATCCACAAGGGTCTCTCGCCGCGAAGGATGCCGACGGCGAATGTCAGCGCAGCCAGTGCCAGAATACCGTACATCAGGAGGTGGCTGAAGCGGGCAATCTTCTGCGTGAGAGGCGTGGCGAGGCTGGGAGCGGCGTGAATCAGTTCGGAAATCCGCCCAACCTCCGTCGCATCGCCGATCGCGACGACGGCGCCCAGACCCTGCCCATAGGCCACCAGGCAGGATGAATAGGCCATATTGAGGCGATCGACCAGAGGGGCATCACGCTCCATCTCTTCGGCGGTCTTGTGCACGGGCACGGATTCGCCCGTGAGGATCGATTCATCGATCTGAAGGTCACGACATTGAAGGAGACGGATGTCGGCCGGCACCTTGTCGCCGGACTGCAGCAGGACAATGTCGCCGGGGACGAGTTCCGTGGAGGGGACGCGGAGCCGGTGACCACCGCGGATCACGGTCGTCTCGGTAATCATCGACTTGGCGAGGGCCTCGATGGCCCTGGCGGCCTTCGACTCCTGAATGAAGCCCACGATCGCGTTGACCACCACCACGCCCGCGATTACGCCGGCGTCGACGAATTCCTGCAGGGCCGCGGTGATGATCGCGGCCGCCAGCAGGATGTGCACGAGCGGCTGATGAAACTGCAGGAGAAAACGCAGCAGGGGGCCGGTCCCTTTGCGGGCTGTAACCGCGTTGGGTCCGAAGTGCTCCTGGCGGTGTTTGACCGTGAACAGATCAAGGCCTCTGTCGGGGTTTGTCTCGAGGAGATCAATGACCTCGCTCGCGGGCAGATGGTGCCAGTGTCTGCCGATCAGCCACTCCATAGCTCGGCTGCCTCCGTGGCGGATTCTAGTCGCATCCCCGTGTGCGGCAAGTCTTGACATACGGCACCGGACAATCCATCGGCGACGTCATGGTAACTCAAACGGCAGTCAGGACTGCGCTGACAAGGCCGCGCCGCGCGGTCGAAATGCTGCGCCGAACAAATCGATGGCGAACCTCCGGGCACACCCCCGTGTCGAGTCCAATGCGTCCCTTGTTGACACCGATCAACGCCATGCAAATACTGTGGTCATCGGTGGTCCCGCAGGAAGTGATACGGCCGCGGCTTGAGGAACGAGGCGTTTGCCATGAAGAAGCTGCACAGACTCGGCGTGTACCTGAACGACGAACCGGGCGATAAGGAGGCACTGGCGTTCGCCGGTCTGCTCGCGACGCTGGCAAGGCCCGAGTCGATCCATTGCATACACGTGCGCGGCATCGAGAATCCGGTCGAAACCGAGGCACCGGAGCCGGAAACCGTGCGTCGGATGGTCCTGGGGGTGCTCTCCGACGATCTGGCCAGGAACATACAGGTGCAGGTTTCAGAGGCGACCGGCCTTGCCGAGATGCTCCGTACCGCGCGGGACCGGGACCTCGACATGATCGTGGTGGGGCGTCGCCTGCCGCACGATCAGTTGGCGGTGGGGTCGGCATTCTACCGGCTGGCCCGGAAGACTCCTTGCGACGTCTTCGTGGCTCCCGCGGGGGCGCGCATCCAACTGCGGCACCTGTTGGTTCTGGTCGACGGGTCCGAGCACTCCCGAATGGCACTGGAGACGGCACTCTATCTCGCACGGCTGAGCGGAGACGGGGCGCAGGTGCTGGTCCAGTCGGTGTACGGAATCCCGTACGGGCATCGTTACACGGGCATGAGCGTGGAAGAAGCGGTACGCCATCGTGAAGCGTTGCAGCGGAAAAGAATCGATGAGTTTCTCGCGGATGTGGACACCCGTGGCGTGAACCTCGATGTCGTTATTACCTGTTCCCTGAACACGGCTGCGGCAGCTCACGATCTGGCATCGGCAAAGGGCATGGACGCCATCGTGATCGGCAGCCGCGGGGCGACGCTGCCGGCCATCGCCCTGCTCGGAGCCACGGCGGAACGCGTGTTGCTGGAGTCCCCCGTGCCCGTGCTCGTTGTCAAGCGCAAGGGCGAGACCTTCCGGTTCCTCGACGCCGTCCTGGAAACCTTCCGTGCCCCGGGGTAAGAACGGTCAACTGCCTCATCGCTGCAGCGGACCCGGCTGACCCCTCGCCGCAATCGCAATCAGCCCGCCGCACGCGAAAGTGTCCTGCCGGAAACGGCACCGCGGATACCCGCCGCGGGGTTTACGGCAGGAAACGGGGCCGGCATTTCGGCGGATGCGAGTCGGCCAGAACGAAAACGGACTCGTCGAACCGGATCATGCACTCGCCGTCGCGGTAACCGTCCGGGCGGATTCGTGGTTCGTCGCCGACGGCCGTGGCCAGCAACCACCGCGGGAAGTCCGCCCCGGCGTGAATGGCCAGCGGTGCCCCCCCGCCGAAACGCGGGTTGATCTCGATCACGCGGATCCGGCCCTCCGGCGTAACGATGAGCTGGATCGTGATAACGCCCACACAGCCGCCCAAGGCGCGGGCCACCTGGCAGCCGACGTCCATCAGCCGCGGGTCCTTCACCACCACCGACTTGACCACTTCGCCCCCACGAACTTCGAGGCGGCGCCGCGGAACCGCGCACCGCGGTACGCCGTCAAACCCGGTGTAGACGTCGAGCGTGTGCTCGATGCCCGGCACAAACTCCTGCACGATCGGCCCGGGTACGTGACGACCGAACGTTCGAAGCTCATCCAGAGAATGGATCTTATAGCTGCCTCGGCTGGCGCTGCCCCGTCGCGGCTTCATGAAGTACGGGAATCGATGCCGCCGCCGCGAGAGGACCTCGCGCCATGTCCAGGTCTCCGGGGTATCGATGCCTGCACGGCGAAGAAACCGGAACGTCCGGATCTTGTCACGACAGGTGCGCACCACCTCCGGCGATGAAATGACCGCCAGCGCCCCGGCCCGGGCGAACCGATCCCGCGCCTCCGCCATCTTGGACAACTCCGGGTCCAGCAGCGGGACGACCATGTCGATCTTCTCCCGCCGCACGAGCCGGAGAAGTTCCGGGATATAGCGGGCGTTTTCAACCGGCGGGACCAGGACGGCCTCATCCGCCAGGTGCATCGCCGGGGCAAGCCAGCTCGCGTCGGCAGCGAACACCTTCAGCGGCAAACCGATCCGGTCCGCCGCCCGGCGGAAGGCGCTCATCAGCTCGACGCGCCGCCCCGCGCAGCTCAACAGGAGGCGAAACGGGCGCTTACGGGTTCCGTGATCTCTCAACACACGCAGATGCCTTCCACGGGACATCGTGACACTCGGATCGTCCAACTCGACCGTCCTGCTGCATTCTACTCCAGGTTGCGGCATTTGGCGAATCCGCGGCGGGTCCGATAGCGCGACCGGCGGCGGCTTTGAGGACAACGACTCCGAGGATGGCAACTGCTCCGGGCTTCTCCGCACGCGGCACCGGGCACGACCGCGCTGCGTGGGCGGCACGTCCGGCCGCCCCTGCCGGATTATCGGCCCGGGCGAAGCGCGGCGAACGCGCCGCAGATGGCCTGCCCGTTGCGGCGGCCGTACCCGCCCGGAAACCTTTCTCTCCCATCCGGCGCGTTCTTGACGGCACACAGGGATCGTTTATACTGAACATAACTGAACACAATGGAACAAACGCCCCGTGAGCCCGCGGATACGCCACAGCCGGATCGCTGAACTTCTCGCCGCACGCGGCGAGTGCACCGTGGAATTCCTGGCGCGGCGGCTCGGCGTCAGCGGTATGACGGTTCGGCGCGACCTGCAGGCGATGGCGGAGGCCGGAAAGGTCATCCGCATACACGGGGGGGCCGCGCCCGCGGAGCGCATTTCCTTCGAGTTCGCGTTTCTCGCCCGGATCCGCGAAAACCGTACCGCCAAGGAGGCGATTGCCGGTGCCGCGGCCCGCCTGGTCGCAGACGGCGAGTCCGTGATGCTCGATTCGGGCACGACTACGCTGGCGCTGGCCCGGCGCCTTCAGGACAAACGGGGGCTGACTGTCATCACGACGTCGCTGCCGATCGCCTCCGCGCTTCAGTTCTGCGAGCAGGTGCGGGTTCTGCTGCTGGGCGGGCTCTTGCAGCGGGGCGCGCCGGACCTTGCCGGGGCGCTGACGGAGTTGAACCTCGAGAGCCTCCACGCCGACGTTGCCTTCATCGGAGCCGACGGGATCGACGCCCGGGGCAACATCTACAACGATTCGCCGATCATCGCCCGGATGCTGAGCCGCATGGCGGCCTCGGCGGACCGTGTGTTCGCCGTCGCGGACAGTTCAAAGATCGGCCGGGCCGCCCTGATGCGGTTCGGCAACGTGGCGAAGTGGGATGGACTGATCACGGATCGGGGGCTGAACCGAACGCTGGCCTCCGCACTGCGACGCGCGGGAGTCCGCATCCTCACCGCGGGAAAGGACGGAAAAGAATGACCGCCGCAATGACGAAAACGAACTGGGCGCACGTGGACCTGAACGAATACCCCTGCATCCGGGTCCCGCCGCCGGGTCCGAGGTCGAAAGCCCTGCACGAGCGGTGCACGAAGTACTTCAAGGGCCTCTCCAGCCAGGTGAAGCTGTTCCCCGTCGCCTTCGAATCCGGGCGCGGCTGTACACTGACCGACGTGGACGGCAACAGATACATCGACTTCTCCTCGGGCATCTACGTCACGACGCTCGGTCACTGTCACCCGAAGATCACCGGCGCGGTACAGAAGTACGCCGCCACGCTGATGAACTGCCACGATTTCACGACGGAGATCAAGACCCGGCTGATGGAGAAGATGGCCGAGGTCATGCCCGGCGATCTGTCGGGCTTTCAGCTCTACGACTCGGGGACCGCGGCGGTCGAAGCCGGCATGCGCGTCCTGCGGGCCGCGACGGGGCGCAACGAGATGATCTCGTGCTTCTACG
>CAZMVY010000137.1:6793-13117 GCA_964569765.1 uncultured Planctomycetales bacterium
GGGAGGCCACATGAAGTTTTTTATCGACACGGCGAACATCGACGAGATCCGTCAGGGGATCGCCCTCGGAATGGTCGACGGCGTGACGACGAATCCATCCCTGATTGCCAGGGAGAAGAAACCGTTCGCTCAGGTGGTGAAGGCCATCCTCAAAGCGGTGGACGGTCCGGTCAGTCTCGAAGTCCTCGGCACGACCGCCGCGGACATGGTCGTGCGGGGCACGCCGGACGGCGCAGGCGCGCTGGCGCACAGCCGCTCGCCCGTCTACGGCCGCGTCCGCGCCCCGGGCATGCACATGGTCCCGCGGCCCGACACGTATCGGCCGATGTGGACCAAGCCGGACGGCACGATCGACACCGATGCCTACATCCGCTTCTACGACGAGTACATCGACAAGGGCACCGTCGGCGACGTCGCCGGATTTGTGGTCGAGCCGATCCAGGGCTGGGGCGGCTCGATCATGCCGCCGGACGACTTCTTCCCCAAGCTCAAGCAACTCTGCGAGAAGCACAGGATCCTGCTCATGGCCGACGAGGTTCTCACAAGCATGGGCCGCACGGGCAAGTGGCTCTGCATGGAGCATTGGAGCGTCGTGCCCGATGTCGTCTCGATCGGCAAGGGCTTCGGCAACGGCTTCCCGGTAACGGCTGTCGCCGTCCGCGAGCCGTTCAAGGAGTCGTTCGAGAAGATCTCCGCATCGAGCAGCTACGGCGGAAACCCGATGGCCTGCGCGGCGGCCCTGGCGAGCATCGAGGTGATTGAGGAAGAGAACCTGCTGGAGCGGGCGCAGCACCTGGAGCAGGTCGCGATGCGCCGTATGCGGAAGATGAAGGACGAGCACCGGATCGTTGGTGACGTCCGGGGCAAGGGCTGCCTCTTCGGCATTGAGCTGGTGAAAGACAAGGCCACGAAGGAGCCCTTCCACAAGGCCGGCGAACTGGTCTACCAGAAGGCGTTCGCCAGGGGCCTGGCGTGGATTCCGGCCGGCCACATCCTGCGGATGAGCCCGCCGATCGTCATGGAGGATGAGGTGATGCTTAAGGGGCTGGACATCATCGACGAGGCGATCGGCGAAACGGAACGCGAACTCGCATAGGCAGAAGAGGCTCACGCAGAGGCGCAGAGCACGCAGAGAAGAAAAGAAAAGAGAGGAGACCACACAGATCCGCTGCTCTCTGCGCGCTCTGCGCCTCTGCGTGAGAATCCTCTGGAGGTAACATGAGAACCGTTCGTTTCGGCATCATCGGCGGCGGGTTGATGGGGCGGGAATTCGCCAGCGCGGCGGCGCGCTGGTGCCACTTGCCGGAGACGAAGGTGCGGCCGGAACTGGTCGCCCTGTGCGACAGGAACCCGGCCGTGTATCCCTGGTATCAGACCCATTTCCCGACGATCACGCAGGTCACCGACGACTACCGCGCCCTGCTGGCCAACGAGGAGATCGACGCCGTCTACGTCGCCGTGCCGCACAATCTCCACGAGGAGATCTACTGCGCCGTTATCGAAGCCGGTAAGCACCTCATGGGCGAAAAACCCTTCGGCATCGACAAGCCCGCGAACGATGCGATCATGGCGTGCATCCGCCGGCATCCGCAGGTCTTCGTCCGCTGCTCGTCTGAGCTGCCTTTCCATCCGGCCGTCCAGCGGATCGGCAAGCTGCTGGACGCCGGCGAGTTCGGCACGCTCATCGAGGTCGAGACGGGCTTCCTGCACTCCAGTGACCTCGATGCGAACAAGCCGATCAACTGGAAGCGGATGATCGAGTTCAACGGCGAGTACGGCGTGCTCGGCGACCTCGGCATGCATGCGTGCCATGTCCCGTTTCGCGCAGGCTGGCGGCCCAGGAACGTGCGGGCCGTGCTGAGCGACATCGTCAAGGAGCGCCCGGACGGCAGGGGCGGCAAGGCCCCCTGCCGCACGTGGGACAACGCGACCCTGCTCTGCGAAGCCGAAGACCCCGCCACAGGGCAGACCTTCCCCTGGGCGCTGAAGACGTTCCGCATCGCCCCGGGCGAGAAGAACACATGGTACGTGCGGATCCTGGGCACGAAGACGTCGGTTCGCTTTTCGACAAAGAACCCAAAGCGTCTCGAGGTGCTTCGCTACGACGGCGGAGAGCAGATCTGGGGGCACATCGACACCGGCATGGATACGGCTTACCCGAGCATCACGGGCGGGATCTTTGAGTTCGGCTTCTCCGATGCGGTTCAGCAGATGTGGGCGGGATTTCTGTACGAGCTGCATTGCGGCAAGCCGCCGACCCGCTTCGCCGGCTGCGTGACGCCGGAAGAAGCGGCGCTCAGCCACCGCCTCTTCACCGCGGCCCTGGAGTCGCAAAGAACCTCCGCGACGGTTCCGGTGTGAGAAGCCCCGCCGGACCTCGGGATCGCACACAGCCTTGCCTTTCGTGCTGATCTCCGGCCCGGGCGCAGGCCCGGCTGCCCGGCGCATCCGTGTTCAACGCGCTACGGGAATGTCGGTGTATTCATGTGCAGCACGCGCGTCAGGAAGGCGAACTGGTCCGTGATCTCGTTGATGAGCTTGTCGGTCGGCTTGCCGCCGCCGTGGCCCGCGCGCGTTTCGATGCGAATCAGGATCGGCGCGGGGCCGGCCTGCGCCGCCTGTAGCGCCGCCGCGAACTTGAAACTGTGCGACGGGACCACGCGGTCGTCGTGATCGGCCGTGGTGATCAGCGTCGCCGGATACCGTGTACCCGGCCGGATCCGATGCAGCGGGCTGTACGAATAGAGCACCTTGAACATCTCGGGGTCGTCGGGCTTGCCGTATTCGGAGGCCCACGCCCAGCCGATCGTGAACCTGCTGTAGCGGAGCATGTCGAAAACGCCTACGGACGGCAGGGCCGCGCCGAAGAGGTCCGGCCGTTGCGTCATGCACGCGCCGACGAGCAGACCGCCGTTGCTCGCGCCGGCAATCGCGAGGCGGTCGGAGCGGGTGTATCCGTTCGCGATCAGCCACTCGGCCGCGGCAATGAAATCGTCGAAGCCGTTCTGCTTGTTCCGCAGACGACCAGCCTCGTGCCACGGTTTGCCGTACTCGCCGCCGCCGCGGATATTGGGCATCGCGTAAACGCCGCCCATCTCCATCCACACCACATTGCCGACGGCGAATCGCGGCGCAAGCGAGATGTCAAACCCCCCGTAGCCGTACAGGTACGTCGGGGCGTTCCCGTCGAGCTTCAGCCCTTTCCGGTGAGTGATGAACATCGGCACGCGCGTGCCGTCCCGGCTCGCGTAGAAGACCTGCTTCGTTTCGAACGCGTCCGGGGCGAAGAGCACGCGGGGCCGGCGGAACACCGTGCTCCGGCCCGTCCGCACGTCGTAACGATAGATCGTCGTCGGCACGGCAAACCCGGCGAAACCGTAGAACGTCTCCGGGTCGGATCGTCTCCCGGAGAACCCGGCCACAGAACCGAAGCCGGGCAACTCGATCTCGCAGACGAACCGACCGTCGAGGCCGAACACCTTTACCTGCGAGTAGGCATCCTTGAGATAGACGGCCACGAACCTGTCGCCGATCGCGCTGACGCCCTCGAGCGTTTCGTCCGCCTGCGGGAGAATCTCCCTCCATTCCCCGCGGCCGGGTTTGCGGATGTCGATCGCGATGACGCGGCCGCGCGGCGCGCCTTCGTCCGTGAGAAACCAGAACACGGGTCCGTCGTTGTCGATGAAATCATACCGCGCGTCGAACTCGTCCAGCAGCCTGACGACCTCACCCGTGCCCGTTCCGAGGTCCACGTAGTAGATGCGGTTCTTCCGTTCCGTACCCTGATGAACGGAGATGATCAGATACCGTCCGTCATCGGTGACACGGCCCTCGAAGCCCCACTCCTTCTCGTCCGGGCGATGGTAGATCAGTCTGTCCTCGGACTGCGGCGTCCCGAGGCGGTGGTAATAGAGCTTCTGAAAGTAGTTCACCGATTCGAGCTTCGCGGGGTCGGCCGGCTCGTCGTAGCGGCTGTAGTAGAAACCCCTGGCATCCTTCGTCCACGACGCACCGGAAAACTTGATCCACCTGAGGTGATCAGGCAGGTCCTCGCCCGTATCCACGCGGCGGACCTTGTACTCGACCCAATCGGAACCCGCCACGGAAAGCCCGTAGGCCAGCAGCCGGCCGTCATCGCTCACGGCCATGCCGGCCAGCGCGATCGTGCCGTCCCGGGAAAGCGTGTTCGGATCGAGCAGGATGCGGGGCTCTGCCGCCAGCGAATCGGCGACGTAGAGCACGGACTGCCTCTGAAGCCCGTCGTTCCGGAAGAAGAAGTAGCGGCCGCCGTGTTTCACGGGCGGGCTGTACCGCTCGTGATTCCACAGCTCCGTCAGACGTTTCCGGATCGATTCGCGGCCGGCAATGGCCGCGAGGTAGCCGAACGTAAGCCGGTTCTCCGCCTCGATCCAGGCCTTGAGCTCCGGCGAGTCCAGATCCTCCATCCAGCGGTACGGATCGGCGACCTTCACGCCATGATAATCGTCAACGACGTTTTCTCGCCTGGCAACCGGATAGCTCAGACGCTCCTCCATGCGCGCCTCGCCGGTGCATGCCGGAATGGAGACAACCGCGACCGCCAACAGCACACCGGTCGAGGATACGGACAGGCCACGCCCCATCAGAAGATATCCTTTCCGGAACAGCCGCCGGGTACCGCACACCGACGGGGTTACGAGAACCCCTTCTCCGCGATCTCCACCGCCCGCAGCATCCCCTTGGCCTTGTTGATCGTCTCCTCGTACTCCAGCGACGGCTCGGAGTCCGCGACGATTCCCGCGCCGACCTGAATGTACACGCGATGACCGCCGCCCGGCCTCGGCACGATCACCAGCGTCCGGAGCGCAATGCACGTGTCCATGTTCCCCGCGAAGTCCACGTACCCCACCGCCCCCGCGTACGGCCCGCGCCGGGTCGGCTCGAACTCGTCGATGATCTCCATCGCCCGGATCTTCGGCGCCCCGCTGACCGTGCCGACCGGCAGCGACGCCCGCAAGGCGTCGAACGCCGTCTTCCCCGGCGCCAGACGCCCGCTCACATTGCTGCAGATGTGCATCACGTGGCTGTACCGCTCGACCGTCATCACCTCGCTCAACTCCACCGTGCCGAGCTGCGCCACACGCCCCACGTCATTCCGCCCGAGATCCACGAGCATGATGTGCTCGGCCCGCTCCTTCGGGTCCGCCAGCAATTCCCGCTCCAGCGCAAGATCCTCCTCGTCCGTCCGCCCGCGCCGCCGCGTGCCAGCCAGCGGCCGGTTCGTCACCACGCCGTCCTCGACGCGGCACATGATCTCCGGCGACGAGCCCACCAGCACCACCTTGGGGCTTTTCAGGTAGAACATGAACGGCGACGGGTTGATCACCCGCAGGGCGCGATAGATGTTGAACGGGTCGGCCGGCGTATCGAGGTCCAGACGCTGGGAGAGCACCACCTGAAAGATGTCGCCCGCGCGGATGTACTCCTTGCAGGCGGAGACGGCCTTCTCGAATCCTTCGCGGGTAAAGCTGCTTCGGAAGGGCAGCGCAGGGTCGCCCGACACGGCGATGTGCCCGACGCTCATCCCCGGCGGCTGCGCGAGCGTCTCAATCGTCTGTTCGATCCGGGCGCACGCGTTCTCGTACCCGTTCCGCAGCCCGTCGCGCTTCACGTGGGCATGGCTGACGACGAGGATCGTCTTCTGCACGTGGTCGAAGACGACCATCGTGTCATAGAGCCCGAACAGCAGATCGGGCAGCCCGCGGTCGTCCGGAGGCGCGTTCGGCAAACGCTCGTAGTAACGGACCATATCGTACGCGGCGTACCCCACCGCCCCGCCGACGAACCGCGGCAACCGTGGCAGGTGCACTGCCTGGTAGCCCGCCAGAAGCTTCTCGAGCTCGCCCAGGGGATCGCCGGTCGTGATCTTCCGTACGCCGCGCTCCGCGCTGATCCGGACGTTCTCGCGCGTCGCCTCGAACACGGCGTACGGCGAGGCCGCGATGAACGAATACCTCGCGATCTTCTCCCCGCCGACGACGCTCTCGAGAAGAAACGCATGATCCGTCGTCCGGGCGATGTTCGCGAACGCCGTCACCGGAGTCAGATGGTCGGCGATCAACTGGGCATAGACGGGGATCAGATTGCCCTGCTCGGCCCGTTTGGCAAACTCGTCGTACTCGGGATGGTACCTGGGCATATGGCCATCCTATCTTCCGCCGCGCAGATCGGTCAAGCAAACCCGCCTCTTCGCCGTGCGACGGCCGCGCCGGTTCCCTTGACGCCGGGCCCCTTCTGTGGGAAACTTGAGGATCTGGAAAACATGATCCCAGGCGTAATGCAGGA
>CAZMVY010000138.1:0-12658 GCA_964569765.1 uncultured Planctomycetales bacterium
GTTTCCTGCCCAGCCGGTGCCGGTATCGAGTGCGGCGTCATGGCTCCTTTAGCCAGCCAGACCCGGTCCTGCCGGTGCCGAAGAGGCCAATCGTTAAGGACTTAATTCCACGGATGATCGGCAGCCAGGCAGGCTGTCTCGTGCTGCTGGCCGGCGTTGGGTGGGGTCCGACCTGGGTTGTCGTACCCTAACGGCTGTTCGGGCCGACCGGGGCTGTCGTACCGCGCTGGTAGGCTTGTACGGGAGCCCTGCGCCCACGGTCGGCGGGCGGCGAGCCACCGTTCGCCAGGGCTCGGAATGGCAATGGTTTACGGGCTGCCTGCGTGCTGGACGGTTGACTTCATGCGTTGCATAATGCTGCTGTACCTGTTCCAGTGGAGCGACAGCGATGAACCGGCTCAGCGATTACCTGACCGTTGCGGATGCCGCGAGTGTCCTGGGGGTGTGCAAGGACACCCTGCGGCGGTGGGACCGGGCGGGCAAGCTGACCGCCCGCCGTCACCCTTTGACCCGGTATCGCCTGTATCTCAAGACGGAGCTGGAGTCGCTCCTGAAGAGACTTGCGGCGAAGGCTGAGGGGAGACCTTCAAGGAGGCGGGTCAAGAAGAAACGGTCGCAACGTCAGTGATGAGCGGAGCAGGAGATGGACGTTTTCAAACTTCGAGATCGGCTGGTCAAGGATTACTCATCCTACGTCCGCAGCTTCATCAACATCCGTGACAACCGGATCCGCGATCTGGTCGAGCGGAAGCTGCAAGAAGGAGTGCTCTGGCCTGACCCACTGATCCAGCTCAATCCCGCCTTCGAGCCAGGGGCATCGGTCCCCGAGTTGGTCAAGAAAGGCATCCTCCACCGGGAGTGCGAGAAGATCTTCGCACTCAAGGGCGAAAATCCGGTTCAGCCCCTTCAGCTCCACAAACATCAACTTGACGCCATCGAAGCCGCCAGGATGGGCGACAGCTACGTGCTGACCACCGGAACGGGCTCGGGAAAGAGCCTTGCCTACATCATCCCCATCGTTGATTTCGTTCTGCGGAACGGGTCGGGCCGTGGCATCAAGGCAATCGTCGTCTACCCCATGAACGCCTTGGCCAACAGCCAGTCGCAGGAACTCGACAAGTTCATCAACCTGGGCTATCCGGACAAGAAGGGACCGGTGCGCTTCGCACGCTTTACCGGTCAGGAGACGGACGAGGAACGGCAGGAGATTCGGGCCAACCCGCCGGACATCCTGCTCACCAACTACGTGATGCTTGAGCTGCTCCTGACACGTCCGTATGACCGCCGCCTCATCGACATGGCTCACGGGCTGCGGTTTCTCGTGTTTGATGAACTTCACACGTATCGGGGGCGGCAAGGCGCGGATGTCGCCATGCTGATCCGCAGGGTCCGCGAAGCCTGCCACGCCGTCGAGCTTCAGTGCATCGGCACAAGCGCCACCCTGGCATCGAAGGGTACTCGCGCTGAGCAACGAAAAACCATCGCCAACATGGCGACCGCGTTGTTCGGCTCGACGATCAAGCCCGAGCGAGTGATTGGCGAGACCCTCCGTCGCGCTACGGTCGAAATCGACTTTGCCGTCGCAGACCATCGTGATCGCCTGAAAGCCAACGTGCTCAACGGTGCGGAAGATGTCCCCGATGCATTCAATGCATTCATTCAGTATCCGCTGGCCAGTTGGATCGAGACTACGCTGGGGCTCAAGCGGGATGACGAAGGCAACCTGGCCCGGGCGACTCCCCGCCGCATCCTCGGAAAGGATGGCGCAGCGGCGGAACTGGCCCGCCTGCTGGACATCGACGACATCAATGGCTGTGCCAAAGCGCTACAGCGGTGCTTGCTTGCCGGATACGCCTGCAAGCGTCCCGACAACCGGATGCCGACATTCGCCTTCCGCGTTCATCAGTTCATCAGTCGTGGCGAGAGCGTCTACGCCTCGCTCGAAGATCCGAGCACTCGTCACATCACGATCCATGGCCAGCAGTACGTGCCGGGTGATCGAAATCGGATTCTTCTGCCGCTCGCCTTTTGCCGTGAATGCGGGCAGGAGTATTACATCGTCCAGCGTTACCGCGAGTCGGAAGGCGCTCCGTTCTGCTATCGGTCGAGGGAACTTCTGGATCGAAGCGAGTCGGAAGACATGGCCCATGGCTTCCTTTACGTCAGCGGTCCGGAGGATGACCCTTGGCCGACCGACGAGGAGCCCAGCTTCTTCGAGCGCATCCCGGAGGATTGGACGGAAGCCGGCAAGAACGGTGAACCGCGAGTCAAGCGAGACCAGCGGGAGAAGCTGCCCAAGCCTGTCGGCGTGGACACGCTGGGGGTTGAGAACTCAGACGGGCTCCGGATGCATTTTGTTCCCGCGCCGTTTTCGTTTTGCCTGCATTGCGGGGTCACGTACAAGGGGCGGCAATCCGAGTTCGGCAAGCTGACCACCTTGGCCAGCGGCGGGCGCAGCACCGCCACGACGATCCTGTGCCTGTCCGCCATCCGATGGCTGCACGAAGACGGCACCCTGCCCAAACACGCCCGCAAGGTGCTCAGTTTCACCGACAACCGACAGGACGCCTCGCTTCAGGCAGGCCACTTCAACGACTTCATCGAGATCGGCCTGCTGCGCTCCGCGTTGTACAACGCAGCGGTGGCGAGTGGTCCGGACGGGCTTGATCACAGCCGCTTGACGCAACGCGTCTTCGAGGTGCTGCAACTTCCGCCCGAACGCTATGCGTCGAATCCCGACGCCAAGTACGAAGCGAGGCGACGAACGGACTCAGCCCTTCGTGATGTTCTGGGCTACCGCCTGTACTTCGATCTCCAGCGCGGATGGCGCGTCAGTTCGCCCAACCTGGAGCAGTGCGGCCTGCTGGAGATCCGCTACGAGTCGTTGAACGAAATCGTGGCGGATGAGAGCCTGTGGCGCGGGCGGCATCGCGCTTTGGCGGGCGCAACACCTGAGGAACGACTGACGGTCTGCAAGGCGCTGCTCGACTACATGCGCCGCGAGTTGGCGATCAAGGTGGACTACCTGGACTACAACTTCCAGGAGCGTCTCAAGCGGGATAGCAGCCAGCACCTGATTCCCCCGTGGGCCATCGACGAAAACGAGCAGCTTTTCTCCGCCCCGGAGATGAAGATCGGCCCGTATCAATCGGGCGAATCACGATACCACCTGTGGCTTTCGCCGCGTGGCGGTTTCGGTCAGTTCCTCCGGCGAAGAAGCACCTTCCCGAATTACTCGTTTCCCGTCAGGGGCAGACTCGATGACACGCAGGCGATCTGTGAGGATCTGGCGAAGGCATTGGTCGAGGCGGGCCTGCTGGAACGCGTCTCGGAAGATCAACGCCCCGGCTACCGTCTACAGGCATCCAGTATGCGATGGGTCGCCGGGGACGGGAGCAAGCCCTTCTATGATCCCATCCGCGTGCCTCGTGCATCGGCAGCAGGCGGCCAGACAAACAAGTTCTTCGTCGAGTACTACAGGAAGGCGGGCATGGAGAACGCCAACCTCCAAGCCCGCGAGCATACCGCCGCCGTCAATCGAGAGGCCCGGGAGCAGCGGGAAGAGGATTTCCGCAGCGCCAAGCTTCCGCTGCTGTTCTGCTCACCCACGATGGAGTTGGGCGTGGACATCGCTCAACTCAACGCGGTCAGTCTCCGCAACATCCCCCCCACACCGGCGAACTATGCTCAACGCAGTGGTCGCGCAGGTCGCAGCGGTCAACCTGCCCTGGTCTTCTCGTATTGCACGACCGGGTCTCCACACGATCAGTACTTCTTCCGCCATCCTGAGTTGATGGTCGCCGGTGCGGTAACCCCCCCACGGATGGATCTGGCGAACGAAGACCTCATCCGCGCCCACGTTCAGGCGGTCTGGCTTGCCGAGACAGGAGCGGATCTGAAGCACTCGCTCAGCGAGCTTCTCGACCTGAGCGGCGCACAACCGTCTCTGGCCCTGTTGCCGGGGCTTAAGGCAGACCTCACCAAGGAAGCCGCTCGCACCAGAGCCAAGGCCCGTGTCGAAGCGATCCTCAACCCGATCCGCGCCGAACTGGAACGCGGTGGCTGGTGGAGCGACGATTGGATCGACGTGACGCTCAACAACGTCGTCGGTCGGTTCGAAGAGGCATCAGAGCGGTGGCGGAGCCTGTATCGATCCGCCCGGTCCCAGCACGACCTGCAACATCGCATCAAGCAGGACCATTCGCGATCCGCGCAGGACAAGGACCAGGCGGCGCGGCTGTACCGCGAAGCCGAGAACCAGCTTCGTCTGCTGACCGAAGCCCGCAGCGCCATCCAGGATGACTTCTACAGTTACCGCTACTACGCCAGCGAAGGCTTCCTGCCTGGTTACAGCTTCCCACGCCTGCCGCTGAGCGCGTTTATTCCGGCCAGACGCACGCGCAACGGCAAGGACGACTTCCTCTCGCGTCCGAGGTTCCTGGCCATTGCCGAGTTCGGTCCACGGGCTCTGATCTACTACGAAGGGGTTCGATACCGTGTCGTCAGGGTGCTCCTGCCCGCCAGCGACATGAACGAGCGGGGCCTGGATGTCATCACCGCCAAGCAGTGCAGTCACTGCGGCTACCTCCACTACGACATTGCGGACGGCGGCAACCACGACCTGTGCGAGCGATGCGGGAGCGAGTTGGGCCCGGCCATGACCTCGCTCTTCCGCCTGCGGAACGTCTCGACGAAGCGGGTGGACCGCATCAATTCCGACGAGGAAGAGCGGCAGCGCCAGGGTTTCGAGTTGAGCACCGGCATTCGGTTTGTCGAGCACGGCGGGCGCGCCGCCTGCACGAGTGCGGAAATCGTCCACGGCAGCGATCGGATTGCCAAACTCGAATACGGTCACGGAGCGGCCATCTGGCGGATCAACCGTGGTTGGCGAAGACGGACGGATAAGCACATCTGGGGCTTCCTGCTCGATACCGAACGCGGTTATTGGGCGAAGAACAACGAAGATCCCACGGATGACGACGACCCGATGAGTCCATCCGTGCAGCGGGTCATCCCATTCGTGGAGGACCATCGCAACATCCTGTTGGTCGAGCCCGAGGGCGAAAAAGACATTCGCTTCATGGCTTCTTTGGAAGCCGCCATCAAGAGCGCCATACAGATCATCTTCCAGCTTGAAGACAGTGAACTGGCGGTCGAACCGCTGCCGAATAGCGACCAACGACGCGTGATCCTGATTTACGAAGCTGCCGAGGGTGGAGCGGGCGTCCTGCGTCGGCTTGTGGACGATCCGTCCGCGATGGGCGAGGTGGCCCGCAAGGCGCTGGAGCTGCTGCATTACGACCCGCAAACGGGTGAGGATCGCAGCCTTGGAGAGGAGCGGTGCGCAGCGGCCTGTTACGACTGCCTGATGGGCTACTGGAACCAGATGGACCATCAGTATCTGGACCGCACGGTCGTTCGGGACTACCTGCTCAAGATGGCGAACGCGACCGTCAAGGCGTCGTCCACATCCGAGTCCCGCGCCGATCAGTACCAACGGCTGGTCAATCTCTCCGAATCAGGTCTCGAACGCGATTTCCTCAAGTTCATTTACGAGGGCGAATACCGCCTGCCGAGCGATGCCCAACGGTTCTTTGCCCAGTGCTCGACCCGACCGGACTTCATCTACGATGCTCAGCGAGCCGTGATCTACATCGACGGCCCGCATCACCAGTACCCCGAACGAGCCGCCCGCGATGCCCAGCAGACCGAGAACATGGAAGACCTGGGCTGGACGGTCATCCGCATCGACAACGACGATTGGGCGGCGGTGGTTACCCGGCATCCGAACATCTTCGGAGGTGGCAGATGAGTCACGCCATCGGAACCCTGGTCAGATGCCGTGGGCGGGAATGGGTCGTCCTTCCGAGCCAGGCGGACGATCCCGATCTGCTCATGCTTCGACCCCTGGGCGGGACTGACGACGAGGTCTGCGGCATCTTTCTTCCGCTGGAACGCGTGGAACCGGCGTCTTTCGACCTGCCCGACCCGAGTAAAATCGGTGACCACACCTCCTGCCGACTGTTGCGGGCCGCCGTTCGCCTGGGGTTTCGCGCCAGCGCGGGACCATTCCGGTCGTTCGGCAGGATCGCCTGCGAGCCGAGACCATATCAGCTCGTGCCTTTGATGATGGCGTTGCGTCTCGATCCCGTCCGGTTGCTCGTCGCCGACGACGTGGGTATCGGCAAGACCATTGAGGCGGCGCTCGTTGCCCGGGAGCTCCTGGATCGCGGCGAGGCGGATGGCCTGACGGTTCTGTGCCCGCCGCATCTTGCGGAGCAGTGGCAGAAGGAGCTTCACGAGAAGTTCCACATCGATGCGGAGCTGGTTCTGTCCGGCACGGTCGGTCGTCTGGAACGTCAGTGCGGCATCGGGCAATCGCTGTTCGACATCTTTCCCTTCACCATCGTCTCGACCGACTACATCAAGTCGAGCCGACGGCGGGACGACTTCCTTCGGGCCTGCCCCAGGCTGGTCATCGTCGATGAAGCCCACACCTGTGCGGCTGCCCTCAACAATCGCGGTGGCGGCAGGCATTACCGACACGAGTTGCTCAGCCGTCTCGCCAGAGACAAGGACCGCCACATCATTCTGGTCACCGCAACGCCTCACAGCGGCATCGAGGCGACGTTCCGGTCGCTGCTGTCCCTGCTGGATGAGAAGTTCGCGGCATTCCCCGACGATCTCTCCGGCAAGGATAAGGAGAACTACCGTCGTCAGCTTGCGGCCCACATGATCCAGCGACGGCGGGCGGATATCCGGTCGTATCTGGATGCCGACACCCCATTCCCGCAGCGGGAAGAAAAGGAAGAGACGTACAAGCTCACCCCTGAGTACAAGAAGCTCTTTGACCGCGTGCTCGCCTACGTCCGCGAGCGGGTCAAGGAAGGCGGAGCCTATCCGAAATACCGTCAACGGGTCCGATGGTGGGCAGCCCTGGCTTTGCTTCGCGCCATCGCAAGCAGTCCAGCCGCCGCTGCGGCCGCCCTGCGAACGAAAGCCGCCGGTCTGGATACCGAGGATGAGCAGGAAGCCGACGAACTCGGTCGCCGCTCGGTGATGGACCTGGAGACCGACGAGGAAGGCGACATCACCGACAACGTCCCCGGTGCCGACAGCGAGGAAGACGCCGGCGATGAGACTGCCGAGCGCCGACGCCTTCGCGAACTGGCCAGGGTGGCTGAGGGTCTCTACGGAGATAAGGACGCCAAGCTCGCCAAACTCGTCGCGATCATCAAGGATCTGCTCAAGGACGGCTTCAGCCCCATCGTCTTCTGCCGCTTCATTGCCACCGCCGAATACGTTGCGAAAGAACTGCGGGACCGGCTCAGCAACGTGGAAGTCGATTGGGTCACGGGTCTTCTGCCGCCGGAAGAACGCGAGCAACGCGTGGCGGACCTGGGGCAGCGCAAGGCGGACAAGAAGAAGATCGTCATGGTCGCCACCGACTGCCTGTCCGAGGGCATCAACCTGCAAGCCCATTTCGACGCGGTGGTTCACTACGACCTGGGCTGGTCGCCCACCCGCCACGAGCAGCGCGACGGGCGCGTGGACCGATTCGGCCAGCCGAGGAAGCTGGTCCGCTCCGTCATGCTCTACGGCATCGACAACCAGATCGACGGCATCGTCCTGGAAGTCCTGATCCGCAAACACAAGACGATCCGCAACACGCTGGGCATCTCGGTCCCCGTGCCGGTCAACTCCAATACCGTGGTGGAAGCGCTGTTCGAGGGTCTCCTGCTCCGCGAAAGCCAGCCGGGCCAGCTACTCTTCGAGGAGTTCATGCGGAGCGCCACCGAGGAACTCCACGCCGACTGGACCAACGCCAGCGAGCGGGAGAAGAGAAGCCGCACGCTGTTTGCCCAGCATACGCTCAAGCCGGATGAGGTCGCCCGCGAGCTGCTGGAAGTCCGCAACGCCATCGGCGCAGCGGATACGGTCTCGCGTTTCCTGAAAACCGCGATCCAGGCCTACAAGGGCGCGGTGATCGAGCGAGACGGGGTCACCACCTTCGACATCCGCAACTCCCCGCGTGCCATCCGGGACATCTGCGGATCGTATGCGGATGAGAATGCGTTCGATGCCGCTTTCGCCTTGCCGGTCGAGGAAGGCGTCCTGCATCTGACCCGAACGCATCCGCTGGTCGAAGGGCTTGCGGCCCACGTTATGGATACCGCCCTTGACCCGGTTGCCGACGGCATCGCCAGGCGTTGCGGGGCGATCTACACCAACGCGGTGGAGAAGCGGACGACGCTCCTGCTCCTGCGGCTGCGTTACCACATCCTCACAAGGAAGACGACCGGCGAGGAATCTCAGCTCCTGGCCGAGGATTGCCGTCTCATCGGGTTCCGTGGGGCTCCCGACAGAGCGGAATGGATCGACGACAGCGCCGAGGTCGAAAAGCTCCTGGATGCCAGGCCGGCACGCAACATCGACAAGGCGCAGGCATCCGGATTCGTGGAGAAGGTCATCGAAGGGTTCGGCGTCCTGCGCCCGCACCTGGAGACCTACGCGAAGAAGCGCGGCGGGGAGATCCTTGATTCGCACAAGCGGGTCCGCGAAGCCACCCGCCAGACGGGCGTGAAGTACGAAGTTGAGCCGCAGTTGCCGGTGGATGTCCTGGGCATCTACGTGTTCCTGCCTGCCTGACAGGGCGCAGGAAGCAGGGGCCAGGGACCAGGCGACGGCACAGAGGTATGATTGCATGGCTGAACACCGCACCATTCGCTGCTACTGCGACCTGGAAGTCTGGAAGAAGGCGATGGACCTTGTGGAGCATTGCTACCGGGCCACGGCGGCGTTCCCGTCGGCGGAAAGTACGGGCGTGCTTCGCAACTCCAGCGAGCGGCTGTTTCCGTACCCGCTAACATCGCGGAGGGACACGACCGTCAGCACAGGGCGGAGTTCATCCAGCACCTGTCCATCGCCCATGGCTCATTGGCCGAACTGGAAACCCACATCCGGATCGCATCGCGCCTGGAGTATCTGCCCCGGCAGAAGCTGGAAGAACTGATGAATCGCCGTTCCGAGGTTGGTCGTATGCGTAACGGTCTGCGGAGATCGTTGCGAGAGAAGAACGAATCACACCGGCCCCGAACCCCTGGACTCTGAATCCTATGCCTGCACGTGCCCAATCAGCCTTCCGGACGATCAGGACCGAGGGGGCTCTCCTGCCCCCCGATCTGCTCAAACGCATCGCCGACGGCGACAGGAGCCTCGACGGCCTGACCCCCGAAAGCTACCACCTCGACGCATCCGAGCGGATCAACGAAGTCACCAACCGGGCCTGGACCGCCTGCCGCGACGCCTGGCAGCGGTTCCAGAAGATGCGGTCCGAACTGCCCGAGTCCGACAAGGGCACCACGCTCACCCGCGACCGCTGGCTGCTCAAGCTGTTCCAGGAACTCGGCTACGGCAGGCTCCAGACCGCCAAACCCATCGAGATCGACGGCAAGACCTACCCCGTCAGTCATGCGTGGAACCACGTCCCGATCCACCTGATCTCGTTCCGTTACGATCTCGACCATGCGATCAAGGGCATCGCCCGCGTCAGTGCCCACAGCCTCGTGCAGGAACTGCTCAACCGCAGCGAAGACAAGCTATGGGGCTTCGTCAGCAACGGCCTGCAACTCCGCATCCTGCGGGACAACGTCAGCTTCACCCGCGCCGCCTACGTCGAGTTCGACCTGGAAGACATGATGGAGGGCGAGGTCTACTCGGACTTCGTCCTGCTCTGGCTGCTCTGCCATCAGTCGCGGATGGAGCTTTCGGGGACCGGGGAACAGGTTACAGAGGCGACCGCTGGTTCCCGGCCCCCCGGGCCCTATCTTTGCTGGCTCGAAAAATGGCATCAGGCGGCCAGGCAGCAGGGAACCCGCGCCCTGGACCACCTCCGCGACGGAGTACAGAAAGCCATCGAGGTCTTCGGTCAGGGCTTCCTCGATCATCGCGGCAATGCACTGCTCCGTGCAAAGCTGGCCGATGGATCGCTGACCACGCAGCAGTACTATCAGCAACTCCTGCGGCTGGTCTATCGACTGATCTTCCTGTTCGTCGCCGAGGACCGCGATCTGCTTCTGGTGTCCACCGCTGATGCTGTCACGCGCCAGCGCTACGAGAAGCACTATTCCTTGAGCCGTATCCGCCGTCTGGCGGAGCGCCGTCGGGGGACGCGCCACGCGGACCTGTGGCAAGGCATCCGTCTGATCTTCGGTCTGCTCTACAAGGGTGATCCGCGCCTGGGGCTGCCTGCCCTTGGGTCTATGCTCTTCTCCGCCAGGGCGATGCCTGACCTGGACGGCTGCGAGCTGGCCCACGACCCGCTGCTGGAAGCGAGCCGGCCTCTCGCGTTCACGCAGGCAGGCAAGGTCCTGCTCCCGGTGGACTACCGAAATCTGGGTTCCGAGGAACTCGGCAGCGTCTACGAGTCCCTGTTGGAGCTGCACCCCGATGTCAACACGGATGCCGCCCGATTCGAGCTGGCCACCGTGGCGGGCTCCGAACGCAAGACCACCGGCTCCTACTACACGCCCGCCGGCCTGGTCAACTGCCTGCTCGATTCGGCCCTCGAGCCGGTGATGGAGGAGCGTCTCAAGGAAGCCGGGGAGTTAGCGAGTAAGGAACGAGCGAGTAAGGGGCGCGAAATCTATGCGAATCGAATCCTATCAGGATCTGACCGTCTGGCAGAAGGCGATGGATCTGGCCCGGGAGTGCTACCTGCTGACCAAAGGATTCCCCAAGGACGAGCTGTTCGGGATGACCAGCCAGATTCGTCGGGCAGCCTCTTCGATACCGGCCAACATCGCCGAGGGTTGGGGCCGGGGCACGACCAAGGAGTACATCAAGTTCCTGCGCGTCGCCCAGGGAAGCACGAAGGAGCTGGAGACGCATCTCCTGCTCAGTCAAAGAGTGGGCCTGCTCCAGCCGAATCAGGCCGAGTCGGCTCTGGCGCTTGTCGGGGAGGTGTCGCGGATGACGATTTCCCTGATTGGTTCTTTGCAGCGCAGGCTGAAGTAGGCCCTGACTCCCTCGTTCCTTACTCCCTGCTCGCCGAGAAAGCCCTGCTTTCTATCAAAGTCTGCGACCCCGCCTGCGGCAGCGGCCACTTCCTCATCGCCGCCGCCCACCGCATCGCCAAGCGACTCGCCGCCATCCGCGCCGGCGAGGACGAACCCGCACCCGAATCCGTCCAGCACGCCCTGCGCGACGTGGTCGGCCGGTGCATCTACGGCGTGGACATCAACCCCATGGCCGTGGAACTGTGCAAAATCAACCTCTGGCTGGAGGCCCTGGAGCCCGGCCGGCCGCTGACCTTCCTGGAACATCACATCCGCTGCGGCAACAGCCTGCTCGGAACCACCCCGGCCCTGATGAAGCGCGGCATCCCCGACGACGCCTTCAAGCCCATCGAGGGCGATGACAAGAAGGTCTGCTCCGAACTCAAGAAGCGAAACAAGGAAGAACGCCACGGCCAGGGGTTGCTCCCCTTCGGCCGGCCCCAGTGGCTCAAGCTCGGAAACCTCGTCCAGTCCTTCGCCAACCTGGCCGACGAGGACGACTCTACGCCCGAAGCCCTCGTCGCCAAGGAGCAGCACTTCGTCGATCTGGTCCGCTCGACGCCTTACGAGAATGCGTGGCTGGTCGCCGACGCCTGGTGTGCCGCCTTCGTCTGCGAGAAGCGCCCGAACTCGCCCATCGAGATCACCGAAGCCATCTTCCGCCGTTGGGAGGACAACCCGCACCACCTCACGCCGGCCGAGAAGGAAGAACTGCTCCGGCTCCGCGACCAGTACAACTTCTTCCACTGGCACCTGGCCTTCCCCGAGGTCTTCAAGCCCAAGCCGACGGACCAAATCGGCGAAGACGAACTGACCGGCTGGGCCGGCGGCTTCGATTGCGTTATCGGGAATCCCCCATTTGTGAACGCGATCGAAGGAGCGGTGTCTGTACGATGCAAGCTGCTGAGTCGCTACTGCTCCCCCGGTCTTGGCGGCACAGCCGACCAAGCGTTCGAGTTCCTTGACTTGAGTTCGCGAGTTGCCAGCACCAGCGGCTTCGTTGCTCTTGTTCAGCCGCGCTCCCTGCTGAACGCCCCGGCCTGTGAGGGGTTACGCGGCGCTCTGATGAGGCGTCTCCCGCTGCGCCTTGTGTTCGTCGGGAAGCGGCCCGACTTGTTTACCGGTGCGGCTGTGTTCATCTGCCTTGTGTGCCTTGGGGGCAATAGTCCACAGACGGTTACCGCCATAGATGACGAGCCGACCACCGCTGCCTGGCGCACACTCAGGCTAGAAACCACTAATTGGTGGGGGGAGATCGTCGGGGCCGCAGAGGGCCTAAGCCTCGCCCCAACTGGCGGCACTGTTCCGCTCGGTGAGAGGTTCGAGGTGAGTGCAAGTATGACTACTGGCGATTCCTACGATCTGGTTCCCTTTGTGGCTGATGAGCCGAGCGGAAGTGCAACGAAACTCGTCACGACAGGGCTAATCGATCCAGGCATGTGCCTCTGGGGACAAAAATCCTGCCGCTACCTCAAACAGGACTTCCTGCATCCGCGCATCGTGCCCGGCGTATCGATGAGCGCCAGCATCCGACGGCGGGTGGAGAAGTCGCGCCGTCCCAAGATCATTGTCGCTGGCTTGTCCAAGCGAATCGAGTGCTT
>CAZMVY010000139.1:0-7865 GCA_964569765.1 uncultured Planctomycetales bacterium
GCCACCGCTTTCCACGGCATCGGCCTCGACGGTGCCGGCGCCACCGTCTTCGTCCCGCGCGCCGGCGCGGGGGATTCGGTCCGCAGCCGAAAGCGGCACAGACGGCGATCCGAATATCGAACCCAAAAGGGCGCGTCTTCCGCACGCCTAGTTCGGCGGGCGAGACGCGCCCTTTGGTGGATTGCGGGCAAGACACACCCCGCGATTTTTCGCTTTCCGGCGTTGCCGCCGGCGATGCGGCGGGCGCTACTCGTCCTTGTCCTTTTCCTTGTCGTTTTTCTCCACCTGCAGGAACACCGTGTGGCTGCCCAGCTTGTTCCTCACCCGAACCCGAATGCCCTTCTTCAGGGCCTCGGGCGTGGCTATCTCCTCGAACTCCTGCGGAGTGCTCACTTCCTTGCCCTGAACGGCCACAATCAGATCGCCCACGCGGATCTGGGCGGCGGCGGCCTCGCCGTAGGGATCTACCGCCGTGACGATGACGCCCTTGGCCTCATCGGGATAGCCGTGCTTCTTGGCGAGCTCCGGCGTGAGCTCAGCAACTGTCAGGCCGAGCGACTCCAGTTCGACCGTCTCCCCCGGGGCCTCGGTCGGGGTCCGCTGCCCGCGGAGCCATCCCCTCGGTGAAAACCCCTTGGGCTGCGCGGCGATCTGGGCCTCCAACTGGATCTTCTTCTTGTCGCGCCAGACCGTCAGCTTGACCTTCGTGCCGGGTTTGGTGCCGGCAACGAGCGCCGTCAGCTCCGCATTGTCCTGCACCGGTTTGCCGTTGTATTCGAGGATGATGTCTTCCACCTTCAGCCCCGCCTTGGACGCCGGGGTGTTCGGCATCACCTCTTCCACGAGCGCCCCGGTCGGCTCCTTGAGGCCGAGGTTCGCGGCAAGGTCCGGGTCCTGGCGCAGACTGCGGATCGACACGCCCAGATAGCCGCGGATGATCTTCCGGCCTTCTGCGAGATCCGGCAGGATTTCCTTCACCATCTTGCTCGGAATCGCAAAGCCGATGCCCATGTATCCGGCGACCATCGGGTTCGTGGCGATGGCCGTATTGATGCCGATCACCTCGCCGCGCAGGTTTACAAGAGGCCCGCCGCTGTTGCCCGGGTTGATCGCCGCGTCGGTCTGAATGAAGTCTTCGTAATCGACGATGCCCACGTTGCTGCGGCCCTTGGCCGAGACGATGCCTTGGCTGACCGTCTGCTCAAGACCGAAGGGGGCGCCAATCGCGAGGACCCAGTCGCCCACTTCCATCGCATCGCTGTCGCCGAGCTTGGCGGCATGGAGCCGCTCGGGCTTGATCTCCACGAGGGCCAGGTCCGTCTTATCGTCGGCCCCCAGGAGCTTGCCGGTCATCCGGCGCCCGTCGGCCAGGTAGACCTCGATCTGCTTGGCACCGCCGACAACGTGGTTGTTCGTGAGGACATAGCCCTTATCGGCGTCGATGATCACGCCGCTGCCCAGACCGCCTTCGGGCTGCGGTTCGGGCATCTCCGGTCCCCCGCGCTGCCGGAAGAACTCGCGCAGCGGCTCGGGCAGCTCCTGAAGGGGTGTGGCCTTCGGGGCCCTTTTCGTTACGATCCGGACGACGCTCGGACGCACCGCCTTGGCCACCATGCGGAACACGTTCGAGATCGACTCGACCTTGGCCAGTTCCTCGCTGTTGGCCTGAATCTTGCCCTTTTCGACGGCGTATGCCAGCCCGCCGACGATCTGCTGGTGAAAGGCAAGACCGAGCACCGCTACTACGAGCACCACGATAGCTACCGAGGATCGCCTACGTTCCATCACGGCCATTGCAGAAACCTCCTGTTAGGGTTGTCTTCTATACCTTTTTCGGTCTTGATCCACAAAGGGTTGCACGCCATTTCTACGCCGGCGTTCGGCGGCGGTTCAAAACTCCACTTGCCGCCGTCGCCAGCAGCCCCAGGCCCGAGATCATCAGCCCAGCGGCGAGCCCGACCGGCCGGTAGGAGAACTCAATCCGATGCCGGCCCGCCGGTACCCGGACGGCCTGGACGACCGCAGTGGCCCGTATGATCTCGGCTGGCTGACCGTCAATACTGGCTCGCCAGCCGGGCTCAAACGCCTCGTTGAAGACAAACGTACCTGAGCGATTATTCACCACGTCGAGGACAACGCGGGAAAATCTTTCCTCGACGACCCGAATGCTCCCTGCTGCCTCGCCCGGCGGGGCGCCCGCGCCCTGTATGCCTGCGTCATCCGGACGGCCGGCTGTATCCAGCCCAGACTGAAGCTTTTCGATAACGCGAATCGGGGATTCCCTGCCGGGGTCCGCGTCGGCCCATGCATAACGGGGACGCGCTTCGCGAAGCTCGTAGAGCACGACACCGTCGGGCAAATCGGCCGCTCGGCGATAGGGCCCCGCGACCGGCGGTCCGGGCGGCCAGTCCGCCACGCGTCCGAAGCGCAGATCCGACAACGCCACCTCGCAGCGGGGCTCGCCGTACGCGCAAAGCTGCGCGCCCGGGACCGCCTCGGTGCAGACGAAGAAACCTCGCATCGTCCGCGGTCCGAAGATGAAGTCGGCCGGTTCGTACCACAGCACATCTCCGATCTTCTCCTCGGCGCCGGAGGCAAGCCAGAGATACCAGCGATCGTGGTTGCGCCGGCCGGGGACGGCGCGGAACTCGACGGCATACACCCCGGGCGTGGGGATCGACACCGGCACGCGCCAGGCATGGCCGCGCAGCACAACTTCGCCGCCGTCACCGCAAGGCAGTAATGCATCCAGGCGGGGGGGACCTGCCAGGGCCAGCGACATCAGCTCGCGTTCCTGCTCCGAACGCGTGGCGAGCCATCGCACGCCAAGCGACCGAAGAAGCTCCGGGTTCCAGAGCAGACCGAGCGCATCCTGTGCGGCGCCCCACGGCATGAAATGAAGGAGTGCCCGGTTCTCGGCCGGCCACATGGGACCGTATCCGTTGAGCACCGGCACACGGTGCAGGACGTTTATCTGTGGCCAGAGAACTTCAACCGGCCGGGCGTAATCTGCGCGAATCCGCGGCACCCAAAGGCGTTCGCCCGAAGCGTTCGAACGGTGGAGCAGCTCGCGTGCCAGAGGCGGCGGGTCGACCAGGGACCGGGCGCAGGGGTACTCCCTCGTGTCCACGTCGACGAATGCGGCGAAGCTGACGAGGTCAAGCAGCACGACGGCAAAGAGCACTCCCAGTGGCAGGGGGCGTGCCGGGCAAGGCGCATCGGGCGTTCCCTGTACGAGGTTAATCAGCGCGATCGCCGTGGCGGTCATCAGGACGAGCGGCACCCAGATGGCGGGATTGCCGGGTCGGACTGCCGCGGCCACGGCCGCCGCGATGCTATCATCGAAGAGGTAGCCGGCGGATTCCCGCGCGATGAGCATGCACAGCAGACACGTCGCTGCCGCCGCCGGCAACAGTCGCGTGATGACGAGCCGCAGCCATCGGCGGGCCGGCTGCGAGTCCACTTCGCCGCGGATGAGGGCGTCGAGCGCCCTGGCGGCGAGCACGACGGCGGCCAGATCGAGCCCCAGCACCCACCGCGCGGGCACACGGAACGATCGCAGTATTGGCACATGGAAAAGCACGTGGGCTAGCGGCGTGAAGTGGCCGAGCGCCAGGACCATGCTCACCAGGGCGGCGAGTGACCAGAATCGCACCTGCCGGTCCCGCCGCCACCACGCGAGCGATCCGATGGCGAGGAGGAGCACGCCGATCGACGTGTATGTCGCCTGCTCGCACAGGTGCGACCAGCCCCACCAGCGTTGATCGTAGAAGTTCGGCGTCCGCGTGCCGAAAAGGAACGGGAACAGCCACATGAAGAACGACGTGGGAACGTAGGAGTTTTCGACGAAGAGGTAGTACGCCGGTGCGCTGCGGCCGCTTCCGGTGAAGGCGGCGAACGTCGGGATCAGTTGCACCGCGCCGATCATACCGCCGAGGATCAGGCCGGCCGGGTATTCCCACGCGAGCGATCGGCGAAGCGGCCGGAGGATGACCGCAACGTAGGCGGTCAGGATCGCGCCGCCGATCATGGTGACCTGCATGTGCTGCACGAGCATCTGCATGCCCAGGCACCCCACGGCCAGCACGAAGTGGCCCCGCCGCCCCGTACGGGCGAACCGGTGCCAGGCGTACAACATCCACGGCAGCCATGCCGCGGCTTCGAGGATCGTCAGGTGCGCGCGGTGCGCGACAAGAAAGCCGCAGAATTCGAAGGCGACGGCGCCGAGGATCGCCGCTCGCCAGTCGCGGCCCTGCGTCCGCAGAAAGCGGTACATGCCGCCGCCGGCCAGCGAGAAGTGAAGGCACAACGTGACGGGGTACGCCCAGAGGACCGGCAGGGCCACGAACAGGAGCCCGGGCGGATACCAGAGCCCGGCCTGTGGGTCGGCGGCGACCGACGTGCCGAGGGCGACGAACGGATTCCAGAACGGCCACGAGCCACTGCGGATGGCCTCGCCGATGAACGCCCGCGTCGGCAGGTAGTAGATCAGGTCGTCTTCCAGTGCGGACACGCCGGCGAGACGCCACGCCCCGGCCAGCACTGCCGGCGGCAGTCCCGTCACCATCAACGCGCACAGGATGTGTCGTTTGCGGCGGCTGAGGGTCATGGTCGCTTGATCGCATCGGGCGCGCCGGCCGGCGCCCCGGCCTCGACGGGGGCTGCGGAGTCGCCCGGCCGTGCGGGGAAGCCGACCCGTTCGCGGACCACGTAGAGCGGGCGCCGCTTGACTTCCTCGTATACCCGGCCGAGATACTCCGCGATGATTCCCAGGCAGATCAGTTGCACGCCGCCAAGCACCAGCACCGTCATCATAATGCCGGTCCAGCCGCGCTCGATCCCCTTGCCCGTCCACCAGGCGTGCAGGATGAAAACGGCGTAGGCAAGGCCGAGCAGCAGCGTCACAAGGCCCAGCAGGGAGGCGATTCGCAGAGGCACGTGCGAGAAAGACAGAATGGCGTTCAGGGCCATTCGGAGCGTCTGGCGGATTGTGTACGAACGCTCACCGGCGAAGCGGGACTGGTCCTGATAGCCGATGCCCGTCTGCCGGAAGCCCAGCCAGCTCATCATGCCGCGGATGAAGCGGGACCGCTCGGGCATCTGGCGGAATGCATCGACGACGCGGCGGTCCATCAGGCGAAAGTCCGCCGCTTCGGCCGGCACGTGCACCTGCATCAGTGCGTTGATGATCCGGTAGCCGAGCCGGGGCCGCCGGCCCTCGCGATAGGCGTAGACGATGTCGGCGCCTTCGCGCCACTTTTCGATGAATCGCGGAATCAGTTCGGGCGGGTGCTGAAGGTCGGCGTCCATCACGATCACGGCATCGCCCGTGGCATGATCGATGCCCGCCGACAGGGCTGCCTGATGCCCGAAGTTCCGGGAAAGGCTTACTCCGCGGACATGGGGATCGGCGGCCGCGAGCTGGCGAATGACCTCGGCCGTTCCGTCGCGGCTGCCGTCGTCCACGAGCAGGATTTCGTATTCGCCGTCGATCGTGGCGCACACGGCGGAGAGCCGGCGGTGAAGCTCCGCGAGACCCCGCTCCTCGTTGTAGCATGGAACGACGATCGACAACCGCATCAAAGGCCTCAAAAAGCTGAAGGCGAAACGCCGGGGCGCTCCTGCCGTCTATTGCTCGCTTTCCCGCCTTGTCGCATTCTCGCTTTCTTGCGCCGCCGAAGCGGCGTCGAGCCGCGCCCGCAATTCCTCGTACTGTCCTTTCGCCATGCGGATCGAGTTCTCCGGAGCCGGGAAGCGCCCGGCGCGCACATCCGCAGCGTACGCGGCAAACGCGGACGCGAGCACCGGGCGAATCTCGGCGTATCGCTTCACGGACCGCGGCGGGTGGCCACCGCCCCAGCCGAGCATGTCATGCAACACCACCACGGTGCCGTCGCACGCCGGACCGGCGACGCAGCCGATCACGGGCAGTTTCGTCCGCGAGCAGATCTCCGCGCTGACCTCGCTCGCTACAGCTTCCAGCAGCAGCATCGAAGCCCCCGCCGCGTCCATGAGGCGCGCCTCGTCCATCAGCGCCACCGCGGAGTCCACGTCTTTGGCCTGCGCCTTGTATCCGCCCGAGTCGGCGAGCCGCTGCGGCCGAAGCCCGATATGCGGCATCACGGCGATCCCGGCGCGGCGAAGGGCCTCGAGCACCGGGAGTTGCTGGCGATTCATCTCCACCTTGACGATGTCGCAGCCAGCCTCGTCGATGAACCGGCGCGCCGCCTCGACGCCCGCGGCCGGGCTCTCGTGGTAGCCGGAGGCGTACGGCATGTCGCCGATGATGAACGCCCCGGGCGCCCCTCGGCGGACAGCCGCCGCGACCTCGATCATGAAATCCATGCTGACGGAGCGAGTCTGCGGATAGCCGAGCACGACCTCGGCCACCGTGTCGCCGACGAGGAGCACGTCCACGCCGGCCTCGAACATGATCTGTGCCGTCGGGAAGTCGTAGCATGTAAGCACGGCGAACTTCTCGCCGGCCCGCTTCCGCGCGGCGAGCGCGGAGAGCGTCACCTTATTTGGCGAAGCCATGACAAAAAAGGATATTGAATCGGATGCCGGCCCACAAGCCCGGCAGGGTGGCGGCGCCCGCGGCAAAGCGGAACCACGTTGGGCGTGCCATTGCGTGCCGTTTCGTGCCTCGTCGGGCGAGAGAACGCGACGGCGAAGGCGCAGGTGCGCCCCACCGGGCGATGTCGGACGGGCCGAGGCTTTACGAACACCTGGGCGGGCGTATAATGCGAGAGGTTGTGGACGGAGACCGCACATGAAAACCAAGGGCGTTCGTCTGCTCGGACTGGCGTGGCCGCTGGTCCTCCTGCCGCTGATGAACTTCTCGACCAGCGAGATACCCGACTGGTTCGCGGGCACGGAGGGCAGGACGCTTATCAGCTCCCTGCTCAGTCAGATTCTCGGCGGGATCATCGGGGCCTTCATCCAACTGTTTGTGTACGGCCTCTTCGGTGCGCAGATACCGACCGGCTGAAGCGGACCGCCGACACGACGCGAAATCGCTGCGAAGGCCCGCCTGTGGTAACTGGTACCTGCTTCGGCCTGCCCGTGCGGCAGAGCGGGAGTGCGAGACCATCGTCGTGAAACGGGCGCTTATCCTCGTCGATCATGGAAGCTCGCTCGCGGAGGCGAACCAGGTTCTCGAGGATGTAGCCGCCATGGTCCGCGGCCTGACGACGGATGCCGTGTACACGGCCCACATGGGACTGGCGGCGCCGACGATCGCGGAGGCTTTCGATGCCGCCGTGGCCGCCGGTGCAGATCACGTGTTCGTCTTCCCCTACTTCCTGGCTCCGGGCCGCCACAGCCGGCAGGACATTCCCCGGATGTGCGCCGAAGCCGCTGCCCGCCACCCCGGCATACGATGGCATTGCGGCGGGCCGATCGGGCTGGACCCGGCCTTGGGCAGACTGATCGTGCACCGGGTGGAACAATGTCCTCCGGATGAGTACCGGTAGGGGGCCGCTTCGAATGCGGGATGCACGCCTCGGCGGGGGAGGGGATATCCGGCCCTCCACGGCGTTATCAAGGCAGGATTTCCATCGCAACGAGTGTCATATCGTCCTGCGGGTTGAGGCTTCCCTCCTGGGTGTCGAGGCTTCGGGCGATCTGGTCGACGAACTCCTGGACCGGAAGCCGGGCAGCCCCGAGCAGGGCCGTGCTGAACCGCGGAAAGCCCGACGCCGCGTCCCGCCCTTCGATGAGCGTGTTTTCCAGGCCGTCGCTGTAGAACAGCAACTTGTCGGAAGGCCGGAGCCGGATCGTGGAGAGCGGAAACCGCTCGTTCTCGAAAAGGCCGAGCAGTCCCCCCTCCGCCTTCGCCTCGTGGTTCGGTCCATCCGCGGTGT
>CAZMVY010000139.1:7875-10759 GCA_964569765.1 uncultured Planctomycetales bacterium
CCGCCGTGATGTGCAGCGGGTAGGGGTGGCCCGCGCGGGCGAAACCGAACTCCATGCTCTGCGTGTTCAAGATACCGTAGCAGGCGGTCACGAACTGGCAGTTTGGCAGGCGCTGTTCGACGAGGGCGTCGTTGAGCCGGGCCATCGTCACGTCCGGGGACAGGATTTCGTAGCCTCCTTCGCGGATCCGTTTCGACTGAACGGCCTGCTTGATGAACATGGTGAGCAGCCCGGCCGCGACGCCGTGCCCGACCGCGTCGGCGACATACAGCGCCACGTGCGTCTCGTCCACACGGCAGACGTCATAGATGTCGCCGGAGACCCACGAGGCCGGCCGGAAGATCGCGGCGAACCGTGCGGACGCCACCCTGGGAAGCTCGCGAGGCAGGAAATCGCGCTGTAGACGGCTCGCGAGGCGCATCTCCTGGTCCAGCTCGACGAAGTGGAGATTCAGTCGCTTGCCCAGTCGCTGCATGTTGTCGATCTGGTGCTCCATCTCCGCGAGTAACGGGCGGTAGTCTGCGATCGTCCGGAGACGGCCGAACAGTTCCTCCGCCGTGATCGAAGACGGCACTGTCATGAGGACGTTGTAGCAAGGGTCGCGTGCATCCCCGGGGGCGTCCAGCACGACCAGCGCGCCAAGACGGTACGACGTGAGTGCCTCGGCCAGTTGGCCGAGCTTCGCCTCGAGCTCGGCCCGGCCCCGCCCGGTGGAACCCAGCAGGATCAGCACCGCCTCCGCCCGTGCCAGGAGCGACGGATCGGCCGCCTGCGCACATGTCGAGACGATTTCGACGTTGACTCGGCCCCGGCGGATCAGCTCGTTCAGGGCCGGCAGCGCGGCGTGAGGTTCAGCCACGACCAGCAGCCGCAGAGATTGCGAGATCGGCTCAGGAGGTGCCGATAACAACGAGGCCATTGCCCGTTCTCCCAGGGGCGAGTGGGGCGCGCGTCGTTCTGTCCTCCGGCGCCCGGGGGTCAGTAGCTTGCCAATGGAGTATTCGGGCTACGGTCAGTCCGGCTTGAGTACGGATTCGGGGATTCGCACGATGTCGCCTGCCGCGATGCCCAGACGCCCGAACACGCCGGCGTTGACCTCGAGGGCCAGTTTCGCAGGCATCAGGGACGGGTACAGACGCGTATCGAACGGCGCCATCGTGTACGTTCTGATGATCTGGCCGTCGCCGCGGATGTAGGCGATATCGAGCGGGATGATCGTGTTCTTCATCCAGAACTCGAGAGGCTGCTCGTATTCGAAGACGAAGAGCATGCCCCGTTCGGTTCCGTCGGCCCGGGGTGCCATCTCCTGCGCGGTAACCTGCATGAGGCCGAGTTCGCGCTCCCTGTCCGTCCGCGCCACCCAGACGTCGAAGCGGTGACCGTTGATCGTGAGTGTTGCCGTCTCCATGGCGCTCAGGTCGTTCCGGGGCGTGCCCGTTCCCGGGGCGGATGCCGAATGGCAGCTCGCACCTGCCATCGCGAGCGTGACGGCCACCGTCCCCAGCTTGACCCATCGCATCATCTGCACGAGTCGTCTCCCGCCGCCGCGTTGCCCCCTGGCGCAGTGGGCCTCGCGCCCCGGTGCGCTGCATTATCCCACAATTCCAAACGGTGTTCCACATCCGGTCGCTTGATTTCCGCCGCCGGCCCGTCGATAACCATGCCGCCATGACGCACGATGCCGTTCCGATTCCGTCGCTTGCGTGGGTGGGGCCTTTTGCGGCTCTGCTGCTGTGCATCGCCCTGCTTCCGCTGATCCGCCCGACCTCGCGCTGGTGGGAACATAACCGGAACAAGCTCATCGTGGCGATCGCGCTTGCGGTCCTGACGGCGATTCACTACTACTCTCGCGGTTTCGGCATGGTGCACGGCGAGCACGCGTCGGAGCCCGGTTGGCCCACCGTCATCGTCATGCTGCGCCATGCCGTCCTCGGCGATTACGTTCCGTTCATCGTGCTGCTCTTTTCGCTCTACACGATCAGCGGGGGTATCAGCCTTCGCGGCGATGTCCCGGCGCATCCGGCGACGAATACGGTCCTGCTTGCGGTGGGGGCGCTGCTCGCCAGTTTCGTAGGTACGACCGGGGCCGCGATGCTGCTCATCCGGCCGCTCTTGCAGATTAACAGCGAGCGCCGCCATGTGCGTCATACCGTGATCTTTTTCATTTTTCTCGTGTGCAACATCGGCGGCTGCCTCCTGCCCATCGGCGATCCGCCGCTGTTCCTCGGGTACTTGCGCGGCGTGCCGTTTCTGTGGACCTTTCAGTTGTGGAGGGAATGGCTTTTCTGCGTCGCCATTCTGCTGGTTACCTACTATGTGTGGGACACGTACGCCTATCGCCACGAAGCTCAGGCGGACCTGAGGCTGGACGAGAGCGTCCGCCAGCCGCTCCGGCTGCGCGGCGGCCACAACTTCGTCTGGGTTCTGGGCGTGATTCTGGCGGTCGCTCTTCTCGTGCCCGGTCGGGAGCTGGCAGGCACCCCGTGGGTCGTTCCAGACTTCCTTCGCGAGGCCGTCCTGCTCGGCCTCACACTGGCTGCGTGGCTGACCACGCCAAAGCAGGTCCGCGCGGACAACCGCTTCAACTTCATTGCCATCACCGAAGTCGCTTTCCTGTTCATCGGCATCTTCATTTGCATGCAGGTTCCGATCGAGATTCTCCGGGCCAGGGGGCCGGCGCTGGGCCTGCACAAGCCGTGGCACTTCTTCTGGGCAACGGGCATGCTCTCGAGCTTTCTCGATAACGCGCCCACCTACGCCGTCTACTTCGCCACGGCCGGGAGCCTGCACGAGTCCGGCATGCCCCTGCTGAACGGCGTCGCCACGGCCAGCGGCGCGATTCCGATCCCGCTGCTCATCGCCGTTTCGCTGGGCTCGGTCTTCA
>CAZMVY010000139.1:10769-12593 GCA_964569765.1 uncultured Planctomycetales bacterium
TCTTCATGGGGGCGAATACCTACATCGGCAATGGCCCCAACTTCATGGTCAAGAGCATCGCGGAACAGGCCGGTGTGGAGATGCCGAGTTTCTTCGGTTATATGGGCTACAGTATTGCGATCCTGATCCCGGTGTTCGTCCTGGTTACCGTGTTGTTCATGCCGGGATGAGTGCCGCGCGTTACGAGTGGCAGCGGAGTGCTGTTCCATCAGGGGGGCTTTGAATGTCGCGAAGCCGGTTAATCGTATTCGGGGGTTTGCTTGCCGGGTTGGCGATTGCGCCCGTTCGGGCGGACGAGAGACTCGACCGTGGCGTGGTGGCGCTGCGCCGGGCGAATGGCGATGTGTATGTCGGCTGGCGGCTTCTCGCGGCCGATCCGAAGGACGTCGCGTTTCACGTCTATCGCGGCCCGTCTTCCGATGGGCCGTTCACGCGCTTGACACACGAACCGATCCGCGACAGCACGAACTTCGTCGATCACTCGGCAGCGGCGCAGGTCGGGCCGCTCTATTACTCCGTGCGGGCGGTTGTCGGCGGCGTGCCGGAGGCGCCGGCACCAGCCGTGTCCGTCGCCGACACGCCGGCGGGGGCGTCCTGCGTCCCCGTCAGACTCGCCGGCCGTTACACCTTCCAGAAGGCGGCGATGGCGGACCTCGACGGCGACGGGCGCTACGACTACGTCATCAAGCAGCCGGATTTCAACGTGGATCCGTATGAGAAGCCGGGGTACTGGAAGAGAAGCGAAGACACCTACAAGATCGAAGCCTATCGCGGCGACGGCAAGTTCCTCTGGCGATACGACATGGGCTGGTCGATCGAGGAAGGCATCTGGTATTCGCCGTACGTGGTGTACGACCTCGACGGCGACGGCAAGGCGGAGGTCTACGCCAAGGCCGGCGAGGGCGACCCGCGCGACCCCGACGGCCGCGTGACCTCCGGTCCTGAGTGGCTTGTCAAGATCGACGGCCTGACCGGAAAGGTCGTGCGGAAGATCCCCTGGCCGGATCGCACCGGGTACGAGAGGTACAACTACTACTGCCGCAATCTGCTCGGGATTGCCTGCCTCGACGGCAAGCGGCCGCATCTGATCGTCCAGCGCGGCACGTATACACAGATCAAGGTCGAGGCGTACGATCCCGACCTGAAGCTCGTCTGGCGCTGGAACTCGACGCAGGAGAAGGAGCGCTACAACGGTCAGGGCATGCATGGCATGCACGCGGCGGACATCGACGGCGACGGACGCGATGAGATCATTCTCGGCTCGGCCGTGCTCGATGACAACGGCCGTGGGCTGTGGACGCGGGGCGTGGGCCATCCGGACGCCTGCTACGTCGGCGACATCGACCCGAACCATCCCGGACTGGAGATCTTCTACGGCATCGAGCCGCCGCAGAAGCGTGACGCGGTGTGCCTCGTCGATGCCCGAACCGGCACGCGGCTCTGGGGCTGCGATGAGCCTTCCACGCACGTACACAGCGCGGGCATGTGCGCCGACATCATCGCGGAGTACCCGGGGCAGGAGTGCTACGCCGGCGAAAAGGACGGTAGCCGATACTGGCTCTTCGCCGCCGACGGCAAGCGGATCGGCGACCGGGCGATCGGCGGTCTGAATCCTCGGGCCGCGTGGTGGGATGCCGATCCGCAGAAGGAGCTCGTCCTGAGCGGCAGGATCGCCCGATATCAGCAGAAAAGCTACGAGGCCATCGAAGGGACGGTTGTGACGATCGCCGATGTCCTCGGCGACTGGCGCGAGGAGATCATCACGAGCGTTCCGGGCGAGCTGCGGATCTACACACCGACGATCCCGGCGAGCACGAGACGCGT
>CAZMVY010000140.1:0-5746 GCA_964569765.1 uncultured Planctomycetales bacterium
GCGCAGGCCCCCGGGCCTGCGGCCGGAGGTCACTTCAGGCCGCTTTCATCGGGCGGCGCGGGTTTCTTCTCGGGGGCTTCCTCTTTTTCCGGGATCTCGGCCGGCTCGGTGGGCATGATCCTCTCCGCCGCCGCCGCGGCGGCCACGTCCTTGACGCTCTTGACGAGCTTCATCGGCACATAGATGTTGATCTGCTGCGAGTCCTTCCCGACCGTGCCGACGACGACCAGCGGGGCGCCGATCTCGGGAATCTCGACGGGAATCGGCTTGTGTTTCTCTCCGGCGGCCATCGCCGCGTCGTTGATCAGATTCAGCAATGTGTCCACGCACACGTACATCTCGAAGAATCGCTTGCCCTTGGGCAGGAATGGCGCGACGGCCTTGAGGCCGGGGTCGGCCGCAAGCGGCGCCTCGCCGCCCTTCTTCACGATCGCCGCCACTTCTTCCACGCGTTTGGCCCCGCCGCCAAAAAGGATCGCCACGTGCTTCTCGTCAAGCGCGGCCAGCCGCACGACTACGCCTTCCTTTCCGATGATCTTCTTGATCCCCGCAATGTCGTTTTCGTCGATCGCGCTGATCTTCGTGAGATCGAAGCAAAGCTGGTCGACCGGGATGTCGCCGACTTTCTCCGCGTCCGCTTTGTACGTAACGGCGTCGAGGAACTTACGCGCATCCTGATCGGTCACCATAGCAAGGCCGGCGGCAATCAACTTGCGAACCCCGTCGAGCCACTTCTTCGCGTCCTGCGACATGCGGCCGACGAAGGTCACACCGATCATTCCGTCATCGCCCTCAGGCAGCCGCGAAACCGCCAGCGAGGCATCTCCACTCCCGACGCCGAGTTGCGCGAACTCACCAAGCAACTTCCTGAACTCGGCGAGTTTTTCGGGGTCGCAGGCGCCCTTGACCGCCGGCCGGTCGAGCAGACCGTTGATGGCCGTCATGCCCTCCTTGACCTCCTCGGGCTTCGTCTCGGCCGTAGCGCCCAGCGCCAGGATGAACTTCTCGGCGGGCAGGTTGATCAGCAGCGAGGCTTCACTGGCCCGCCGTGCCGCGATGCCCTTCGCGAGGTTCGTGTCGGGCTTGGCCTGCATGTAAAGATCGAGGTCGAAGCCGGTCCGGGCCACGGAGAAACCGACCTGCAGGCTCGCCGCCTCATCGAGGAAGTTCTCGACTTTCGTAATGAGCGGCTGCACCTGGTTGGCAACAGTGGGATCGCTCATGGAGGCCATCAGCAGGATGCCCATCAGGCTGCTCTTGATCGTGTCCTTGATGACGGGGCCGGCACCGGCAATGTTGGCCCAGATGAAGAGATCGAGCTTCTTTTCAACCAGGGGAACGCGGTCGGGCGACAACGCGGTGCGAATGGAACCCTGGCCCTTCAGGTACGCGCGGAGGGCCGCTGGCTCCGGGGCCAGTACGGCGATTCTGCCCTTGGCGAGGCCGTAGCTGGGCTTGCCCATCAGCGAGATCTTCATCACGTCCTTCGGCAACTCGGCCGGTTTCGTCTCGGCACCGCCCTCCGGCTCCTTGGCGGCGGACGGTTGTTGGTCCGCAGGGGCCGTGGAGGTGGCGAACTGCTCCAGAAAGGCCTTCGAGTCCGTGCATGGCGCCAGCAGGACGACGCTCTTGAGGAGCCCTTCCGAGGAAAGCTCCTCCGTCTTGAGCAGGACGAGTGCAAGGGAGCCCTTGTCGTCGAGCCCCTCGCTCGCGCCGAGCATGCCCTTGAGCATCATCAGGGGGTCGCCGATCATCGTGCCGGGGCCGACGGGCAGGCCGAGTTCCTGGCCGATGGCGATGATCTTCTCATCGAGGCCCTTGAGGTCCCGGACGACCACCGCCGCCCAGGCGTCGGCGGGAATGGCATCGAGGACGCTCTCCCGCGGAACCGCCGGGGCTTGGGCCGCCGCGAACGGCACCGAAGAGAGCAGCAGGCTTACAGCAAGAATCGCACACAAGCTTGTTCCGGAACGGCCCATTGGGTTTCTCCTAATTGGTGGATTCCCGAGAAAAAAAGGCGTATACCAGCGCCTCCGATTCGCGTCAAGGCTCGCGCCGGCCTTTCCGCATCGTGGAGTGTAGCCTTGCCGCCGCGCGTTCGCCAGACGCATCTTTTCGGCCGGCGCACAACCCGCACCACATCTTCCGACACCGGCGGGGCTGCGAAAGTTTCGCCGGAGAGCCATCTGGCAAAACTTGCGAGGACAAGAAGACGGGCAGCGAAGGCGCCGCCCCTACTTCACGAGACGCCGCAATAGCGGGCGGGGAGAAGCGGAGGAATCGGCCCCGGCGCTCTGGAGAACCTGTAAGGCGATGACGAAGTCGGCGCCCGTGAGGGCCTCCCCGGCGCTGAGCTCAATGACGGCCGGCTCGATGGTGGAGGGCAGCGCACCGCACAAGTCGCCCATTTCGCAGACCAGGCCGTTGCGGTCCCGATCCGTGCCGGCGTAAATCGCGTACCGCCCGGGCGGCAGGTCGCGAACGAGATAGGCGAAGCCCATCGTGGCGTCGGTTTCGGCCTCGCCGATCGTCTCGAGCGTGACCGGATCCACAACGAGGACGTAGATCGGTTCGTCGGTCGTACCGTTGCCCCCGACGGCCATCCGCACCTCCACACTCTGCGAGGCGAGGGAATCCGCATCGAGCGTGACCCGTCCGCGATAGGTTCCCGGCGGAAGGTTGGCGCGGTTGACCGACACGACGAGCTGCGTCGCGTTCGCGTTGCCGCTGCGGCCCTCCACGTTGGCGGCGAGCCACCCCTCGCCAACCAGCGTCTCCGCGACGACGTTCGTGATCGTCAGCATGCCGCCGCCCGTATTGCTGATCGCAACACGGAGCGTGGTGTCCGTTGTGCCGAAATCGAGGGAGCCTGTGCTGAGCGTCAGCCGCGGGTTGAGCATGGCGGCACCGCCGGCGCGGCGGCGCGCCTCCTGCACGGCGGCGGCGGCATCCACAAGCCCGTACCCGTAGAGGTCGTCGCGTCCCGGGTTGCCGAGGTCGCGTGCGGTGCTTTGAAGAATGTCGCGGACATCCGCGGCGGTGAGGGCCGGATTGGCAGCAAAAAGCAGCGCGGCGACGCCGGCGACGTGCGGGGCGGCCATGCTGGTGCCGTTCTCGAAGCGATACTGGTACCGGATCTGCCGGTCGGCGTCGGAGGCGGCCGTGCTGAGCACGCCGTCGGCCCAGCCGTCGCCGTTGACATCGCTGCCGAGGTTGCCGCCGGGCGCGACGAGGCTGACCCACGGGCCGTAGTTGGAGTACGGCGCCCGCTGCATCGCCAGATCCACTGCGCCGACGGAAACGGCTTCGCTGAAAGCGCCCGGATACGAGGGAAGCGAAGAGTTCTCATTGCCCGCGGCCGCTACGACAAGGCAGCTCGCGGAGGCGGCCTGGATCGCGGCGTGGATCGCATCCGAACCGGGAACGCCCGCACCCCCGCTGAGGCTCAGGTTAATGACGTTGGCCTTGCGCGTCGGCAGACGCCCGGAGATATTGGCCAGGCCCGCGGCGTACCGGATGGCCTCGCTCACATCGAAGTCGCTCCCGCCGCCGACGCCGACGGCGCGGAGCGGCATCACCTTGCCGAGCCAGGTGACACCGGCGACGCCGATGCCGTTGTTCGTGCGGGCGGCGATCGTGCCGGCCACGTGGGTACCGTGAAAACTGCTCTGGCCGGGGCCGCCGAAGAGGTCGCCGGGATCATCCGGGTCGGCGTCACGCCCGTCGCCATCGCGGGCGCTGGCCGGATCGGCGATGAAGTCATACCCGTCGGTGGTCAGGCGGCCGGCCAGGTCCGGGTGGCGCGAAACGATGCCGGTGTCGATCACGGCCACGACGACGTCATCACCGCCGGTGGTGATATCCCATGCCTGGGGAAGGTTGATCAGCGGGTAGTGCCACTGGAGGCCGTAATGCTCGTCGTTGGGGACGACGGCGATGTGGCGGATGTAGTTCGGCGAGGCGGTGAGGACGCCGGGCTGGGCGGCAAGGCAATTGGCGGCCGAGCAGGTGAGGGCCGCGCGCTGTTTCGGGGCGAGAAGCTTGTTCGGCGTTTGCCGGGCGCGGCACAGGCCCGAAGGCGAGGCTTCGATCAGCATCAGCCCCGAAGCCGCCAGAGCACGGGCGCGGGTCGCCTCGTCGGCGGCGGGGTCGAAGGTGACAAGCACCTCGTCGGGGACCAGGCGGCCGGCTACGTCGTCGAATGAGCCGACCGACGCAGGCGGCGGAGGGCCTTTCGCCGTGGCGGCACGGGCGGCGGGCTGCGTACTGGGCGAGGCCGCCGGCGTGAAGGCAACCTCAAGCTGATACGCCCCCGAACCGCGGTAGGGAATGACGACGAGCACGAAAGGACCTTCGATGTCGAACGAGCCGATTTCGGGCGCTTCGGAGGAGTCGAAGCACTGAGCAAAAGTGGGCGGGCCGGCGCTGCCGGGATAGCAGTCGAGATGGGTAAAGTCGTACACACCGATGTCGAAATCGTTTCGCCGTGCAACGCCCTGGGTGGCGTAACTCAGGCTCAGCGAAGCGCCGACGCGTCCGGAGGCGCTGAACTGGTAGGCGTCGAAGGTGTCGTCCCGAACGGAAGTGTTCCCGAAGATGATGTACTTGTCCCCCGGGGCAGCGGTGGCGATGAACTGTGCCTGCTCAATGGTGTTATTGGGCTCGCGTTCATAGACGGCGACCTGCCCGGCGGCCTGCTGGACGGTGATCGTACCCGCGACGGAGGCGACCGCAGGCGGGGCAGCGGGCGATGACGGGCCGGTGGGCGTGTTGTCGGCCGGCGGCGAGGACGACGGCTCCGGGGGTCCGAAGCACGCGCCGATGACAGCGAGGCATACCGCGCCGACGATAAGCCACGCAGCAGCGCGGCCCCCGATTCCGCCTGCAGGATTAGGCCCGCCCTCCATGACGCCCTCCGCGCACAGCCGGCCGGCCGAAAACCGCGCTATAACAAGCCCTCATGGCAAGATGCTCGTTCGAGAACCCACCTCCGCTGATCTCATTGTATCCAACGACGCCACGGAGGCCAGCGCCGCATGTTCCGTTCCAGCCGCGAGGAAAACAATAGAACCGTTCCGCGGTGTTTCGCCGTGTTGTCCGGTTCCCGCCGGGGTGGCGCCGGCGTCTTCATGTTGACGCGCCCGCACCACCGGGCCACGATATCGTGCCATGAGACTCCTCACCCGCATCGTAACGGTGGCCCTCGCCGGTCTCTTCTGTCTCTGCCCTGCCGCCAAGGCTTCGGCAAGCCGCCGTGGCCCTGAAAAACCCAACATCCTGCTCCTCGTCGGCGACGATCACGCCTGGGAAGTGACCGGCTGCTACGGCAACAAGCTCGCCAAGACGCCCAATATCGACCGCCTTGCGGCGGCCGGAATGCGCTTCGACCGGGCCTATTGCAACAGCCCGATGTGCACGCCGTCGCGACAGTCGTTCCTCTGCGGGCGATATCCGCGGGCCACCGGCGTGATGGGCCTCGCCGACGTGCTCGGTCCCGACGAACCGACGCTCGCAGAGCACCGCCGCCACCTCGGCGAAGCCGAAGTCCTTCACGAAGGCGGCGAAGGCGTCGCGGAAGGCCCCGAACCGCGCCTGCGAGAAGTCGACCAGCTCGATCTTGTTGACCGCGACCTGGGCGTTCTGCGCCGCCGCCGCGATCTCCGCGAGGCGGAGCTCGACCTGGGCCTGCACGGCCGGGTCCACCCTGCCCGTAATGGCGCTCCGGATGTCCCGGGCGAGCTGCCCG
>CAZMVY010000140.1:5756-12567 GCA_964569765.1 uncultured Planctomycetales bacterium
GGCCACCGGCGGGACGGGCCTCGCCGACGTGCTCGGTCCCGACGACCCGACGCGCGCCGAGCACCTCCGCCACCTCGGCTACCGCACGGCGGCCTTCGGAAAGATGCACTTCAACTCGGCACTCCCGCACGGTTTCGAGGTCGCCGTCACCGAGCGGGGAGCCTGGCAGGCATACGAGAGGCAGCACCCGCCCTCGCCCCTTCCCCCGGCGATCGAGGTACTCCCACCGTGGCGGCCCTTCAAGGATCCCGCAAGCATCTGGCTCAACGGTTTCCATCGCCCCTATCCGCGCCGCCAGGCCGATATGGAGAGCACTTTCTACGCGGACCGGGCCGTCGAGTTCATCCGGGCCTATCGCGCGGAGCCCTTCTTTCTCGAGGTCGGTTTCCGCGAGCCGCATTCGCCCTTCTGGTTCCCGATCGAGTATCGCAATCTGTACGACCCGGCGAAGATGCCGGTGCCGGAGCCCGGCCCGGAAGACGCCAGCCAGATCCCGCGAATCTTCCGCGACCTGACCCGGGCGGACAAGCAGGGCATCATCGCGTCGGCCTACACGTCGACGTCGTTTCTCGACGCGAACGTCGGCCGCGTGATCGACGCGATCCACGAGGCCGGTCTGGCCGACCGTACGCTGATCATCTACCTGTCCGACAACGGCTACCACCTCGGGCAGCACGGGCGCTTCGAGAAGCACTCGTTCTTCGAGGGCGCTGTGCGATGCCCGCTGGTCATGGCGATGCCGGGGCGGATCCCCTCCGGATCGAGCACGCGTTCGCTCGTGGAGTTCGTCGATCTGTTTCCCACGATCCTCGATCTGGCGGCCCTGCCGCGGCCGGACGGAAACACCCTGCAGGGCCGGTCGTTCGCGAAGGTCTTCCAGGATCCGTCGGCGGAGGCCCGAGAAGATGTCCTGAGCGAGTATGCCCACAGCGAGGAGGGCATGATCCGCACGCCGCGATGGAAGCTGATCTACCGCACGGGCAAGCGCGAGCGGGACGACGGCTACGAGGAAGTCGTACCGGTACGCGGGCGAACGGTGCGTCTCTACGATGTCGAAAACGACCCGCAGGAAATGACGAACCTGGCCGACCGGCCGGAGCACCGGGGTATGGTGCAGCGGCTTATCCGCCGGTTGCGCGATCGGCTGGTCGAGACCGAGCGGGATCCGAAGGCGGTGCCCGCGTTCACGACGCCGGAGGAGGCGATCGACTGGTGTCTGACGCGCCTGTCGGAGCGGACGGTGCCGGCCTCGCCCAGCCGCGGATCGCCGCGTTGACGCGGGCGGAAGGAAGAGCTATACTGCCCTGCGGGTAACGGCCGATTCGCCTTCGTGACGGATCGGCCGTAAGCGTCAGGAAGCGAATAGCCGGGAGCGTCCCGGCGGCCCCGCCGGAAATTTGCTTCCGCTCGCGGGTCGTTTCGCTGTTGTTCGCGGTTTCCGTACCGGCCCCATCGTCTAGTGGCCTAGGACACCGGCCTTTCACGCCGGCGACGCGGGTTCGAATCCCGATGGGGTCAGTTCCAAAGCGGCGTTCGGTTGCCATTCGACCAAGCGCATCCCCGGGCAAGCCCGTCGCGCCGGAGCACGCGCCGGGAGCCCTGCAGAGCGTGCGCTCGCGCAGCGACGAACCAAGCCAAATAGGGCGCGCCCCGCGCCCCTTTGCCATTTCGTCGCCTCGCACCACGACGAGCAGAACGGCATGTAACAGCGTGCCCTGCCCGGCCGTCGCCACGGCCGGGGGACTCAATCGGCAAGCATCCGTCCCCCGCCCGACGGGGATGTGGCACCGTCGGGAGCGTAAACAAGTACGGTTTTCGGCTGTCGATGAGATTCGCCGCAGTTTGTGCGCGAGCCACGATCCTCGCAACCGGCCGCGGAGCGCCGGTCGGCCCCAACGATGGCCCCGTAGCTGTCGGGGCTACCCCCTCCGCGGGACTTTCGATATGCTGGCCCGGCCTGAAACCTGAAGGGAGCCCTATGTCCGAGATTCAGAAACACATTGAATCGATCGTGCCGGACATGATCGCCCTCCGGCGCGACCTGCACGCCCATCCCGAAATCGGCTTCCATGAGGAGCGAACGTCGAAGCGCGTCGCCGAGATGCTCTCATCCACAGGCAATCTTGCAATCCGGACAGGCATCGCGCGGACCGGCGTCGTCGCCCTGCTCAACGCGGACAAACCCGGGCCGTGCCTGGCGATCCGGGCCGATATGGACGCCCTGCCGATCCAGGAAGAGACCGGCGTGCCGTACGCCTCGCAGACGCCCGGCATGATGCACGCCTGTGGGCATGACGGGCATACGAGCTGCCTGGTCGGCACAGCCCTGGTCCTGAGCCGGCTGGCCGATCGCATCCCCGGCAGGATCAAGTTCATCTTCCAGCCCGCCGAGGAGAACGACGGCGGCGGCCGCGAGATGGTCAGGGCGGGCGTCCTGGAGGACCCGCACGTCGACGCCGCGATCGCGCTGCACGCCTGGCCCGCGCAACCCGTCGGAACGATCTCCGTCCGGCCCGGCCCGGCCATGGCCGCCGTCGATACGGTCGTGATCACCGTCGTCGGCAAGGGCTCCCACGGGGCGTATCCCCATCGCGGCATCGATCCGATCCTGACCGCCGCGTACGTCGTCGTCGCGCTGCAGTCGATCGTCTCGCGAACCGTCGATCCGGTCGATTGCGGCGTCGTCACCGTGGGTTCGATCCACGCGGGCTCGGCGCCGAACATCATCCCCCCCGAGTGCAGGATGCAGTTGACGCTGCGATCTCACCGGCGGGAAACGCGCGAGCATCTCCTGAGGATGGTCGCACAGGTCGCCGAGAACACCGCGAAGGCCCACGGTGCCACGGCGAAGCTCGTGATCGAGGAAGGCTACCCCGTCACCGTAAACGACCCGGCCCTGGCGCGGTGGGTTGTCGAGGTCGGCCGGGAGGTACTCGGACCCGAGCACGCAACGGACACGGACCCGCCCAGCATGGGCGCGGAGGACTTCGCCTTCTACGCAGAGCGCGTGCCCGCCGTACTCTTTCGCCTCGGCGTCCGCCCTACGGACTTGGAGACGTACCCGAGCCTGCACAACCCGACGTTCAATTTCAATGACGACGCAATGGCCACGGGTATCCGCATGCTGTGCGAGCTGGCGATGCGGTTCTTCCGCGACCGGCCGCTCTCCCGGGAATGACGCGGCGGCGCGAACGGGACGCCTCGCCCGGAAAAGCATAGGAGATATCGCTCCGTCCCCGGCCCTCGCCCGGGCAATGGGCGGGCCGCCTCACCGCAACGGAACCGGCCGGGTGCGGGACCGGGCACATAGGGGCAATCCCCGCCCTGCGACTCAACTTTGCCGCGCGGTGCCCGGCCGGTATAATCCCTCTGTACATGCCCTTGACGGCAGGACGCCTGACTCGCGGCGGGCCGTTCGGTCCGCGTCGGGAAAGGAGGACCGATGCGACGTATTGCCATCATCAATCAGAAAGGCGGGGTAGGCAAGACGACGACCACCGTCAACCTCGGCGCGGCTCTGGCGCGGACCGGCCGGCGAGTGTTGCTCATCGACCTCGACCCGCAATCGCACCTGACGCTTCATCTGGGCATCGACCCCTCCGCACGGCCCGGCGGAATCTACGAGATCCTGACGCAATCCGTCCCGCTCGACCGGGTCCGAAAGCATGTGGCGAAAAACCTGTGGGTGGTCGGCTCGCACATTGACCTGGCCGCGGCCGAGGTCGAGCTGGTCAGTGTCGTGGGCCGCGAGGTCATCCTCCGCGATGTGCTCGACGCCCACAAGGCCCACTACGACTATGTGCTCATGGACTGCCCCCCCTCGCTCGGCGTGCTTACGCTGAACGCACTGGCGGCGGCAAACGAAATCTTCATCCCGCTCCAGCCCCACTACCTCGCTCTTCACGGCCTGAGCAAGCTGCTCGAGACGGTCTCGCTCGTCGCCCGACGAATCAATCCGCCCCTGCGCGTCACGGGCGTGATCGTATGCATGCATGAGGCCGGCACGCGGCTGGCCTCCGAGGTACTCGAGGACGTGAGCTCGTTCCTGAACGCCTCCGAACAGGGCAATAACCCCTGGGCCGGGGCGCGCATCTTCAAGACGCTGATCCGGCGGAACATCAAGCTGGCCGAGTGCCCCAGCCACGGGATGACGATCTTCGACTACGCGCCGCAGAGCCACGGCTCCGAAGACTACGCCGCTCTCGCCGTCGAAGTCCGTGCCATGACGGAGCCCGACGCCGCCGGACCTGCCGCCGCTGCCGAACATACGGGCACGACCGGCAACGTCTCAACGCCCGCAGCGCCACCGCCTGCGGCGGCGCCGCCGTGCGCCTCCGCGCCGGTCGCGAAGGCGGCGCGCGCCGGCAACAACGGCTCGCGCCCGGCCAAGGGCGTCGTTGCCACCGCACCCGGCAACGCCAACGGCAACCCGAGACCCGCGCGTCGGGCCGTTGAGAAACCAGCCGCCGGTCCCCCCGCACCGGCGCCGGCAAAACCGCGACCCGCAAAGGCAACTCCAGCGTCGTCGGCTGGCGCATGCGGCACCGCCGGCAACTCGGTCGAGCCGGCGACCGGTCCGGAACCGGTCCGCCCGTCGCCGAAACCGCCACCGCCGCCACCGCCGCGGAAACGCAAGGCACCCGCGCCCGCCCGCCTCAGTGTGGAGCCGAACCAGGAGACCGTTACCGTCACCGCGCCGGTGGTCGCGATCGAGGCCTCGTCCGCGCCGCCGAGGCCGCCGCTGTCGCAGACCGGGTGAGGGCGCTGAACGTGGACCAACGGATTGCCGCCATCGGCCGCCGCGCCCTGATACCGGCCGGCCTGCTGACCGTCGCCTGGTTCGCCGCCACACATGTGCCGCAGCCCGCAGCCGCCCGCCTGAATATCTTCGAGAGCGACTGGCTCGCACACGGGTCCGGCTACCTCGTGCTGGGGGCATGCTGGATGCTCTATGTGTGGTTCCGATTCCCCGCGAGCCTTCTTCGCAGCAGCCTGCTGCTCTGGGCGGCCATGATCGCATTCGGCGCAATGGACGAGACGACGCAACCGATCGTCGGCCGGGCGTGCAGCCTGAGTGATTGGATCTCCGATGCGGCGGGAGCCGCGGCGGGCGTCGCGGGAATGGGCGCCCTGCTCTACCGCCTCGCTCCGCGCTCAGGCAAAGAGGAAGTGCTGGACGACATCGACGATCGCGTCCATGTGGCGGAACACCATCCAGAGCGGCACGACCCATAGGACCACGCCGACGAGGACAAGGCCGGCCCCCACGGCCGAAGGCAGCCGCGACCGCCGTTCCAGCCGCCGCTCGATCTCCCCGCGAAACCGTTCGATCGCGTCCGCATCTGTTCGGCCGGCCAGCGGCTCCAGGTGGATCGACACGCTGCCAAGCCACGGAAACGCACTGCACCAGTAACGAAGATTCGCCTCGGGAATACTCGTGCCCGCCTCGTCGCGGCAAACACCCCAGCCCAGCCGCCGGGCGGCATGACGCAGGATCGCCTCCACCTCCAGCCGCCCGGTGTGGTAAATCACCCACCCGGCATGAGGCTTGGGCAGCAGGGCCGTAAACGCCCCGCACACGGCGGCCAGACCGAGCCCCAGCAACCACCACAGCCCGTGGCTCACCAGAAACGGCACAGGCCAGACCAGCAGCGGCATGAAAACGACCGTCAGGGTCACGAAGTCGGCGCGGGAGGAGATCAAGCGCGGGCAACGCTGGCTGTTCACCAGGCCCAGGATGATGAAATAGAGCGCAAGCGGCCCGAGGTTCACCAGCAATTGCAGAACAAGGATGACGTTCGCGGCTGAGTCCATGAACCCTGTCTCGCCACCCTCCGGACGGGAGCGTCTCTCTCCTCAGCAGACCCGATCACGCCCCGGCACCTGCGGCCGTAGACGGCGGTCCCGGCGCGGGGCGGTCGATGTGCTCGCCCCTGGGAGCCACTTTACGATACCCCAGGAACCGTATGACCTCAAACACCTCGCTCCAGCTTGGAAAGGGTTTGTTGTTCACTCGTTTGTATTCATCGATGGCCATGACGAATTCGAGCAGTTCGCCTGTGAGTTCCCCTTCTTCGGCCGCGCGCCGGATGTCAGAACGGCGCCGCCCGGGCCCCCGACGGCGATCCAACCCGCTGCGGCGATCGGTCACACTCCGTCTGCGATCCGCCGACTGGGCGGTGCCTTCCGTCGTGCGGCGATCGGGACCGGTGTATTCGCCTCCCGCCGCACCGCCACCCCGGCGATCGACCGCGCCCTGCCTCCGGTCGGTACACCCGGACGATCCTTCGGTGGCGCGGCGATCGGGACCGGTGTATTCGCTCTCCATAACCTCACCGTGCAGCCGACGGTCGTTCACGCCGCCATCTGCGGCTATTCATCATCGTCATCGAACTCCTCTTCTTCGTCTTCGTCTTCCTCTTCCTCCTCCTCGTCCTCGTCAAGATACAGATCGTCTTCGTCCTCCTCCTCGTCTTCGTCCTCCTCCTCTTCTTCCTCCTCATCCTCGACAGCGTCCTCATCCTCGAATTCGTCGAACTCCTCCTCTTCCTCTTCCTCTTCGTCTTCCTCGTCCAGCTCCCCGAACTCCTCCTCTTCTTCCTCCTCGTCCTCGTCTTCGTCTTCGTCGTCATCGTCGTCCCGCCGTGCGGGCCGACGCGCATCGAGTACGGTCCAGTCGTCCGCGATAATCCCGATCGCCTCCTGAATCACATCCCCTTCCGTCACGGACACCGCCTCGCCCGCCGGCCGCAGGGCGTCCGCCGTCGCCACTCGCTCGAACTCGATATCGGGCAGCAACAGACTGTGTCCG
>CAZMVY010000141.1:0-12512 GCA_964569765.1 uncultured Planctomycetales bacterium
TAGCGGGGGTCGCTTACGAAGTGCGCAGGCGGGGGCGCGGCCGGCGCATCCTGATCCTGCTTTTCGCCGCGGGGGCGGCGGCGTCCGGCGCCGCCACCACTTCGCGAAAGGCCACCGACCGTGAACCGCCGGCCACCGCCGAACAGGAAGCGGCGCTGCTCTCGGCGGCGGGAAAAGGGTTTCATATTCAGCGCACCGCGCACTTCCTCATCGCCTACGATGTGGCTCCATCCGAGGTGAAGCCCTTTGTGGCCCGTGTGGAACAGGTTTACCAGAGCATCTACAGCTTCTGTGCGGCCCACAAGATCGTGACCATCGAGCCGCATCGGAAACTGGAAATCATCTACTTCGATACCTTCCCGGAGTATGAACGACACGCCAGCCGGATTGACTTCAACGCGGCGGGCACATACGGCTTCTACTCCGACGCGGACAATCGGGCCGTCTTCTACAACTGTGCCAACGACCGGCAACTCGCCGCCCTCCATCGCGACGTGCGCGAGGCCCAGCGCCATGCGTCCCGCCTCGAGAAACAGATCGCTCAGAGCCCCACCGCCGGCGGACGGATTACCATCGAGTACGCCGACGGCACCAGCCGGACGATGACCCGCGACCAGGCCCGTCGTGAGTTCGCGAAGGTGTGCGAGCGGCTCAAGCAGCTCGGCGCGCGGACGGACAGCTATGTCGAGACGATCAATCGAACCGTCGTGCAGCACGAGACGGCTCATCAGGTGTTCTTCAACGCCGGGGTGCTCGTCCGCGGCGGTCAGAACCCGGCATGGCTGGTCGAAGGCCTTGCCATGCTGTTTGAGACCCCGCCGACCGGCATGCGCTCCGGCATAGGCGTGGTCAATTCGCTCCGGCTGCGGGACTTTCGGGCGGCGGTTGGCGTCGGCGATTCGGGACGGGGGAACTCCCCCGATGTTGTGCTCGCGGCGATGGCGAAAGGGCGCATCGCTCCGTTACGCGAGCTGCTGACCGACCATGCGCTCTTCGAAACCCGCGGGCGGAAAGCGGCGGTCTGTTACGCGGAGGCGTGGGCGCTCGTGCATTACCTCCATCGCACGCGCACAAAGGAGTTCGCCGAGTATCTGCGCCGGGTCTCCGCGAGGCCGCCGGATCGGCCGGCGAGCAAGCCGCAGGAGATCGGGGAGTTCGAGGAGGTCTTCGGCAAGGCGGACGACGCGTTCGTGCGCCGCTGGGCCCGGTATATCCTTTCGCTGCCCGTGCCATCGCCCTGATGCCCGGCGCCGCCGGTCAGGGGGCTTCGGCGGGTCGTGTGGCCGACCGGAGGCCGAGACGCTCGCGCAGGGACTCCAGTACTTGCTGTTCGAGCACGCGGTTGCGGCCGATATCGACCCAGTCCTCGCGCTGACGGGCGGACGCGCCTTCCTCTGCGCTGAACGGGGTGTTGTTGGCCGGGCGGTCGTCGCCCGTCTGGGGGGTAAAGGCCCGGCGTTCGGGTGTGTCCAGCCGCTGGGTCCGCACGCGGCACAGCACCACCACGTCGTTTCCCCGTGGGACCAGGCGCAGCTCCGCGACTTCGCGACGGCGGCTCGGCGTGGGGCTCAGCAGGTCTCGCACCCGTTGCGGAGAGCCGGCGCCGCGCAATTCGGTCGGCCGCGAGTAGATCGCGTTTTCGGCGGAATCGACCCGATCGACGGAGAAGTACTGACGGAAGACCTGCTGGGCGGCCTCAAATGCCCGGTCGGGGGCGACGCCGGCCAGCCGTTCGCGGGTAAAGGACTGTTCCCGGGCAACCTGCTGTGTGCAGCCTGCGGCGGTCAGGACGGCGACTGCGGCGAGGACAGGCCCGATGCGTTGTTGCCGTTTTATCATGATCGACCTCCGTGACGCGAGAGCGGCATTATCGGTTGCCGGCGGCGCCCGTCAAGGCAGGCGCGGCCCGCCGCGGCTCCTGCGGCCCGGATGCGGAACAATAACAGCTTCCTTGAGCCTGTGCCCCGCCCCGACATCCGCCGGCGGCCGGCTTCTCGGGGGCGCGGTGGGGAGGGTCTGATTGCCGCGCCGGGCCTACGCTACGGCGGCTTCGGTTTGGGGGGACTCGCTTTCGAACTTCACGGCGACGCGCTTGCTGACGCCGGCTTCCTGCATCGTCACGCCATACATGATGTCCGCGATGCTCATCGTGCACTTCGTGTGCGTGATGAGGATGAACTGCGATTGCGTGAGGAATTCGCGGATGATGCGGTTGAATCGTTCGTTGTTCGCCTCATCAAGGGCGGCATCGACCTCGTCGAGGATGGCGAAGGGAGACGGCCGGCTCTTGAAGATCGCCAGGAGCAGCGCGATGCAGGTCATGGTCTTCTCGCCGCCGGAGAGCAGCGAGATGCTCTGAAGCTCCTTGCCGGGCGGGCGGGCCTGGATTTCGATGCCGGCCTCGAGGATGTCCGGCTCGCCGCCGCCCTCGGGAACCTCGAGCATGATGTCCGCCTTGCCGCCGCCGAAAAGCTTGCGGTAGAGCTCCTGGAAGTGCGTCCGCACCTGCTCGAACGTCTGTTTGAACCGGTCGCGCGACTCGGCGTTGAGCCGTTCGATGAGTTCCTCGAGCTGCTTCTTTGAGGTCGTCAGGTCCTCACGCTGCTTCGTGAGGAACGCGGCGCGGTCCTCGAGTTGCTGCTGTTCCGCGATGGCGTCGAGGTTCACGTTGCCCAGGCGTTCGATTTTCTGCCTCAGGTCGGCGATCTCGGATTCCACGGCCGTCCAGTCCTGTTCGGCGTGCTGATAGCCGGCGTATTGCGCGGCCAGGTCGATCTGGAGCTCGTCGCGGACGCGGGCGAGGAGCTCATCCCGACGGACGCGGACCTCCTGGTGTTCCAACTGGATGGCGTGAAGCTGCGACTCCGCCTCCTCCAGCTCGCTGCGGCACTGCCGGGCGTGTGCCGAGAGATGCTCGATGGCCTGCCGGAGCCGGTCGCGTTCCCGGCGGCACGCGAGGGCGTCGCGCGAGCGTTCCTCCTTGGCGCGGAACAGCTCGGCCAACCGGGACTCGGCGCCGAGGATGCCGCGTTCCAACTGGTCGAGGCGGCGGAGACAGTCCTCGGCCTCGGTTCGCGCGCCGTGGACGGCCTCGACGGCGACGCGATGCGATTCCCGCAGCGCCCGGCGGCTTTCGACCAGCGACGCGCGCTTCTGCAGGAGCTGGCCGGCCTGTACGCGGGCCTCGGTGAGGCGCTCGGCGAGGCTCGACCGCTGGGCGGCGAGCAGGTCGATCCGGTCGGTGAGGCGCTGCATGTGCGCCTCGCGCTCGGCGGTCTGCTGTTCGAGTTCCTTGAGCGAGGCCTGGCCGGCCCTCGCGCGCTCCGCCGCCTCCGCGATCTGCCGCTCGAGGCTTTCCACCTCGCAGGCGATCAGCGGCTGCTCGTGCGTGAGCCGCCCGATCGCCTCGGTATTCGAGGCGAGCGCGGAGTTCGTTTCGACTTCGGCCGTGCGGGCCTCGTAAATGGCCGTCCGCAGCTCCTGCTGCACGTTGCTCAGGTGCTCGGCCTCGGCGGACATCCGCGCGCGGCGGTCGGTGAGGACGGCGATGCGCTGCTCGACTTCGTTGATCTGATGATCGATCTCGCGCAGCTCGCTCTTGCGGGAGATCAGGCCGGCCCGCGTACCGGCCGGGCCCATCGTGATTCGCCCGTCGGGCTCCAGCACCTGGCCTGCCATCGTGACGAAGCGGTGTCCGGAGGGAATCAGGGCGGACAGACGCACGGCGTCGTCCAGTGTGTGCACGATGACGGTCTTGCCGAAGAGGTGCCGGGCGAGCCGCTCCATATCGTCGGGATACTGCACGAGATCGATGGCGTTTGCGACAAAACCGGGCTGGTCGGCGAAACTGCGATCGTTCACGAGCGGCGGCAGGCGGTCGAGGCAGATCGTGTGGACGCGGCCCTGGAGCCCGGCGAAGAATTCGGCATCGGCGAGAAGCCCCGTCGTGTCGGTTACGACAAGGTGCTGGTCGGCCTCGCCGAGAGCCGCTTCGATCAGCATGGCGTGCGAGACGTCTGCGGAGATCAGGTCGGCCACCATCCCGCGGACGTAGCCGAAAGCCGGGGGGCGGGCCTCTTGCCCGCTTTCCGGCCCACGCGACGCCCGCTCCTCGTTCGCCGCCTTTCGATCGAGGACCTCGCGCACGCCCGTGTCAACGCCCTCGTGCCGGCGGTCCAGATCGAGCAACACCTGTTTGCGGGACAGCAGGCCGCTACGGTGCTCCTTGGCGCCTGCGAGTTCGGCGTCGAGTTCCGCGCGGGTGGCATCGAGGCGCCGGGCCTCGGCCTTCTTCTCCTCGAGCCGCTGCATCTGCGCCGACAGGAGGGAGTGGATCTCGCCGCGGCGGGCCTCGATCTGCGCCTTCTGCTCGAGAAGCCGGGCCAGTTCCTCGCGGATGACCGCATCGCGGGCCGCCAGGCGCCCCTTCTGCTCCGTCAGGTTTTCCCGGTGAAGGTCGAGCTTGCTGATGTCGTTGTGCAGATTGGCCGTTCGCCGCAGCAACTCGATGACGCCCGCCTTTTCGTCGTCGAGCTGCGCCTGGAGAGCGGCCAGCTCCTTCGACATTTCCTGATCCTGCCGATGGAGCGCGTCGACCATCTCCTGGCGGGCGCGAAGCTCGGCCTCGATTTCCTCGGCGGCGCGGTCCTCCGTCTCCATCTGTTCGGCGAGGGCCGCCGCACGGCGCTGTTCGGCGAGCAACCTCGCCTGCGCCCGACCCCGCGCCTGGGTCTGTTCCTCCATCCGTTGGCGTGACTGGGCGATCCGTTCCTGGTTCGCAGTGATCTCGGCCAGGATCGTGAGCAACTGCTGCTCGGCATCGCGGATCTCGGCGTCGAGACGCAGAATCTCGCCGTCGTGCCGGGCGGAAACGGCCTCGGTCCTGTCGATCTCCGTGCGGAGCTGCGTGGCGCGGTCGGTTCGCTCGGCGACCCGGGCGGAAAGCTCCTGATCGCGCTGGGTGAGGCGGTGATACTCCGCCAGCGAGAAACCCGCACGCAGTTCACGCAGACGGGCCGCGTAGCTCTGATAGCTGCGGGCCTTGCCCGCCTGGTACTTCACGCTGCGGAGGCGTTTCTCGACTTCCTCGACGATATCCGCCAGCCGGAGCAGGTTCTGCTCGACATGCTCCAGCTTGCGAAGCGCCTCCCGTTTTCGCGCCTTGTAGCGGCTGATGCCCGCGGCCTCCTCAAAGATCAGCCGACGCTCCGCCGGGTTCGCCTGAAGCAACAGGTCCACCTTACCCTGCTCGATGATCGAGTAGGCGTCCACGCCGATGCCCGTGTCGAGAAACAGTTCCCGCACGTCCTTCAGGCGGCAGGCCTGGTTGTTGACCAGGTATTCGCTCTCGCCGCTGCGGTACAGACGCCGCGTGATCGTTACCTCCGTCTGGTCGCAGGGCAGGCGATGATCCGAGTTGTCGAAGACCAGATCGACCTGGGCCATGCCGCTGCTTCGGCGAGTGCCCGAGCCGTTGAAGATCACGTCCATCATCTGCCGGCCGCGGAGGCTCCGGGCCGACTGCTCGCCGAGGACCCACTTGATGGCGTCCACGACGTTGCTCTTGCCGCAGCCGTTCGGCCCGACGATGGCCGTAATGCCCGGCATGAAGTCGAAGTCCGTCTTGTCAGCAAAGCTCTTGAAACCGTGGCAGGTAAGACGCTTCAGGAACATGGTGAGGTCGGGCCTCCATGCACCCACGCCGGGCCGGCTCATCCTGGCCGACGCGCGGAAATCACGATCCGCCGCCGCGGCGCGCGGCTTATTGTACCGGCGGCACGCCGGAAGGCAACGGGTTGCCAACAGGATTTCCGCGGGCTGCTGCCGGAGGGTGCGGCCCCCGCTCTCCTTGACGACAGCCGTATCACGCGGCGAGCGCTTGTCGCAGGGTCGAGCCGCGCCCCGCGCCACCCGTTACCGGCACGCCGGCACCCGCGTGTGCCGCTCGACGGCGTCCTCAGCCAGACAAGCGGATTTGGGGTCAGCCGGCGGTACGCTCCGCCGGCAGTGCTTCGATGAGTTTTTTATTGGACGGCGATTCGGAGTCCGTCACGGCGGCGGCAAGTCCGGCGAGTTGCACGCTGACGTTCTTGAGCGGGGACGGGCCACTACCGATGAATGAGACGGATTTCGGGCTGGAGGTTACGAGACGGACGAGTCTGAGCGGATTCGGCCAGGGCTTGCCGGATCTGGGCAATGCGCACATGGGCACTATTGCCCAACGCTGTCGCCGGAACGTTGCTGGGGGCATCTGCGCAGGGTACTGCCTCTGGCACGCGTCCTGCTAAGAGGCTCACCGAAGGCACACGTGGTGTGGGCCGAAAAACGAGATGCGGACGTTCGCAGGAGTCCGCGGTTTTCGGAGGATAAGCCATGAAGAAACGGACGTTGCTTTCAATGTTGATCGCCCTGGCGTCGGGTTGGACCCTCTTGCAGGAAGGGTGCGGCGACCTGGGCGGCTACCCGCTGTTCGACGCGACCGGGATCATTCAGGATGTCATCGACTATCGCCAGGATGTCTATGACGCCTGCAACGATGCGTGGGATGAGTACATCCGCCAGTAGCAGGGCGGACGAACGGGCCTGACGTACCAGGCAAAGGCGGCGGGCCTCGCATGAGACGGGCACGCCCCCGCGGCTCGAAGGCTCGCAGGTCCACCGTTTGCACGAAAGACGTTCAGGGGCTTCCGGGGTGGGACGGCCGTCGGGATCACCGGCGGCCGTTTCGTATTCGGAGTCGGTTCACGGGTTCAGGATCGCCGGTTGGCGTCCGGGCCACTGGATGCCAGGCTGAGCATATCCGTCGGGATGGGCTTCGAGTTCCGGCACCTCGGGAAGTTGCTGCACGAGAGGAACTTCCCGCGGCGACCGACGCGGATGACCATCTTCGCGCCGCACTGATCGCAGTCGATGTCGGTGGGCTCGGGGGGCGCCTTCTTCTCCGGCGCGGGGATCTCCGCCCGGGCATGCTCCAGCGCCTCGCCGCGCAACCGGGCGACGGTCTTGCACCCGGGGAAGCCCTCGCACGAGAGGAAGGGCCCCCACGGGCCGCGCTTGATTGTCATCTTTGAGCCGCAGTGCGGGCACTCGACCCCGGCATGGAGCCTTTCGACGCTTTCCACGTAGAGATTGCCGAACCGCGTCACGCCGAAGCCCTTCGACCGGGCCATCGCGACGAACTCCTCGTTGGCAGCCGGCGATGACGGAGTCTTCGTCGCGGCGGAGGCCTTCTTGCTCGAGGTGGTCGCGGCCTTGCGCGCCGCCTTGCTGCTCTTCGTCGGCCGCCGTATCGCCGTGCCGCCCTTCGCGGCGCCTTGGTCGGTTACCGTGTCGTTATCCCAGGGGACGTCGGCGGCGTCCAAGGGGGCGCTCGCTTGCGCGTCGCCTTCGGTCGGGGGGCGGGCCTCTTGCCCGCCTTCCGGCGTGGAGGATACACGCTCCCCGGCGCCAGCCTGCATGTTGCGTTGCGCGGCGGCAGCCTTGAGCTCCTCCAGCTTCTGGATGGGTTTGGCGTTTCGGCACCTGGGGAAGCCGCTGCACGAGAGGAACTTCCCCCGGCGACCACTGCGAATGACCATGGGGCGGCCGCATTTCTCGCAGGGGAAGCCCGCTTCCTGCGGCGGAGGCTGGGGTTTGGACTCGATGCGTATGCCCTCCGGCAGGGGGCGGGTGTTCCGACACGCGGGGTAGTTGCTGCAACCGAGGAATGCGCGGCGGCCCTTGCGCTTCACCGTCATCGGCGAGCCGCAGGCCTCGCACGTTTCCTTGATGTCTTCCTCTTTCACGAGCTTCAGCGGCGCGCCCTGGGCGTCGCATGCGATGGTCTGGGTGCAGTCGGGGTATCCGGTGCAGCCGAGGAACGGTCCCATCCGCGAGCGGCGCAGCATCATCGGCTTACCGCATTGCGGGCACTTGACATCGACCTCCCTGGGGATGATGGGCTTGCCGTCCCGGTCAACGTCGTATGCCGTCTTGCAGTCCGGGTACCCGCTGCATGACAGGAACCTCCCGCGTTTGGCCCAGCGGTACACCATGGGCTTGCCGCACGTCGTGCACGTGTACGGGCTCGGCTCGCTGCGGGCCGTCTCCATCTCGTCGTGTGCCCTGGTGAGGGACCGGTGAAACGGATCATAGAAGTCGTGCAGCACGCGGACCCAGTCCAGCTGCGCCTCCTCGATCTTGTCCAGCTCCTCCTCCATCTGAGACGTGAACTTGATGTCCATCAGCTCGGGGAAGTGCGCACGGAGCTTGTTCGTGACGAGCTCGCCCTTGGGCGTCGCGTAGAAGCGGCGGTCGACCTGCTCCACGTAGCCCCGGTCCTGGATCGTCTGGATGATGGTTGCGTAGGTGCTCGGGCGCCCGATCCCTTCGGCCTCAAGGGCTTTGACCAGCGTGGCCTCCGTGTACCGCGGGGGCGGGCTGGTGAAGTGCTGTCGCGGCGTGATGTCGATCGGAGCGACCGGCTGCCGCAGATCAAGGGGGGGCAGCGTCTGTTCCTCGCCGGACTTCGGCACGCCCAGCACCCTGTAGAAACCGTCGAAGACCAGCGTGCGCCCGCCGCCCTTGAAGACCGCCTTGCCGAGCGGCGTGTCGGCGGCGACCGTGATCGTCGTCGAGTCCCACTCGGCCGGAGCCATCTGGCAGGCGACGAACCGCCGCCAGATCAGATCGTAAAGCTTGAGCTGTTCCTCGCTGAGATGGCCCTTGAGTGATTCGGGCGTCCGTCGCACGTCGGTCGGGCGGATCGCCTCGTGGGCCTCCTGCGCCCCCTTGCGGCTCGCGTAGGTGTTCGCACGCGCGGGCAGATACGCCTCGCCGTATTCCGCGCCGATCCACGCCCGCGCGGCCCGGATCGAATCCTCGCTCAGATTCACCGAATCGGTACGCATGTACGTGATGAGACCGACCGGCCCTTCGCCCCCGCCCAGGTCGACGCCTTCGTATAGCTGCTGGGCGATCCGCATCGTTCGGGACGTGGCGAAGTAAAGCTGGTTCGCTGCCGTCTGCTGGAGCGTCGCGGTGGTGAAGGGCGGCGCGGGCTTGCTCTTCGACCTTCGTGTCTGGATGTCCTCCACGCGGCAGGCCGGGCATTTCGCCGGGTCGAACCGGCCGGCCAGTTCGACCGTCTTGAGCCCGCGGTGGGCGTACTCCTCCCACGGTTTCTCATGCCGCCGGATGTCCGTGACGCCGAGCGCACCGGCTACTTCGGCAGCCTGGTCGGCCGCCGAGACGAACGCCTGATCCACCGGTGCGGCGGCGTTGCAGCGCCCCTGCGGCTTGAACTCCCTGTCGGCGATGCTGACCAGTTCGGCACGGAAGCCGCCGTGGGTCGCGAGCCACTCCGCCTGCTCGCGGAGCTTGCGGCCCTCGTCGCCGTTGCCCTCGTTGGCCAGAAAGTCCCGCCATGCCTTCGCGAGGTCGTCGGCCTTGTCGATCGCCGTGACGAAGTGGCCGGTGATCTTCCACGACTCCGAGGGGATAAAGTTGCGGATTTCCTGCTCGCGGTCGCAGATCATCCGCACGGCCACGGACTGCACGCGCCCGGCGGAGAGGCCTTTGGCGACCTTCTTCCAGAGCAACGGGCTGAGTTCGTAGCCGACGATGCGGTCGAGGATCCGCCGCGCTTGTTGTGCATTGACCTTGTCCATGTCGATCTGGTGCGGGTTGGCGAAGGCCGCCCGGATCGCGGATTCGGTAATCTCGTTAAAGATGACGCGTCGGACCTTCTCCGGCGGCAGGTTCAGCGCCGAAGCCAGGTGCCAGGCGATTGCCTCGCCCTCGCGGTCAAGGTCGGTTGCGAGAAAGACGGTCTGGGCCTTCTCGGCGAGCTTCTTGAGCTCGGAGACGATACGCCGGCGGCCTTCGACGATCTCATACGTGGGCTGGAAGTTGTTTTCCACGTCGATCGCCAGCGATCGCTCCGGCAGGTCGCGGACGTGGCCCATCGACGCTTTGACAACGTATCCCTTGCCGAGATACGTGTTTATGGTCTTAGCCTTGGCGGGTGACTCGGCGATCACGAGGTGAGGCCCGTCAGTTTGCGGTTTTCGTGGCGCCATCCGAGTTACTTCCTGCACAACCCGCTATGTCCGTCGCATCAGTTGTTGACACAATGTATCGGACGTCCATCCCCCGATCTACAACCCGCATTATAGGCGGGGGCTGCGAGTTTCAAGGCCGCGCATTCGGCGACGAAGGCGCCCGACGCGCGATTCGTGCCGAGAAGAACACGGTATGTGGTGCGAACACGCGCTTGCTTTTCGGGCAGCGGACGGTATGCTATAGGGTTTCTCTGCCTTGATGGTAAGTGGCTATTTCTAAAGGACTTGCACCGCCATGATGAAATTCTTCCGGAAGTATAACAAGCACCTCCTGGCCGTGTTCATGGCATTGCTGCTGATCGTCTGGCTGGCGGACGAGGCGATACGGAACATTCTGCGGCCGGATGAGCTCAAAACGGTCGTCGCCCAGGCATACGGACGCGACATTCGCCAGCGCGATCTCCTGCCGACGTTCACCTCGACGGGGATCCTCAGCGCGCTCGGGGTGGCGTGGCAGCAGATGGCGCGGGTGTCCATGTCCGACCTGGGTGTGCCGTCGATGATGGCGATGTCGCGCGAGCCGCTTACGGAGCGCGAGTGGTACATGCTCGTGAGCGACGCGCGGCGGCAGGGCATCGTGGTCTCGCCGGATACGGTGAACAGGCTGAAAGCGAGCCTGCCGCAGGCCGATCGCGTGATCGAGTATGTGCGGGACACGCATCGCGTTTCCCTGGCGCAGGTGGACGAGGCGATCGCGGATTTCCTCCGTGTTCGGGAGGCGGCCCTTCGCGCGGCCAGCGGGGTGTTTATCACGGAGCCCGAGATCCGCCAGCGGGCGAAGCTCGTAGCGGAGAAGGTCCGCGTCGAGTTCGTGGTTATTCCCGCGGCCCCATTCATCGACTCGAAGGCCCCGATCGACGAGTCGAAGCTCAAGGCGTTCTTCGAGGAGCACAAGGACTTCCCGCCGGGCGCGGGGCCGGCTCTGGGCTACGGCTACAAGAAGCCGGCGGCCGTGCAGTATGAGTATGTTCAGGCCGACGTGGCAGCGCTGGCCAGGGCGATCGAGATTTCAGGCGATACGGCGTATGCATACTGGCGCGAGCACAAGGAGGAGTTCAAGCGATCCGAGCCACCGGCTACCGGGGCGGCAAGTAAGCCGGCCGCCAGCGCCCCGACGATCATGACGTTCGAGGAGGCCAGACCGCTGGTGGTGGCGAAGCTGCAACAGGAGCGGGCCAAGCAGGAGGCGTTGCGGCTTATCCGGGACCTGATCGGCGAGTTGGGCCAGCCCTGGACGGGTGTGGCGGCCGGGCCGGACGGATACCTCAAGGCGCCGGCGGGGGTGGAGGCCGACAACTACCTGAGCGCCCATCTGGATGCCTTTGCAAAGCGGCGGTTCGGCTCGGCGCTTCGCTATCAGCGAAGCGGGTGGCAGACCGAGACGGAACTGAGCCGGGAGAAGGGGATTGCTACGGCCCGGCTGACGGACAGCCAGACGCCGATGATGTTCCGGCAGGCAGTTTTCCAGGTGCAGGGGCTGACGCCGAAGCCGGCATCGACGAAAACCGGCTCCGAGTACTACCTGGCAAGGTATCAGCTCTGCCCGTCTCCGCTCACGGACGCGAACGGCAACGTGTATGCGTATCGTGTGATCGGCACTCAGCCCTCGGCGCCGCCGGCCTCTCTCGATGAGGTCAGAGCGCAGGTGGAGAAGGATTACCGGGAGAAGGAGGCGTTCGAGGCGGCGGGCCGGGCGGCAGAGGCCCTGCGGGCGAAGGCGGCGCAGAGCGGGCTGGTGGCCGCCTGGGAGGCCGATGTGTCGCTTCGTGAACGGCTTGGGAAGGACGCGAAGCTGGAGAAGCCGGCACCGTTTGCCCAGCAGGAGCTTTATCCGATGCGAGGCCAGGCCATTATGCTGCCGACGAGGGTCCCGCCGATCGGCGATGATCCGGCGTTTGTGCGTGAGTGCTTCCGTCTTGCCGAGGCGAAGACGAGCACACAGCCGCAGCGGGTGGGCGTGGTGGAGATGAGGCGCGCCAGGCAGTGGGTGGTGGTGCAGGGTCTCGAGATCTTGCCCATTTACCAGGACCAGTACGACGAGGTCCGGCTGGAAATCGCGGCGACGCTCCGCGCGGATGCGCGCGGGCGGTTTCTGCAGAATTACTACTCGCCGGACGAGATCCGACGCCGGGCGCAGTGGAAGGACTTGCAGCCGGAACGTGGATGACGGCCGTCGTCGCCTGCGCCGAGGCTGGCAAGGCTGACGAAACGATTCAACGGGCGGTGCAAGAGACGCCCATAGGCCGGCTGCCGGCCTCCGCACCGGCCTGCGGCAAGGGTTCTTTCGGCGGGCGTGCCGTGGCCCTGTCATGGCTCGGGCAGGAAGACCGGCTTGACGGGTCGCGGGGGGTGCGAATATCTTGAGCTGAATGAGTCAGGCCCCCATCGTCTAGTGGCCTAGGATATCAGGTT
>CAZMVY010000142.1:0-12503 GCA_964569765.1 uncultured Planctomycetales bacterium
GCAACAAGAGCGGAACGCCGGGAACGAACTCGGCGCAGTACGTGAGCGCTATTCACGTTGAGGGGACGCAGGCGGCCGGGAAGCGTCGGATCTACCTGAACAACGACCATTATCAGGACACGGCCCGGAAGGGCTTGATCCGGTATGACCTCGGCGGCAATGCGACGGCGACCCCGAATGACAAGGGTACGCAGGTCATCGGACCGAGCTACTTCACGTACTACCCGATGGACGTCGCCCGGGACAGCGCCGGCGATTGGTACATGTGCCAGTTCCGGTACGACCCGGCACAGGCGCCGGCCATCTCGAAGTTCTACGACAGTGCCGAATTGCCGATCAACACCGCGGCGTGGGAAACACCCAAGGCCACCCCGTACAACGGCGCCTACGGCATCGACGTTTACGAGGGCAACGGGAAGGCCTGGGTTGCCTACGGCAACTACTACGACGGCTGGGTCCACATTTTCAACATGGCTGACGGCAGCTATGTAGGCGGTTTTGACGCTGGCAATCGGATCCGCGACCTCGCCTTCGACATCGTGGGCAACATCTACACGGTGGACAACTCGATCGAGTGGCTGCGGATCTGGTCGCCCGGCGACGGCGCAAACTCGTACACGACCGAATCGTACTTCACGATCGTGCCCGAGCCGGCGACGCTTCTGCTGCTCGGCGTGCCCATGGTGCTGGCTCGTCGGCGCAGGGCGTAGCGACGATACGTCCGTCGCGACGGGTTCGGTATAGGCTTTCTGCGAGCCGCGTGGGGAGGCCCTGCGGGGATTTGGCGAACCAAGGGAGGCACCGGCGGTGCGAATCGCCGGTGCCTCTGTGCTTGCGCAACGCCCTGGAGTCAGGCCCGGGACACGCATTCCGCCCCCTTCGCCTCATCTGAGGCAACGGCGGTGTCCGTCTCGTTGCCAGGCGCTGCCGCGGGCCGTACGATACCCGGCATGGCTCGCTTGTATGACCGCCGCCGGTATCTGACCAACTTCGATTCCCGCCGCGTTCCTCACCTGTTCACGGACGTGCTCGTGATCGGCAGCGGCGTCGCGGGGTTGCGCGCCGCCATTGAAGCCGCGCCGCACGCCGCGACCCTGTTGATTACCAAGGGCAAGCTGTCCGAGTCGAACACGTGGGCGGCGCAGGGCGGCATCGCGGTCGTCACGGACCCGTCGGACAGTTTCGAGGGGCACATCGCCGACACGCTTACGGTTGCGTGCGGTCTGGGCGATCGGCGGGCGATCGAGCGAATCGTCCGGGAAGGACCTGCCCGAATCGAGGAACTGGTCCGGTGGGGCGCCCGATTCGATCGTACGGGGAACAGCCTGTCGCGCGGACGGGAGGGCGGACACGGGACGGCGCGTATTATCCACGCTCACGGAGACGCCACCGGCAGGGAGGTGGCGGATACCCTCATCCGGGTGGCGCGACAGTGCGAGGGGCTCAGGCTCTTCGAGGATTGTTTCGCGATCGATCTGGTGACGATCGAAGGCCGATGCGTCGGTGCGATTACGTTTCATCCGAAATACGGGCACCAGATGTTCTGGGCCGCGCAGACGATTCTGGCCGGCGGCGGATGCGGACAGCTATATCGCGAATCCACGAATCCTGCCCCGGCCACGGGCGACAGCCACGCGATGGCCTGGCGAGCCGGGGCCGTGCTGCGGGACATGGAGATGGTGCAGTTTCATCCGACGACGCTGTACGTCGCCGGGGCAACGCGGGCGTTGATCAGCGAGGCCGTCCGCGGCGAAGGGGCCTACCTGGTGAATCGCCGCGGTGAGCGGTTCATGTCGCAGTACCATCCCGACGGCGAGTTGGCCCCCCGCGATGTGGTCAGTCAGGCGATCCTGACGGAGATGGTCCGGACGGGCGCCACGTGCGTGTATCTCGACGTGCGCCACATCGGGGCGGAGAGATTCGCGCGGCGGTTTCCGGCGATCACGGAATTGTGCCGCCAGTTTGAGATCGACGTGGGCCGCGATTTGATTCCGATTCGGCCGGCCGCGCATTACATGATCGGGGGCGTCGCGGTGGACGAACATGCGCAGACGTCGATCCCGGGCCTGTTGGCCTGCGGCGAGGCGGCCTGCACGGGCGTGCACGGGGCGAATCGGCTTGCAAGCAACTCACTCCTGGAGGGATTGGTCTTCGGTGCGGAGGCAGGGAGACAAGCGGTCCTCGGCCTCAACAGCGCCCCGAGCCTGCGCGTAGCGGCCGTCCGCAGCGAAACGCCTCGTTCACCTCGGACGGAACTCGACATTGCCGACGTGCGGAATTCGCTCCGCAGCGTGATGTGGCGAAACGTCGGGGTCGAGCGGTGCGGAGACCGTCTCGCCGAGACGCAGGAGATCATCGAATTCTGGGGACATTATGTGATGGATAAGGTGTTCGACGACCGATTGGGATGGGAGACTCAGAACATGCTCACTACCTCGCGACTGATAACCGCTGCGGCGCTTCGCCGGAGCGAGTCGCGCGGTGTTCACTTCCGAACGGATTATCCGCAGACCGACGATCTCCACTGGCGCAAGCGTCAGTCCCTGATTCGCACGGAGGACGGCATCGAGTTTTGCGATATGCCGTGCGGGGATGCGCCGCCGTAAACCTTGCCTGCCACTTCGGACCCCGACCGTCACGGCGCCGACGGACACGGATCCCTGGGCGGACGGTTGGGGCCGTTGAAGCAGCCCTGGAAGGTCAGGAAATCCCCCACGTCCACATCCTGATCTTTATCGAGATCCGCCGGACCGCATTCGAACACAACCGGGCGATTCGGCCCGCCGAAACACAACTGGAAGTAACTGAAGTCCGTCATATCCACGTCGCCGTCGTGGTCGAAATCGGGAGCGTATGCGTCGACCCGGACACTGACCGTCGCGATGTTGGAGTTGGAGCCGTAGTCTCGGGCTCGGAAGGTGAAAGCATCCGTCCCCGCGTACCGGTATGCGGGGGCGTACGTGATGGTCTTTCCGCCGCCAGCCAGTTGATAGGGGACCGTTGTGATGTCGCCGCCGCCCGGCTCGGAAAGCGTGCCGTGCGAGGGCAGCGATGTCACGGTGAACGTCAACACATCCTGCGGTTCCGGCCCGGCGGCGTCGAGTGTCACGGATACGGGCTGGCCGCGTAGGGTACGGACAAGCGCATCGGATGCAACCGGCGGAAGATTGGGCGGCGCCGTCGAAATCACCTTCACCTCGTCGATGAACCATCCGTCGCGCTCGATCGTCTCGTCCGAGTAGAGTTCAAACTGGATCCGGATGCGCTGGTTGGTGAACGCGCTCAGATCGAAGGCATGCGGCGTCCAGTCGTAATCGCCGCCCCAGTTGGCGGTCAGTGTGCCGAGGACCGTGCCTGCCTCGTCGACCACCTTGATCTCGGCATGGTCGTATGGCGTTTCCATCAGGCACCAGTCGTAGAAGGTGAGAAACGCCGCGCCGTAGAGGCCCCGGAGGTCGATCGTCGGCGTTCGCAGCCAGGCGGCAGAGCCCGGCTGGTACCCGTAGGGCCAATCGTCCATGCCGGTGCCCCAGCAGCGGTCGCCGTTGATCGCACGGGAGCCGCGGCGCCCGACGAGCGGACCGTTCCGGTACACGCTCGTGTCCCAGCCGTACAGCGAAACATACGAGGTCGGGGTGCTGCGCTGCCAGATGTCTCCATCGCCGCCGTGTGTCCAGCCCGGGTCCGTGCCTTCCGAGTCATCGTAGAACAGGACGGTCTCGCCGACGAAGCCGTGACATTCGCGGCCCCATCCGTAGTAATAGCCTGCCGTGCGCGGGTAGACGGCGAAGAAGTAGCCGTTCCGTGCCAGGTTCGTCGCCACGTAGATGGCGGATGCGGTGTCGGCCACAGCCGTGATTCCAGGGGCGACCTGCGTGTTCACCGGGTATGCCGTGCCGTCCGTGGGCCGCCAGGCGAACGGCTGATTGGCACACACGACGAGAGCTGCCGCGGAATCGCTCGGCGGGTTCGTCCAGGATACCGTTATGGTGTTGTCCGCTGCCGTGCATGCGAGGTTCTTCACGGGAGCGGGCCAGAGCGTTTCGGTCGCGGCGGCGGCGGCGGCGGCCCCCGCGTCAACGCGGCCGTGGCCGAATCGGTGACTGTGGCCGCTGACGCCATCGATCTGGGCGAACAGAGGGGCGATCTGTACGGCGGTATGTTCGACGATCTGGCGGACCTGTTCCGCAGTCAGTTCAGGATGCTGCGAGAGAACCAGCGCGCAGACGCCCGCCACGGTCGGCGTTGAGGCACTGGTTCCGCCGAAGCTGTTCATGTAATCCCCTTCCGGGCTGGATGCGGAGTTGTAGCCGTCATACCCCGTGTCATCGGTCGTCGTGATGCTCATCGCTTCGGTTCGGGTTTCCGGCGGGCCGCTGTCCGATGTGGGCGCGACGACCGATACCTCGGGGCCGACGTCGCTGTACTCCGTGTGCGTAGCCAGGCTGTTGGAGCCACCCACGCATATCACGGAGGGAAGCTGAGCAAGAACACTGATGCCGTTCACGGTGTGCGAGCTGTTGCCCGCGGCGAAGAGCACGACGCATCCCTTGCCGTTGCGGCCGTGTGCAGCGACATAATCGATCGCGTTTGCCAGATCAGTGGGCCATGTCTGGCCGTCCGTAAGCTGCCAACTGTTCGTGATGACGGCGGCACCCTCGGCATGATTGCCGTCGCCGTTGGGATCCATGGCGTAATAGAAGGCGTCCGCGATCTGGCTGATATCACCCTGAAGCCCCTTGATGCCGATCAGCCCGCACCGCGGTGCCACACCGCGGACGCCGATGGTATTTGCGGCGCCCACGGCCAGGCCGGCCACGCACGTGCCGTGAATCTCGTAGTATGCGCTGGGACTGGGGTCGAACTCCGCCGGATCGCCCGGATAAACGTTGAAGTTCTTACCGCAGAAATAGTTCGCGACCAGATCCGGGTGATCCTTCTCCACGGAGTCATCGATCACAGCCACCCGTATCCCCGGGATTCCCTCGCCGGTTATGGGGATGCTCCAGGCGGCCTCGACATTGATGTCTGCATTGGGGGACGCGCCCTTGCTTATATCGCCGTCCAGGTTCCATTGATCGGCGTACAGCGGGTCCCCAATGACGGGTGCGTCGCAGGTTCGCGTCACAAGGATGAAGTCGGGATGGGCATACTGAACGCCCGGCGTGCGGTGCAAGGCGTTGGCGGTCGCCAGCGGGCTGTTCTTCGACACGTCGATGATGCGCAGGACATACCGACTCGGTCGCCGGTCGTCGTGCCGGGCGACCTCGCATCCGGCCGCCCGGATGATCTGGAGAGCCTCCGCCTCCGAGACGCCGGGGTCGAACTGCATCACAATGTGATCGGTAAGATACAGCGGGGTTTCGCTGCCGGGTCGATAGAGCACTGGCAGTGCCCACTCCACCTCTGAGTGCGCCGCCGCAGCGCTGCGTGTGATGCCTCCTCGCACCACATGCAGCCCGCGCCTGGCCAGCGACGCCTCCAGTCGTGTCACGGCATCGGGCATGCGTCCGTCGCTGGAGGCTTGCAGGTTCACTGACGACGGAAGCCAATCGGGGCGACGGGCGGCCGAGCGACCAGGCGACGGGCGGATCTTGACGACGAACTCGCTTTCGGAGGGGATTACGAACTGAGGTGTCCGACCAGCGAAGAAGAAGCTGTCGGACGCGCCGGCGCCGACGTCGGCCGCCCAGGCAAGCGCCGTGAAGACAACGAGGAACCCAAGGGCCGCTGTGCCGCCGACAAGCCGTACTCGGGTTCGTGGTCGCATCGACAAGGCTCCTGTCCGCGCGTTCGCCCCTTTACCTCGCTTTTTTAAGTGTAGAGTTACCCCGCGCGGGCCGACCTCGGCCGCCAACCGGAACCCGACTGCCGAACTTAGTATACGCCTGCTGAATCGCCATTTCAAGCTACCGCCGGGCCTCCCCGCGTTTTCGCCAATATACGGACGGCGACGGCTCTGACCGCCTTTCTCATCGCGCTGCCCATTGTCGAAAACGCAGCAATAGCGGCGTGTATTGGTCCCGGTCGCGCGATTCCTCGAACGGGATGCTTGCAAAGCCAAGTCGTGGAGCTTCATCTCGTAGCACAGCACAATCAAAATGGTGGACAGCCTGCCGAGGTGGGGCGCTACCGCCTTCATGACCGCTGCTGAGACACCGGTGGGGCTGCATGCCAGGGCTGCCCAGTTTGACCGTCACGTCCTCGATTTGGAAGAAGCTACTTATGGCAGTTCGCACTATTGTGTCGCCCACACCTGTCGTGTGGAATAGCATTTCGGATTCAATCTGTCGTCTATGCCTCGAAGGAGGAGGCCCGACGAACTTGGCAGCGACGGGTGCGTGACAATTCCCGCGGCGTTGGTGCCATGCCCAAGTCCCCGGTTTACCGGGGCGCGGGCATGTAGAGCGCGGCCCAACCCGGGTTCATCATGCCCGCGCCCGCCTGAAGGCGAGCTTGGGCATGGCGCCCGCGCGTTCTCCGTTCCCGCCGATGCTGTCACGGACCCGGCGGCGATGTTCGAAGGTCACATGCGTGTGCGGCTGTGACGATTTGCGCGTATAATCCACCCTTTCTTGTTGAGCCAGGGAGCTTACGGAGCTTACGCGATGGGAGCACGCATCATCGACGGTACGGCGTTGGCGCGGGAGATCCGCGAGCGGACTCGGGAGCAGGTCGCCGAGATGACGAAAGCCGGCCATCGGCTGAAGCTTGCGGCCCTGCTGGTGGGGGCACCGCCGGCTGGCCTCGTGTACGCAGGATCCCAGCGCCTTCAGTGCGAGCGTATGGGCATCGCGTATGAACTCCACCAGTTGCCTGAGGACTCGCAGGCCGACGATATTGCGGAGCGGATTGCTCGTCTGAACGCGGATCCGACGGTTACCGGCATCATGTTGCACATGCCGTTGCCGCCGGGGGTGGATGCGGCTGCGATGCAGTATCGCATTGACCCGTACAAGGACGTAGAGGGCGTCAACCCGGCCAATATCGGGTTCTGTTTCTACGGACAACCGATCATCGCCCCGTGTGCAGCCCTCGCGACCGTGGAACTGGTGCGGGCAAGCGGCGTGGAGATCTGTGGGGCGGAGGCGGTTGTTGTGGGTCAGGGCGCGATCGTGGGGCGGCCGATCACCACATTCCTGTTACAGCAGATGGCTACTGTTACGGGCTGCCACGTTGCGACGCGGGATCTGGCAGCGCATACGCGGCGCGCAGACATCCTCGTTGTCGCCGTGGGCTACGCAGGGCTGATCACAAGGGAACACGTCAAGCCGGGCGCTGTGGTTATTGACGTCGGCGTCAACCGCGTCAAGACTACGGGTGCCGACGGTCAAACTGTGGTGAAGACCGTCGGCGATGTGGACTTTGAGGCTGTCCGTGAGGTGGCGGGGGCGATTACGCCCGTTCCCGGAGGGGTCGGGCCGATGACGGTTGCCGTGCTGCTTCGCAACACCGTCGAGGCAGCGAAGAAGCAGTTGGCGCGCGGCAGGCGGTAAGCTGAACCCGATCAGGGGCTTCGAAAGATCGACGGTTCTCGATTGTGTCAAGGCCCTTGGGGGGCACGCAACCGGAAAGGACGATGGACGACAGGCGGCGAATTCGCGGATCAACGTACGGGTGAACCGACGAAACAGCAGGTCAACGGGTTGGCAGATGTCATACTTTCTGAAGCACATAGAGGCGCTGGAGGGGTACACCCCGGGCGAGCAGCCGACCGAACCCGACGTGGTCAAGCTCAATACGAACGAGAATCCGTATCCGCCGTCGCCGCGGGTGCTTGAGGCGATTGCCGGGGTGACGGCGGAGCAGCTTCGGCGATATCCGGATCCGTTGGCCAACCGCTTCCGCGATACGGCGGCGAAGGTCTTCGGAGTCACGCGCGAGATGGTAATCTGCGGAAACGGCATGGACGACATCCTGAACATGACGGTCCGCGCCTTCAGCGGCCCGGAGGCGGCCCTGGTGTATCCATCGCCGACATACACGCTCTATGCCGTGCTGGCGAATATACAGGCCTCCGTCGTGAAGGAGATCCCGTTCGGGCCGGACTACCGGTTGCCTGCCGATGAAATCGTGGCAGCACGCGGGCGGGTGACGTACTTGGCCAATCCGAACTCACCGACCGGTACGTTCGTTCCGCCGAGCGAGGTGGAGGCCCTCGCGCGACGGCTGACGGGTGTGCTTTGCGTGGACGAGGCCTATGTCGATTTCGCCGAGACGAACTGTATGGCCCTCGCGGGCCGGCTCGAAAACGTGCTCGTGATGCGGACGCTTTCGAAGGGGTACTCGCTTGCGGGGCTGCGTTTCGGGTTTGCCGTCGGAAGTCCCGTACTGATTGCGGGCCTGATGAAGCTCAAGGACAGCTACAACGTCGATGCGGTGGCGATCGCGGCCGCCACGGCGGCGTTGAATGACCAGGCGTATGCCCGCGAAACGTGGCGAAAGGTGCGCGAGGAGCGGAGCCGCCTCGCTCAGGCTTTGGCGGAACTGGACATGCCCGCGTTGCCGTCGCAGTCGAACTTCCTCCTGGCCCGGCCCCGGTGGTCTTCGGCTCGGGCGATCTATGAATCTCTCAAGGCCCGGAAAATCCTGGTCCGATACTTCAACTACCCCAGGGTTTCGGACTGTCTGCGTATCACCGTCGGCACGGCCGAGCAGAATGACAGACTCCTGGCGGCCTTGCGGGAGCTGCGGGGGTGAAGGGTATTGCAGCGGGCGGGCGGCAAACGGCTGCGGACAACTGACAAGGGACCGCTGACGAATCCTCATGGCGAAGCGCACCGCTCAGATCAAACGAAGGACCAGAGAAACGGATATTGCGATTTCGCTGAACCTGGACGGCACAGGCAAGGTCAAAGTGGCGACGGGCGTGGGGTTTTTCGATCACATGCTCAACCACATCGGCCGTCATGGCCTGTTCGATCTGACGGTTCACGCTCGCGGCGACCTGCACGTCGATGCCCACCACACCGTTGAGGATGTCGCGATCTGCTTCGGGCAGGCCCTGCGCGAGGCCGTGGGAGACAAGCGCGGCATCCGTCGGTTCGGTTTCTTCGCGGTGCCGATGGACGAGTCGCTGGCTCAGGTGGCGGTAGATCTCTCGGGGCGAGCGGCCTTCGTCTATCGCGTCCGGTACCGCGGCGGCAAGATCGGCGACTTCGACATCGAGCTGGTGCAGGAGTTCCTCAACGCCCTCGCTCAGAACGCACAGATGAACCTGCACGTGGTGGTCCCCTACGGCACGAACAACCATCATATTGCCGAGGCAATCTTCAAGGCCTTGGGCAAGGCCCTGCGCCAGGCCGTCGAACGCGACCCACGGGAGAGGTCCGTTCCTTCGACCAAGGGCGCCCTCTGACCGTGCTGTGCGTTTACGCGATTCATACGGGCGCGGATCGAACCGTTCGCGACCGGGCATTGCGGTACAGGGAGTACGGCTCTTTCGCTGCGCATGGGCTGGTAGCGTCATGTCGTGCCTCTCACCCATTGCGCATGCCGCGCCGCCGTCCATGAGCGTTGATCGTGTCGGCGGAGGCCGCTACAGTACGGGGTTTGGCAGCCGGGACGAGCGAGTGGGTCATGGCGGCAGCGGACAAGGAATCCTGCAACCGGGACGGCAACAGCGGTTCCGGCATCATGAAGATGGGGGGGGTCCACGTCCAGTCGCGGTACATCGTGCTGCTGCAACATAACGGGCTTACGGGTTTCGGGTCCGCGTTCCGCTTCCAGGACGGGGAGCGCCTCGACAAGCCGGGCCTGGCGCCGTGGCGCGAGCGTCGCCGTGTGGTGCTTCGCGATCTGGCGGGCGAACCGCACACGTTTTATCTCAAGCGGTACGTTCGCCCGCCGTTGCGGGAGCAGGTGCGCCGCATTGTTTCGGGAGGGCTGCGGCAGAGCACGGCCGGCCGGGAGTGGAACGCGATCCTCGCGCTGACGGCCGCAGGGATTCCGGTCCCCGCGCCGGTGGCGTTCGGGCAGGAGATGCGCCGGGGCTTTGAGCGGCGGAGCTTCGTCGTGATCGAGGAAGCGTCAGGACAGTCGCTGGAGTCGTGGCTGCCGGCCAACTGGCGCCGCGACGCGAGCGGGCCGATCCGGCGGCGGCAGCAGCAGATGTTGTACGGCCTGGCCCGGCAGGTGGCGGCCTTTCATGCGGCCGGCTTCGTTCACCGGGACCTGTACACCTCGCACATCTTCGTTCATGACGACGGGGGATCCGACGGGCCGGGGTTTACCTTTATTGATCTCCAACGGGTTTTCCGGCCACGGTGGCGCCGGACGCGGTGGATCGTCAAGGACTTGGCGGCGCTCTGCTTCTCGGCCGCTCCGTTCGTCTCGCGAACGGATCGCCTGCGATTCTGGAGGCAGTACGTCGGGGTCATTCGGCGTTCCCGTTGGCTCACGCGATTGCCCGCCCGTGTGGAGGCCAGGAGCGCGCGGATTCGCCGTCGCCAGGAGCGCCGGGGCGCCGGGGTCGCGTGGACTTCATGAGAGTGGCGCTGATCATCGAGCGAGTGGAGACGTGGCGAGGCGGCGCGGAAACGTCCACGATCCAGTTCGCGCAGCGCACCGCCGAGCGGGGTTGCAAGGTGACGCTGATCACGACAAGCCGTGGCGTACCTCCGCCGGGGCTCTCGTTGCTGACTGTCCGGGCGGCGGCGGCGCTGCGGGCTCAGCGGACGCTGTTGTTCGCCCGACGAGCGGCGTCCGCGGCGGCGAAGGAGGGGTTTGACATCGTTCACGCGATCACGCCCTGCGCGGCGGCAGATGTGTATGAGCCGCGGGGGGGCGCTGTGCCGGAGATGCTTCGGCGGAACGTGGCCCTTCGTCGCTCCGCCCTGCATCGGAGCGTCAAGCGGTTTCGGGACAAGCTGAACCTGAAGTACCGGGTGCTGCTGCGGCTGGAACGGGCGCTGGTGGCGCGCAGGCCGCCGCCGATCATCGTTGCGATCAGTGGGTACGTCGCCCGGCAGTTCCAGGAGCACTACGGCCTCGGTCCGCCTCATGTTCGCGTAGTTTTCAACGGCGTGGACCCGGATACGGCCACACCGGCCGAGCGGGCCGCAGATGACAACGAGATCCGCCAGCAATACGACCTCGGGCGGCACGAGCGTCTGGTGCTCTGCGTCGCCCACAATTGCCGGCTCAAAGGCGGCGCGCGTCTTATTGAGGCCGTGGCGGCCCTGCCGGCGACGCACCGTCGCTACGCCCGCGTTGTCATCGTGGGACGCGACAACCCCGTGCCGTATGCGCGGCTGGCCCATCGGCTCGGCGTCGAAGACCGCATCGTCTTCGCCGGTTCCACGGAACGAATTGCGGCCTTCTATCATGCCGCGGATATGCTGGTGCACCCGACCTACTACGATCCCTGCAGCCGCGTCGTGCTCGAGGCCCTGTGCGCCGGCGTGCCGGTGATCACCACCCGGTTCAACGGGGCGGCCGAGGTAATGACGGACGGACGCGAGGGCTTTATCCTGGATACGCCCGACGATGCGGCGGCACTCTCGGACCGGATCGCACGCCTGCTCGACGAACCGGTTCGGGAACGGTGCGCGGCGGCCGCGTTGCGCCTGCGGGAGAGACTCGGCATGGACCGCCACGCCGACGAGATCGTGAAGCTGTACCGCGAGATTCACGAGGCCCGATCATGACCGCAGCAGAGCTTCTGCCCGTATTGATCGTGGTTGCTGTTGGCTACCTGATCGGTGCGGTTCCGTTCGGTTTGCTTATCGGCAAGTGGTGTGGCACGGACATCCGCCGCGCCGGAAGCGGAAACATCGGGGCGACGAACGTATGGCGCGTCCTCGGATGGCGTTGCGGTCTGACCGCGTTCGCGCTGGATACGCTCAAGGGACTCGTCCCGACGGCGTGCGCTCCACGAATATGGGCGCATACGGCTGCGGCGGCGATGTTGGCGGAGGCCGGAGGCCGGCGTCTCTACCTGGCCTGGCTCGCCGTGGCCGCCGGTGTGATCCTGGGTCATATCTTCCCCGTGTATCTGAGGTTCCGTGGCGGCAAAGGTGTAGCCACGTCGCTCGGAGCGCTCCTCGGTCTCTGGCCGTACTACACCCTGCCCGGCCTCGTCTGTTTTGCCCTGTGGGGGGTCGTGTTTGGCCTGAGCGGCTACGTGTCTCTCAGTTCCATGCTCGCGGCGCTTGCGTTTCCGCTGGTATACCTCGGGTTGGGCGTGTTCTGCGGATGGGATCCAACCGGGAACCAGCGATCGCTGCTGGTGTTCGCGGTTGTAATGGCCGTGCTGGTCGTGTATCGTCATAGGACTAACCTCCAGCGTTTGCTGGCCGGGCAGGAAAATCGCTTCGGGAAGCGTTCCCGGGGCGAGGCCGATGGACCCGCTGCGTGAGCGCCGCCATTTTGCGAGCCGGCCTTCCCGAGATTCAGGAGCCTTGTATGAAACGAATCGTTGTGTCTGGTGTGATGGTCGGCCTGTGGATTTCCACGGCCTTCGCGGAAGTGAAAACGGCGACGACGACCCGCCCCGCGACGCC
>CAZMVY010000143.1:0-12466 GCA_964569765.1 uncultured Planctomycetales bacterium
TGTGGGCCGTCAAGCTTGCGATCGGCAGCAAGACCGGGCTGGTGTCCGCCGGTATGACGGCCCCCACCCCGGAGGACGTCCGTCTGATGAAAGAGGCCCTCGAACAGGTCGCCCGGGTCGAGGTACCTCTCAAGCGGGCCTGACGCGATGAACATCCGCACGAAGCTCGCGATCCGGTACGCCTTCGCCGGCAGCCTCGGCCGACTGCGAAGGAGGAACGAGTCCCTTCGCATCCTCACGTTCCACAGCGTTCAGGCGCACCCGAATACGATGGTCCACATGCCCCCCGAGGCGTTCGAGGAGCAGATCCGCTACCTGGCCGAGCAGGGCTATGCCACCTGCCGCATCCGTGACCTGGTGGAGGCGTGGCCGGCGATCGCCGATCGAAAGCGGACGGTCGTCCTGACGTTCGACGACGGCTGCGCGAACAACCGGACGATCGTGTGCCCGATCCTGGAGCGGTACGGCATGACCGCCACGTTCTTCGTGGCCACGGCGGGCATCGGAGAATCGCGCCAGGCGCCCTCGGCGGATGGGCTCGCGGAATATCGGGACACCGAGTTTCTCTCCTGGACGGACCTTCGCGAGATGGCGGCGGCGGGCTTCGAGATCGGCGCCCACTCGCACCGGCATGTGATGGTGGCCCGGCAGGACCGCGAGCGGGCCCGCGAGGAGATCGCGCTGCCGAAAAAGCTCCTGGAGGACAGGCTCGGCGGGCCGGTTTGCAGCTTCGCCTATCCGAAGGGCCACGCCGACGCGTTCGCGGACTGGACACGGCCACTGCTGGCGGAAGCGGGCTACCGGGCCGGCTGTACGATGATGGGCGGGCCGATCTCGGCGCGGTGCGACCTGTACGAACTGCCGCGGACGGGCATTCATCCGACGGACGACCTGAAGCGTTTCCGGATGAAACTGGACGGACGATACGACCTCTTACGACGGCTCTAGCGGCGCATGTGTGGGATCGCCGGCATGATCGTGTCCCCCCCCGATCGCGTGGATCGCGCGTTCGTCCCGCTCGCGCTGGAGAAGCTGGCGCACCGCGGCCCGGACGACCACGGGTACCTGTTGTACTCCCGCTGCGGCGTGAGGCTGGCCCGGGACTGGAGAGACGACCTGCCGGATGCCGAGGCGGCGCTGGCGCACCGGCGGCTCTCCATCATCGACCTGACGGAGGCCGGCCGACAGCCGATGGCCAGCGCGGACGGGCGCTACTACATCGTCTTCAACGGCGAGATCTACAACTACCTCGAGCTTCGCGAGGAGCTCGAAGGACTCGGGCACACGTTCCACTCCCGCTCGGACACGGAGGTGCTGCTGACTGCCTGTGCCCGGTGGGGCACTGCGGCCCTGTCCCGACTGGTGGGCATGTTCGCGTTTGCCGTTCTGGACACGCAGGAGCGCCGCCTCCTGCTCGCCCGTGATTTCTTCGGCATCAAGCCGCTCTACTATGTGGAAATCAACGGGCGGTTCGCGTTCGCCTCCGAGTTGAAGGTCCTGCTTGAATTTGCCGGTCGGCCACGGCGGATCAACCCGGAGCGGCTCTATCAGTATCTCCGCTACGGCTACACCGATCACGGCGGCGAGACGTTTCTGAAAGGCGTGCGACAGATTCCACCCGCCCACTACCTGGAGGTCTCGCTGGACAGGCTCGACGCGTCTGAACCGGTCTGCTACTGGGACGTTGATCTGACGGCCCGGGCGGACATCTCGTTTGAGGAGGCCGCCCGGCGGACCCGCGAGCTTTTCCTCGAGAACATGCGGCTGCACCTCCGCAGCGACGTGCCGGTGGGCACTGCTCTGTCGGGCGGCATCGACTCGTCGGCCATCGTCCTGGCCATGCGGGAACTCGGCGGCAAGGACCTGGACCTGCACACCTTCAGCTACGTGGCCGACGATGCGGCGGTCAGCGAGGAGCGCTGGGTCGATCTCGTGACACAGGCCGCCGGGACCGTGGCGCACAAGGTCAGGCCCGTACCCGAAGAGCTTCTCGCAGACCTCGATTCCCTGATCTACAGCCAGGATGAACCGTTCGGCAGCACGCGGATCTACGCGCAGTACCGGGTCTTCCGGCTCGCCCGCGAGGCAGGAATCAAGGTAATGCTCGACGGGCAGGGCGCCGACGAAATCCTCGGCGGATATCGGTTTTACCTGGCCGCCCGCCTGGCATCGCTGATCCGGCAGGGCCGTTGGGTACAGGCGGCCGCTTTCCTGCGCCGCGCGTCGAAGTGGCCCGGGGCCGGCAAGCGCTGGCTGCTGGCCTGGAGCGGGGAATACCTCCTGCCCCAACGGTGGCAGACCGTGGCGCGGCGGTGGGTCGGCAAGGATCTGATGCCCTCCTGGATGAATGCGGCGTGGTTTCGGGACCGCGGCGTCGAGGGAAGGGCGATCAATTATTCGAGGACGGGCAACGTCCTCAAGGGCCACCTGTATCGGAGCCTGATCTCGCAGAACCTGCCGCACCTGCTGCGGTATGAGGATCGCAACTCGATGGCCTTCTCGATTGAGAGCCGCGTCCCGTTCCTCACGCCGAAGTTCGTGGAGTTCCTCTTCTCGCTGCCCGAGGAGTATATTATCGCTCCCGACGGCACGTCGAAGGCGGTGTTCCGCGCGGCGATGCGGGGGATCGTGCCCGATGCGATCCTCGACCGCCGGGACAAACTCGGCTTCGTTACGCCCGAGCGGGGGTGGATGGCGGCCCTGTACCCGTGGGTCGAGCGAACGCTGCAAAGCGAAACCGCCGCCCGGATCGGTGCTCTGAACCTCGACGAGGCCGCGAGAGTATGGAACGAGTACAAGGCGACGGGCGACCACTTCAGCATGCGGGTCTGGCGGTGGATCAACCTGATCGAGTGGGCCCGGCGGTTCGATGTGAGTTTTGACTGATCCTCCGTCGATGGAAGGCATCGGTGAAACGCATGAAACAGGTCCTCCAGAATCTCAAGACCGGCGTCGTGGAAGTGGCGGAGGTGCCCTGCCCCCTGGTCCGCCCGGGACATCTGCTGATTCAATCCCGGGCAAGCCTCATCTCCGCCGGCACCGAACGCATGCTCGTCGAGTTCGGCCAGGCCAGCCTGCTCGCCAAGGCCAAGGCCCAGCCGGAAAAGGTCCGGCAGGTCCTCGACAAGATCAAGTCGGAGGGCCTGCTCGCAACGCTCGAAACGGTCTTCGCGCGGCTGGATGAGCCGCTGCCGCTGGGCTACTGCAACGCCGGCGTCGTGATCGGCGTCGGCGAGGGCGTCCGGGGCTTTGCCGTGGGCGATCGGGTCGTCAGCAACGGGCCGCACGCCGAGATCGTCTGCGTGCCGCGCAACCTGTGCGCGAAGATTCCCGACGGCGTAAGCGACGAAGAGGCTGCGTACACGGTCCTCGCGTCGATCGGTCTTCAGGGGATTCGGCTGCTGGATCCGACGCTCGGCGAGACGATCGCCGTCACCGGGCTCGGCCTGATCGGCCTGCTGACCGTGCAGTTGCTCCTGGCCAACGGCTGCCGCGTCCTTGGCATCGACCCCGACCCGACAAGACTGGCAATGGCCCGGGAGTTGGGCGCGGCCGTCGTCGATCCGGCCGCCGGGACCGATCCGGTCGAGGCCGCGATGGCCCACACCGACGGGCGCGGCGTGGACGGCGTCCTCATCGCGGCCTCCGCCAAGACGAACGATATCATCCGGCAGGCGGCCCAGATGTGCCGCAAACGCGGCCGCATCGTGCTCGTAGGCGTCGTGGGCCTCGAACTGAGCCGCTCGGACTTCTACAAGAAGGAACTGACCTTCCAGGTCTCCTGCTCCTACGGCCCCGGCCGGTATGATCCCGCCTATGAGGACCGCGGACAGGACTACCCCCTCGCCTATGTCCGCTGGACCCAGCAGCGGAACTTCGAGGCCGTCCTCGACCTGCTTGCCGCGCGGAGGCTGAGCGTCGGCGCACTGACGAGCCGCGTGGTGGAGCACACGCGTGCGACGGAGGCCTATCAGGCGCTGACCAACGAAAAGGGGCTGCTGGGCATCCTGCTCAAGTATCCCGCGGCGCCCGCCGAACCGGCGCGGACAGTCGCCCTCGCACAGTCCCCGCGCGCGCCCCGTCGCGAGAGCCGGGCCGTCGTCGGCGTGATCGGCGCGGGAAACTTCGCAAAGATGTACGGGCTGCCGTCGCTGGCAGCCTCCGCCGCCAGGCTGGCGTGCCTGGCCGACATCAACGGCGTCGCCGCCACCCACGCGGGCCGGAAGTTCGGATTCGAGAACGTCACCACGGACTACCGCGCGATCCTGAACAGCCCGGAGATCAATACCGTGGTGATCTTCACGCGGCATGACCTGCACGCGCCGCTGGTGATGGAGTCGCTGCGCGCCGACAAGCACGTTTTTGTGGAGAAGCCCCTGTGCCTGGTCCCCGAACAGATCGACGAGATTCTCGACCTCGCACGGTCCCACGCGAACCAGCACCTAGTCGTCGGCTTCAATCGGCGGTTCGCGCCCCATGTGATCAGGATGAAGGAACTGCTGGCCGGACGGATGGAACCGCTCTGCATGAGCATGATGGTCAATGCGGGCGTCGCTCCCCCCGACTCGTGGGTTCACGATCCGAAGGTCGGCGGGGGGCGGATCATCGGGGAGGGGTGCCACTGGATCGACCTGATGGCCTTCCTCGCGGGCGCCCCGGTCGTGCGGGTATCCGCGACGATGGTGGGTGAATCGAAAGGCCTGGCGATCCGCGATGACAAAACGTCGATCAGCCTCCAGTTCGCCGACGGCTCGATCGGAACGCTCCACTATTTCGGCAACGGCCACAAGGCCTACCCGAAGGAGACGCTCGAGGTCTTCTGCGCCGGCAAGACACTCCGGCTCGATAACTTCCGGGCGCTGTGGGGTTACGGCTATCGCGGCTTCAGCAAGATGAAACTGCACCGGTGGGACAAGGGGCATCGCGAAGAGTTCTGCCGGTTCATCGATTCGATCGTGAGCGGCGCGCCGAGCATCATCCCCCTTCACGAGATCGTAAACGTGATGCGGGCGACGTTCGCCGCCGTAGCCTCCGCCCGGTCCGGCGAACCGATCCTCATCGAGTAGCGTAACGAGCATGGCCGGTCCCGTCGATTCCAAGCTCCTGATACGGCATGAGTCCCGCGGCCGGGCCGTCTATATCCACCCCGACGGCTCGTACTACCTCTCGCGGCACTACGTCATCTATCGCTCCGCCGACGAGGGCCGGAGCTGGACGCGAGTCACGAAGATGCCCTTGCCGCTCGGGCGGCGGGTGGTGCAGGCATCGCGCCTGGCCTGCCGCCTGCTCCGACATGAAACCAAGGCCCTCACGATCCTCTCGGACGGGACGTACGTCGCCAGCAATCGCGACTGGGTCTTTCGGGCGCAGGCGGGTGAGCCCACGATGACACCCTGCCGCATCGACGACGGCGGCGTGCCCATCTGGCCGCCGATGTCGCTGACCGTCGGTCCGGGTGATCGCGTCCTGTGGGGCGAGTACGGCGGCAGCAAGCACAACCCCCGGGCGGTCCGCATCTATGCCTCGGACGACCGCGCCCGGAGCTTCGGGGTAGCGCACACGTTCAAGCCGGCTGAAATCCGCCATGTGCACAACCTGATCTATGACGCGGACATCCGTGGATATTGGGTCCTGGTCGGCGATCACGACCATGAGCCCGGCATCGGCCGTTTGACGGAGGACCTCAGGAGCTTCGACTGGGTGGTCAAGGGGGAGCAGCGGTACCGGGCCGTGTGTATGTTCGATTTCGGCGATCGGATGCTCTACGGCACGGACACGGAGATGGAACCGAATGCGTTGATGTCGATCGAGAAGGCCACCGGCCGCGTCGAGCGGCTGATGGAACTCGATGGGAGCTGCATCTATGCGTGCCGGTTCGGCGGCTTGTACGCGCTGACGACCACCGTCGAGCCGTCGCGGGTCAACGCCTGCCGGGATGCCGTTCTCTGGCTTTCACGCGACGGCGAGCGGTGGACGCGCGTGTTTCGAGCGAGAAAGGACCGCTGGCACGCCGTCTACTTCCAGTTCGGCTCGCTCGTGCTGCCGCGCGGCGCCGGTCCGCACGAAACGATCCTGTTCAGCGGCCAGGCGCTGGAAGAGGTAGACGGAAAGGCGATCGTCGCCACCGTGGCGCCCGGCGCGCCGGAATAACACGGGCCTGCCCGGCCGCCGACCGGGCAAGCGGACACAGAGGCACAGGCAGTTTGCTGAAACACCCGATTCAGATCGCCCGCAAACTGGGACCGCGGTGGGTGCTCTACCGCGCCGGCTATACCCTGCGCCTCAAAAGCGGGCTGCTCAAGCGGAGATTTCCCGCGGTGGACCGCTCGGCGATGCGCCTGTGCGACATGCTGCGCAGTGGCACGCCGACCGCGCCCGAGGCGTACCGCGCGTTCCGCGAGACGACGGGCAGCCGCTTCTTCTTCGCCCCGGGGGCCCTGCCCGACGCCGCCACCCTCGACCGCCTCCTCACCCCGGAAGGCAGGGCCCGCACGCTGGCCGTTGCCGACGACTTCGCGAGAGGGCGGTTCCTCTACTACAGCCGACACGTGTTTGATCTGGGCCGGCCGCCGAACTGGCTGCTCAACCCGTTTACGGGGGGACAGCACGATGCCCGCACGCACTGGTGCGATTACCCGACGTTCTCGCCCGCGCTGGGCGACGTGAAGGACGTCTGGGAGCCCTCGCGATTCGCCTGCGCATTCTGGCTCGTCCGCGCATACACCGTCACGAGGGACGAGCGATACGCCGAGGCGTTCTGGGAGCTGTTTGAATCCTGGGCCGAACAGAACCCGCCGAACATGGGCCCCAACTGGAAATGCGGCCAGGAAACCGCTTTTCGCACGATGGCCTGGTGCTTCGGCCTGTACGGATTCTGGAACGCCCGCGCCACTACGCCGGAACGAATCGCCTCGCTCGTCATGCTCATCGCGATCCAGGCCGATCGGATCGCCGGCAACATCGACTACGCCGTCTCCCAGAAGAACAACCACGCCCTCAGCGAAGCCGCCGGCCTCATTACCGTCGGCCTGCTCTTTCCCGAACTCCGCGGGGCCGGCAAATGGCTTCGGCTCGGACGCGCCGTACTCGAAAACGAGACCCGCCGTCAGATCTACGCCGACGGCAGCTATATTCAGCATTCGATGAATTACCACCGCGTCATGCTCCATGACTGCCTCTGGACCGCACGCCTGGCGGAATTGAACGGCCGTCCGCTCTCCGATGCGTTGTCGGAGCGAATCGCGGCTGCGGGCGAATTCCTCTTTGGGATGCTGGACCCGGAAAGCGGCCGCGTGCCGAACTATGGCGCAAACGACGGTGCGCTCGTCCTTCCGCTCAGTTCGTGCGACTACACCGATTACCGCCCCAGTGTGCAGGCCGGCTGCTATACGGCTACCGGGCGCCGCGTGCGGGGCGCGGGGCCGTGGGACGAGATGCTGCTTTGGCTTTACGGCCCGGAGGCACTCGCGCGACCGCCCGCACCGGCCGTGCCCCGCTCCAGCCGGTTCGATGCCGGCGGGTACTACACGCTGCGCGACCGCGACACGTGGTGCATGATCCGCTGCCATACCTATCGGGATCGCGTCGGCCACGTGGACATGCTCCACCTGGATCTGTGGCACAAGGGTGTCAATGTCCTGGGCGACAGCGGAACCTACAAGTACTTCGTCCCCGACGACCCGCCAATGGAGCGGTACTTCAAAGACATCGCGGCGCATAACACGATCGAGATCGACGGGTGCAGCCCGCTGGAGCTGGCGTCGCGATTCCTCTGGCTGCCGTGGCCGGAGGCGCGATGCCTCGACCATTGCCCCGATCGCTGGCAGGGCGAGCACCTCGCCTACGCCCGCCCGCCGTGGAATGTGGTCCATCGGCGAACGGTCGTCATCGAGGACCGCCGCAGGTGGGCCATCACGGACGAGCTTTTCGGAAGCGGACGGCACACCGTCGCGCTGCGGTGGCACTTTGCGGACGGGCCGTTTGTACTTGACGCTTCGGCACGGCGTATGAACATTGATTTGCCCTGTGGCCGGGTGTCGATGAATGTGGAAGGGCCCGACGGGCTGTCGGCCGCCGTCCGTTACGGCCTGAAGCAGCCGGATCGCGTTTGCGGCTGGACGTCCGAGTACTACGGCGAATGCGCAGCCCGCCCGGCGCTGGAAGTCGTCGGCACGCTCGAGTTGCCGGCGAAACTGGTGACGCGGATCGATCTCGACGAGAGTCCCGGCATATGAAGCTGATCTACATCCACCAGTACTTCGTCACCAACGAGGGGACGAGCGGCACTCGCAGCTATGACGTGAGCCGGTACCTCGTGGAGATGGGCCACGGCGTCACGATGATCTGCGGGCTGCACGAGCAAAGCTCGCTGCCAAGGATGCCATGGTGGCGACTGTTTCGGACACAGTGGATCGACGGGATCAAGGTCGTCGCCTGCAACACCTACTACAGCAACAAACTCGGCGTCCCCGCCCGGCTCTGGGCGTTCGTGAAGTTCGCCGTGCTCGCGACGATCGCCTGCCTGCTCGAGCGGAAGGCCGATCTCATCTTCGCCACCAGCACACCGCTGACCGTGGGCATTCCCGCGCGGATCGGCGCGGCCATCAAGCGAATCCCCTACGTCTTCGAGGTCCGCGACCTGTGGCCGGAAGACCTGCTGGACGCCGGGCGGATCAAACCCGGCCTCCAGTACAAAGCGTGGGAGTGGCTCGAGCGGTTCAGCTACGCGAAGGCGGCGAAGATCCTGCTTGTTTCGCGAGGTTTCCACGATCGACTTCTCCAGCGGGGCTTCCCGCCCGACCGCCTGGAAACGATCCTGCTCGGCGCGGACGGGGGGCTCTTCCGTAACGTGACGCCGGATCAGGAGTACATGGCGCAGCACGGCCTGGCGGGAAAGACGGTGGCCGTCTACACCGGCGCGCACGGCGACGCGAACGGGCTGTTTCAGGTCATTGACGCCGCCGAACGGCTCCGCGACCGGCCCGACATCGCCATCGTGCTCATCGGCGACGGCAAGATGCGTGAGGCCCTCAAGGCCGACGTCGCGCGGCGGGGACTGACGAACGTGCATCTCCTCGACCCGGTCCCGAAACACCGGCTTCCGGGGATCCTGGCGGCCTGTCACATCGGGCTGATGATCCTCAAGCAGATCACGCGGCCCCGTTGGGTCACGCCGAACAAGATCTTCGATTACATGTTCGCCGGCATCCCGAGCATCGTGAATTTCGCGGGGACGACGGCGGACATGGTCGTCGCGGACGGCACCGGCGTCGCATCCGTCCCCGGCTCGGCGGATGATCTCGCGGCGAAGATCGCACACTGGGCGGACCATCCCGAAGAACGCGCCGCCGTCGGCCGCCGTGCGCGCGAGGTGGCCTGGCAGAAGTACGACCGCCGGATGATCGCCCGGCAACTCTGCGATGTCCTGGAAACGGTCTTGCGCGCCGGACACCAGCGAACGGAGCTGATCCGTCCATGACGCGCCCGACTGTCTTTGTCATGGAGACCCAGGGCAAGGCGGTACTCCCCGTGATGGAGTCCATGGCACGCCACGGGATACGTGTGGCCGGCGGCAGCGAGAAACGCTTCAACAGCGGTTTCTACTGCCGGGGCTGCCGCGAGCGGTATGTGTACCCCTCGCCCCGCCATCATCCGGATGCGTTCAAGGAATGGCTGCTCCGCTTCCTCCGCCGGCGCCCCATCGACATGCTCTTTCCCAACGGACATTACGGCGCCCTGGCCGTCAGCGAAATCCAGGACGAGATCCGCCGGTACACGCGACTCCTGATGCCCGACCACAAGACCTTCCTCCTCGCATACGCAAAGATCAGTACCATGAAAGCGGCTCTTGCCGCCGGGGTACCCATTCCGGATTCGTGGTTCCCGCAAGACCGGCCCGGCGGCCTCGCCGACGTGCTCGGCCGGATCACGCGCTGGCCGGTGCTGATCAAGCCCTCCGTCGGCGTCGGAGCGCGAGGAATCACGTGGTGCTACAGCCCGGCGGAGGTCCGCGAACAGTTTCCGCACGTGTCCGCCATGCACGGGGAGAGCTACGTTCAGGACTTCGTTCCGCCCGGTGGAATGCAGTACAAGGTGGATATGCTGGTCGATGAGAAGCTCCGCGTCCTGGCGGGTATCGTCTACGGGAAGACGCGAATGTATCCGCCCGACGGCGGCAGCAGCGTGTTGAACTTCTCGGCGGACCGGCCCGACATCCTCGAACACGCCCGCCGGATGCTATGTCAGCTCGGATGGGTCGGCTGCTGCGACTTCGACTTCGTGGAGGATCCGCGCGATGGCCGGGTCAAGCTCATGGAAATCAACCCGCGTCTGCCGGAAAGTTTCCGTATGGGTACGTCCGTGGGCATCGACTTTCCGAAGATGATGTACGATCTGGCACATGGACGACCCGTGGAGCCGGTCCTTGACTATCCAAAAAACCGCTTTCTGCGATTCTTTCTGGGCGACGTGCTGTGGTTTCTGCGGGTCGATCGCACGCGGAGATTCAACACCTGGCCGAGCTGGTTCCGGTTCTTCGCCGCGCACACCGTGGATCAGATCCTCCGTCTGAGCGACCCGGGGCCGATCCTGGGGTATGCTCTGGAGAATCTGACGGCGCTGTTGAATCCGGCCTCGCGCCGGGAGCGGCTTCGCATGGATTCCGGCCGGCACGGCGACGGAGCCTGCCGACCCGCCGGGAAACGACAATGTGAGGAATGACACCGATGCCACAACCCTACTGGACAAATCGGCTGTGCGGTCCCGCGGATATCACGGCGGCGGTGGCGCTGGTCCGCCTCGTTCACGGGAATGAGTACCCGGAAATCAACCGAACGTTCTACGACTGGCGATACCTCAGCGAAACGGAGTTTCACGGGGACATCCTGATGGCCGACTTCGAGGGCCGGCCCATCGGCATCCAGCCGGTATCCATACTCGACTTTCAGTGGAACGAGGCACGACTCCGGGGCGCGGTCTACACCGGCGTGCTCACGCACCCCGACCACCGGCGGCGTGGAATCTTCCAGTCGCTTGTGAGCGCCGCCAACGAACATGCGAAACAGCGCGGCTGCCAGTTCAGCTTCACCCTTCCGAACGAGCGATCGCTGCCCGGTTTCCTGAAGACCGGCGAATGGCATGACCCCGGACTGATTCCGCTGTATGTCAAGATCATCGACGGGCGGGCGTTGCTCCGCCCGCGGGTCGGGTGTACCGCCGCGCACCTGGTCGGCTGGCTCCCGCAGCCGCTTTTCACCCGCCGATGCACCTTGCCAACGAGCCGCCCGCTCGATATCGAACCCGCGCGAACCGTGCCGCCGGAGATCGACGGAGTCTTTGATGAATTCGCGCGCGAGTGCGGCGGCCTCATGGTCCGCCGCACCGCGAATTACTGGAACTGGCGCTATGCTGCCAAGCCGAACGCGGCCTACCACATGTTCCTCGCGCGACAGGGCGGCTGTGTGGTCGGCGCTGGGGTCACCTCCGTCGAGAAGCGAATGGGGCTTGAGATCGGTATGGTAGTCGACGTTGTCGCGCGAGGCGGCATGCCGGTCCTCTGTCGGCTCCTTCGTGCCGCGGAAGAGGATCTCGCCTCGCGCGGCCTCGGGCTGGCCGCCTGCGAGGCAACGAGTCCCATGCTGCAAGCGGCGCTTCGCGCGGAGGGCTATGCGTGCCCCAGGCCCACGTGGCTTCCGAAGAAGTTTCACTTTGTCTATCGCCTGACCGGCGTCCCGGGGCTCCCGCGACGGCCCGGCCGCGTATCCGACTGGCACCTTACACTGGGCGACTCCGACACTGTATGATCAACGCCCTGACCATTGACGTCGAGGACTATCACAACATCCTGGCCCGCGACTGGCTCGGCCGGGACGGCCCCCCGACCGAGGCGGTAGTCCGGAACACGCACTGGTTCCTCGAGACCTTCGCCAGCCGCCACGTGCGGGCCACGTTCTTCGTTCTCGGCGAGGTGGCGCAGACTTTTCCCCACTTGCTCCGCGACATCGCAGCCGGCGGGCACGAAGTCGGCGTCCACGGCTTCTTCCACCGACAGGTCTTCAAGCTCACGCCAGAGGCATTCCGCCGCGAAATCTGCGACGCCAGGGCCCTGATCGAAGACCTCACGGGAACATGCGCGCAGGGACATCGGGCGCCGGCCTTCTCAATCATGCCGGACACAGCCTGGGCACTGGAGGTCCTCGCCGAAGCCGGTTTCCGTTACGACGCCAGCATCTTTCCGATCGCCGGGCGCCGCTACGGCTGGCCCGGCTTTCCCCCCGGCATTCACGAGAGGCTTCTCCCAAGCGGCCGACGAATCATCGAAGCGCCCCCTTCCACGGTTTCCATTCTGGGCAAGCGGCTTCCCGCCGGGGGCGGAGGATACCTGCGACACTTTCCCGGCGCGGGCACCGGCGGGGCATGCGGCCGGAGCCACGGTTGCGCCCCCCCAGCGGGCTACAGGCAGCATTAC
>CAZMVY010000144.1:0-12455 GCA_964569765.1 uncultured Planctomycetales bacterium
CGAATGGAAAAAGGGGACCAGCGCCGGCCGCGACGGCTTCGACGCCCGCGGCCGCCGGCGGTTCAATCGAACAGTGTGGGCTCTCCGCGGGGCGGCGCGGACGGCGTCGGATCGGCGATCGCGCCGAGTTCCGGGAAGTGTTCGATCATGTGAGGCGGAACATCGACCTTCCGCCCTTCCAGCAGCGAGCGGAGTTGCAGGCCGTTCGCGACGCTCTTGCCGTGCGAGCAGTTGTTCATGAAGACGAAGAGCCTCTCCGTGCGCCCGGCGAGGTCCTGAATCCGCGGGACCCACTCGCGCAGCTCCAGCGGGCTGTAGAGGTAGTCGTAGCGCTCGTGCGTCTCGGCGTTTTCCTGAAACCAGGTCTCGGTCCGGCGCCCGTGGAAACGGACATATCCGATCGGTCCGGTGGCGTGCGAGGACGGCGGAAGGCACTGATGGAGCGGCGGCTGATCGATGTTGCAGTAGTTGATCCGCATGTCCCGCCACGACCGGCGCACATCCGGCCGGTCCCACGACGCGTGGCGGACTTCCGCGACGAGCGGATACTCGCCGAACTCCCCGGCGAGCCGCGCGAGCCACTGCATCGAGGCTGCCGTGCAGCGAAACGACCACGGGAACTGCATCAGCAGGCAGCCGAGCCGCCCCGCCTTTGCGATCGGAGCGATGCCGAGCTTGAAGGCCGCCACGTCCGCCCGGGGATACTCGTCGCGCTCATGCGTGAACCGCCGGTAGAGCTTGAACACGAATAGGAAGTCGCGCACGCCCTCGATCCGCCGCAGCCAGTTCTCGCTCATGCGAGCCGTCGGGGGGCGGTAGAAGCTGCTGTTGACTTCGACCGCGTTGAAGCAGCGGCTCAGGTAGCCGAGCGCATCGAAGCCGGGGCCCGCGCCGGCCGGGTAGACGATGCCGTTCCAGTCCGGGTAGCTCCACCCGGACGGGCCGATGAACAGGGAAGCGGTTCTCGCGGGGCCAGTCATCTGTGAGCGGCCTGCTCCCTCGGAAGCTCTGGTCCGTCTGCGGCCTGCGCATACAATGATAGTCTGTGGGCTTCGCAAGCAAAGGCTCTACGGATGCGAGGTGTCGACATGCCCATCGACAAGTCGATATGGGCTCGAATCAGGCTGGTCGAAGGCGACATCACCCGCCAGCAGGTCGATGCGATCGTGAACGCCGCCAACGAGTCTCTGCTGGGTGGCGGCGGGGTGGACGGGGCGATTCACCGGGCCGCCGGCCCCCAGCTCCTCGCCGAGTGCCGGACGCTCGGCGGGTGCCCCACCGGCTCGGCGCGGATCACGAACGGGTACAAGCTCCCGGCGAAGTACGTGATCCACGCCGTCGGGCCCGTCTACCGCGACGGACGCCATGGCGAGCCGGAAAAGCTGGCGGGCTGCTACCGGACCGCCATGAAGCTGGCGGAGGAGAAGGGGTGCAGGACGATCGCATTCCCGGCGATCAGTTGCGGCGTGTACGGCTACCCGATGGCCGACGCCGCGCGGATCGCGCTGACTGCGGTGGCCGAGGCCCTCGCCGCCGGTGGGACGGTGCAGGAAGTGCGGTTCGTGCTTTTCGGGCGGCCGGCGTTCGAGACGTTCGAGAAGGTGTACGCCGAGCTCAGTCGGTAGAGCCGTTTTCGGTTGTGTGCGGGCGGCATGAGCCTCTCGCCGAAAACGGCAGTAGCAGGAGAATCGTGCCTTTCCCGGGGGCGGCCGTCTCGGCTGCCGGACGGTGGCCGGGCGAACGCAGCGCCGGCCTTACCGCGCCGGGACGGGTGTGGTATCGACAGACACGCGGAGAGAAGCCAAGCCATGACACGCGATGCGGCCTGGGCGCTTCTGAACGAGTATACGCAATCGGAGTCCCTGATCCGGCACGCGCTCGCCGTCGAGGCGGCGATGGGCCATTATGCCCGGCGGTTCGGCGAAGATGTGGAGCGATGGCAGCTCGTCGGGCTGTTGCACGACTTCGACTATGAGCGATGGCCCCAGCAGCCCGAGCCCACCCGTGAGGGCGCCAGGATTCTGCGTGAGCGCGGCGTGGATGAGGAGGTCGTGGGCGCCATCCTCTCCCACGCCGAATGCAATCGCGACGAATATCCGCTGGACCGGCCCATCCGCAAGGTGCTGTACGCCGTGGATGAGTTGTGCGGCTTCGTTACGGCGGTGGCGTACGTGCGTCCGGAGAGGTTGGCCGGCATGACCGCCAAGAGCGTGCGGAAGAAGATGAAACAGGCCTCCTTCGCCGCCGCCGTCAGCCGGGAAGACATCGCCAGAGGCGCTGAACTGATCGGCCTCGACCTGGACGAGCACATCGATAACGTGATCGCGGCGATGCGGGATGTGGCGGAACGGATCGGCCTCGCCGGGGCGGGCAAGTGAGTGAGTCGCCCCGGGGCGGCCCCGGCTCGTGGGCTATCGCTTCGTGAGTCGTGGCGGCGAGGCAGCGTGCAGCCGAGAGCCGCACGGCGCGGTCTTGGGCTGTTTGACGCGGCGCGAGACGTTCTCATACCATCCGGTCGGCCAGCGCGCCTCGACCGGCCCGCTTCGCTGTGGGCGAGGATGGATGCGCGGCCGACCGCAGCATCTGCGGCCGTTTCAGGACAACTCTCAACCGCGAGGAGGTCACGTAATGAAGCCCCACCCCCTGTCGTTTACCGTGCTTGTCGCCGCTGGGATCGTCGCGGTCGCCGTCCTCTGGGTTCATGCCGGTAGCCTGACGCCCCCGGCCGGCCCCGTCGCCCCGACCATGAAGACGCTCGATGAGATCTCCGGCCAGATCGCCGCGCTGCCGCCGGCGTCGATCAAGCGGGTCATCCGCGGCGTGGTCTCCATCCCACGCGGCAGCGGCACCGCGGACGGTTCGAGCACGTTTTCGCCGGCGGTCGACCCAAGCCGCAGCATCGTCCTGCTGAGCGACGCGGTCTTCACCGAGTTCGAAGGCTCCGTCGACGCGAAGCTCACGCGGAACGGCGCCTGTCTGGTCTCGCTGAGCAGTACGCAAATCACGGTCCGGGTCGACAATCTCACCAACGTCGTCGGCGTGGCGGTGAGCTACCAGATCATCGAATACAACTGACGCAGGGATCGCGCCGCCGCCGTGACGACTCGGTACGGATCGTCGGCGATCCAGTCGCGCGCCCGCGTGCCGCCGCTCATTCGTCGCCGTATCGATCGTATGTGCGCGCGTCGATCGCGGCGTGGGGGTCCAGCAGCCCCTTGAGGTCCGTGGGCGTCTTCTCGAGAAACGTCAGGAAGGTGGGGAAATGCTCCTCGGCGAGGGTGAAATCGCCGTCGCGATAATCGTGCCACGACGCCGTATCGAAGAGGAAGAGCAGCTCCTGTCCCTCCGCGTCCGTGCCGAGGGCGGTTACCCGGTCCCGGATCTGTTCGATCTCCGTGCGGTGCGTCGCCATGTTGTTCTCGCTGGTATACAGCAGGCTGAGATCGTAGCGCGGCGAGGCGGCCAGCATTCGCACGCGTGCGTCGATTCCGTAGAAGTCGTTGAGGGCTGCGAGGGTACCTTCGTCAACGCAGGCGGCGTCCGCCCGGTCCTTGATCACGTCGAGGACGGCGTCCTTGGCATATCGGCGGAGCGTCACCTTGGAGAAAAACGGCTGATCGAGGGGGTGGCCGGCAGCGACAAGTAGCCCGGTCAGAAAGGCGCCGGGGGCGTTACCATACCGAGCGGTGACGGCGAGCCGTTTGCCCTTCAGATCACCGGGGACACGGTAGGGCGCCTCGCGGCCAACAACCAGGAGGATGCATTCGCCCGGCGCGGATGAAGCCCGGGTGGTCGCTGGCGCGCCGGGGCGTCGGGCCCACAGGAGGGGGATGGCCCCCTTGCCCGCGAAGCCGGCGAGTCGTTCCCGCACGAGCAGGTAGTCGAAAACGTCGCTGACGGCCATCTGTTGTCTGCCGTCGAGCAGGCCGGCGCAGATGTCAGCGGCCTGCTCGCACAGCGCCGCCGTCGCCCGCAGGTTCACCTCGCGCTGGACGCGGTCGAAAAAGGGGGCCAGCGCGCTGAGGACTTCCTCGTTCGTTCGCGTATGGCAGGCGGAGCGGGCTACGAGGATGGAGATTGAGGGGTTTCGCGGTGGGAGCGGCACTGGCGGAGGGAACGGGTCGCTGTCGTGGAGCATGGGGACGCCTTGGGCGATTTTCGCATCGGCCGGTGGCGGGAGCGGCGCCTCGCGGGTGAACGGCGGCGGCTTGGTGCCCGGGTCCGTGAGATTGTCCACGAGACGGAAATCGATGTCGCGCTGCATCGCCCATTTCTCGAGGGCGTCGCGCGGGTGAATGGGCCGGGCGACGGTCGTATCGTAAACGGGCGCGGTGGCCGGCGCAGGCGGCGCGGCTGGGGCGCGCTCCGGCGAAGCGGCCCTGGGCGTACAGCCCGTAAAGCAGAAGAGCAGGTACGCGGAGACAGTGACGAAACCCCGACGCGATGAGGGGACGCGGGAAGGCGCCCCGCAAGGCCGCGGCTTTCGGCTCGTGGCACTTGCGGTCGGCGACTCATACGCCCGCTTCCCGAACGGGACAATGCCCTCACCGAAAACGGGGCATGCTTTCTGCCTTCGGCACCTCGTCGCTCGGCGGTTTTCACGAGCCATAGTGCACCTCGCGGTTGGCCGTGACACGGTTGAGCTTCGCCCGCGTGCTGTGATAGACGTAAAGGGCCTGCCGGTGCTGCACCCGGGCCAGCCCGTCGAGAAGGATGCCGGCCACGACGCCGGGGGCCGGGATCAGATCGTGGCTGTACGCGCGGCGCGCGGCCTGCTCGTGCTGGCGGGCGATCTCGCAGGCCCGGGCCGTTTTGAAGACCGTCGCCAGGGCCTTCTGTGCGTCGATCGCGGTGACATTGATTTCCAGGGTGATGAGCTGCTCGACTTCGCGTTGCAGGGCGAGGGAGGCCTGCTCCAGGCCCAGCGCCTGCAGCAGGGCGGCGCGGCCGCCGGGATAATACAGGGGGACATCCACGATGAGCGAGGCGAGGAACCCGTCGATCTGCCCGAGGACATTGTACTGGTTGCCCTGGCTGGCGATGTAGCTGCCGCCGACGCCTGCGTTCGGAGCGAAGGCCGTCTTGGCGAACCGGACCTGCTCCCGGCCGAGATGGGCAAGGAGATCCGCCTGCCGGTTCTCCGGGCGGCGCAGGAAGCCCCTGACGATCGTGGCGGAGACGCTGATGGCCTCCCGCAGTGTGATCGGCGGGGGAAGGGTGACATCGCGGAGGATCAGGGGCTCATCCCGCGAGAGCCCGACCGAGTGTTTGAGCGCCTCGTATGCCTGCTGCCGCCCAGCCTGCGCGGCGATGCGGAGCTGCTCGAGTTGCAGCACGAGGTACTCCGATTCGAGCGTGTCGAGCCGGCTGCCGCGGAGGGACCCGCGTTCGTTGAGATCGTCCGACGCCCGCCGGAAGACGTGGATGCGACGGAGGGTGTCTTCGAGGATCCGGTCGATGTCGTTGGTCAGGCACACGAGGTAGTAGTTGTTGGCGACATCGAAGGCGACGGCGTCCTGTCGGACGAGAACCTGCAGCTTCTGGATGGCCTCGTAGATCCTGGCCTGTTTCAGGGCGCTGGGGCGTTTTCCGCCCGAGGTGACGATCTGGCTGAAGTTGAGGGAGTGTTCGAGATTGTAATTGCCCGTGATGGGCACGTTGATGGTGACGAGTTTGAGGGCGCGGGCCCGGTAGCTGAAATCGTTGTCATAGACGACCGCAGCGAAGCCGTAGTGGACCAGCGGAAGCCAGAGCGACTTGACCTGATCGACGAGCCCCTGGGCGGCGAGCGCCTCGTAGCGGGCGGCGTCGAGGCTCGCGTTGCGATGAATGGACAGCTCGATGAGCTCGTCGAGCGTGAAGGCGTGACCGGGCGCGTAGGTCGGCTCCGGCGGAAACGGCGGGGGCTCAGCGGGCTTTCCGGAGGTCGCGCATCCGACGAGTCCGCAGAGACACAGCCGGAAAGCAAGAAAACGAACAAGCGGAAAGAATCTCCCGCTTGAGCCGCTGCCTCCCGCGCACGCCGGCGGGGCGCTCCCGGCGCAACCGACCGGAACGGTCTTTTCGCTCTTGCGCTTTCTCGCGTTCTCCCGTTCGCGTGGCGGCGGCATGCGGCGGCGCGGTTCATCTTGGTTCGTCATTCACGTTCCTCTCCGTGTCGTCGGGGACCCCACGGCCGGTCCATCGCGCTAGTCCTTTGTCTTGATCGGAATCAGGACGCGGTACATGGTCAGGGAGGCACTCGGGCGGATGGCGCGGAAGCTTCGGCGCGAACCGGCGGGGCGGTAGCACAGCCGGGCAGGGCCGGCCGAATCGCTGAAGCCGACCAGGAGTGCCGTGTCCTTCGTAATCAGGTTGGAGAGGTCGAGCCCGCTCAGGCCCGTTCGCGCCAGCGAGCTACTGCCCCACTGCGGATTGATGGCCGGCTTGAACTCCTGAAAGCTCGTGAGCAGCAGGAGAGCGGCTTCGCTGATGTCCGCCGTCACTTTCGGGGGCTTCTCCTCCAGGCCGTAGCCGCGTTCGAGGCGGACGCCGAACTTCTCCGCCCACCGCGTCTGCAGATCGGCGAGGGTCGGCGAAAAGTCCCGCCGGTTCTGCGGGCCGTAGGCCAGAGTGTCGAGCCGGGTGAGTGTCGCATCCCGCCGGAGGATTCCGTGTTCGGGGGGGTCGCCGATTTGGATCGCACGGATCTGGGCGGCCCATCGCGGCAGCGGGCGCGGATCCGGGTCGGCCTCCGCCTGCAGCAGGCGGCCGCCGTGGAGATCCACGCCAAGATCATTGCGGATCCACGCGTTGCCGTCGAAGCGGTAGTGGTTGGATTCGTCCCTCACGCACGTCAGCGAGGCCGTGATGCCGCCGCCGATCTCGCCGCGCCACGAGCCCTCGAACTGCTTGAGGGTGGCGCGGAAGGGCACGCCGAACAGGCGGCCCCGAGTGGGAACGAGCTGGTAGGAGTCGGAGGCGACGAAGTAGTCCTGGCCGGTATCGGGCTCGGGCGGCAGGACACGGAGCGTGCACGGGGTGTCGGCGGCTTCGTCGATCGCCGTCCAGTCCGGCGGCAGCAGGATGTCCAGCCGTTCGTGGGAGCCGGTCTTGAGGCCGTAGAAACTCGTCGTTTGCGCTTCCGTGCGGCGCTGGCCCTGATAGTCGTTCGCATGGAGATCGACGACGTTGAGCTCCTGTGCCTTGTAGCCGATGCCGCGGATCAGCCGGACCGCGCCCAGACTGAGCAGGCTGGCGACGACGGCCATCGCGGCGAAGGCGGTCCAACTGTGATGGGACCAGCCGCGTGCCTTGAGCCACTGCCACGTGACGAGCGTGGTGAGCAGGATGTAGCACACGACGAAAACGACGGCGAAGAGGAAGTACAGGCCGGCCTCGATCTCGAAGCCGACCAGGCCGGTGAGCCTGGGGAAGAGTTCGACGTCGCTGCCCATCTGCGAGGCATCGTCCTTCGAGCCCCGGCGCAGGCCGAGCAAGCGGATGGTCAGGTCGTCGTTGTCGCCGCCCTGGGCAAAGAGATCGCGCAGCTCGGTGCCGACGTACACAACCTGCCCGCGGCCGACAAGCCGCCGGCACGCCAGGATGCGCGGGCCGGAGCGCCCGGCGGGGTAGAGCACGCGCGTGTTGGGGCGCAGGGCGGCGGCATCGAGCGGGCAGATCGTGATCACGCTCTTGAGCGTCGTGCTCTTTGCCGCGGATTGGTCGGCGGACGGTCCGCGGAGGAACTCCTCCATCTCGGGCAGCGCCCGTACCTCCTGCGTGCCGGTCAGCGGTGCCGGCAGCAGCGGGGCGAGGGCGGATTTCTGGACGTTCTGCCACGTGCGGCCGACGCCGAGCACGAGGACGCCTCCGCGATAAACCCATTCTGCGAGGGCCTTCATCTGGTGTGCGGCGTCGGGCAGCGCGGTCGGGTCGGGCGCATCCCACACAACTACGTTCACCATGTCGAGACCGCACCGGTGCGGGGGCAGGTTTGCGGCGGAGCTGCGGGCGATCGCCACGGGACGCGACAGCAGGGGCGCCGCCTCTTCGTCGGATCCGCGAACAGTCGACAGGAGGCGATATAACGGGGTCACCTGCCGATCGGAGATGTCGAGCACGACCACGTCCTCGGAGCCGAGCTTCTGCGGCGGGTTGGAGGGCGACGGAACCAGCCGGTCGCTTTCCTTGCCGGAGAAGCTGTCGCGGATTCGCGCGACGTTTCCGTCCGCGTCGAGCAACTGGACCGCGAAGACGGTATCGCCCCGCTGCGGCGCCGCCACGGTGTAGAGCCAGTATCGGCGGAGCCCGCGGACGGCCACCGGTTCCTCGGTGATGGCGAGGTCGCCGTCGCGGTCCTGCTGCATGACGCGGAGCTTGCCCTCGAAGAGCGGAGCCGTCTCCTCATTGAACAGCTCGACGAGGATCGGGACCCAGGTTCCCTCGCGGTACCTCTGCATCCCGGCGCTTTCGTCGGTGAGATCGGTCGCAGTGCCGCTCATGCGGAAGCCGATCTGCACGATGCGGCCATCCACGCCGAGAGCGGTCGGGGCGGCGAGGGAGAGGATCGCGGCGGCCGGAATCGCCGCCATCAGACCGGGCATACGGCCGGCGGCCGCAGGTCCGCTTCTGGAGGACCGACGATGAGCGGTTGTTGCCCCGTCCGGTACCCGGCGTAAGCGATTCACGAACACCTCCATCCCTGCTTCTACCACGATAGCGGGTCGCCGGATCAGCCCGCAAGTCCGCGTGCGCGGCGCGGGGCGCTGCACGAGAAATCGTGCGCCGGGCCCTGTTTTGCGTTGCCACGGGCCGGGCAGATCCGTATCATGATGGTATCTGCTGCAAGCGCGTTCCCGCGAGGTTTGCCGCGCCGGACGCGGCCCTCCAAAGCAACGATGCCGTGACGGGGAGACGGAATACGATGCGTATGAATTGTGTCAAGCGGTCGTGGCTTGTTCTGTCTGTGGCCTGCGCGCTTCTCGGCGTGCCGACGGCGGCGCGGGCCGGATTCCAGGTCGGCCTCGCCCGGCCGATGCACAAGGTGATGATCCAGGGCGCCCGGAACAACTGGCCCTTCGAGGGCTGGTTCGACGACCACTACGACCTCTGGCTGGCGAAGAACGAGCATGAGGCGTTTCAGGTGGTGGTGATCCCGGATGCGGCGTTGACCAATGTCACGGTGAGCGTCTCGGCCCTGCAGCCTTCCGGCGGCGCGGGGACGTTCAACGGCAGCGTGAGCGTGGCGCTCGTCGGACACGTGGACGTCGCGGAGGACTGGCTCAGCGACCTGAACATCACGTACCCGCCGTACCTCACTGAGTATCACGGCTGGTGGCCGGACCCGCTGCTCACGTTTCAGCAGACGTGCAACATCAACGCGAATGACCGCGTGGCATTCTGGATCGACGTGGCGACGAAGAGCGACACGCCCGCCGGCGACTATACGGCCACGGTCACCGTGGCGGCCGCCGGCAACAGCCCGGTGACCGTGCGGCTCAACGTTCATGTCTGGGACTTCGCGCTGCCGGCCGCGCCGTCCCTGCCCACCGCGTTCTCCTGCGATCTGTGGATGGCCAAGCGTCTCTATGGCAGCCAGTGGTCGGACGCGATCGAGAAGCAGTTCTGGGACATGCAGCTCGCGCACCGGCTGAGCGTCACGCACATTTACCAGGGCAGCCCGGAGAGCCTGAGCAACATTCATTACTGGCTTGCCCGCGGGGGCAACACGTTCAACGTGCAGAACGTCTCCAACGGGCAGGTTTCGGGGCTTGCCTCGCTGGTCTCGAGCCTGCGGGCGGAGGGCCTGCTCGGCCAGGCCTATGCCTACGGTTTCGACGAGATCGGCCTCGACAAGTTCCCGAGCATGTTCAACGTCTTCAGCCAGATCCACAGCCTGTACCCGGGCCTGCGCACGATGACCACGGCGGGCGACATGTCGTTCGGTACTTCCACGAGCACGGCGTACGTGCGGCCCGTCGTGGACATCTGGGTGCCGACGACGACGACGTACAACCTGGCCGCGGCCGAGGCGCTACGGGCCGAGGGCAAGGACATGTGGTGGTACACCGCCGTCGGGCCACGCCACCCCTACGCCAACTGGTTCGTCGAGTACCCGGCGATCGAGGCCCGGCTGCTGCTCGGCGCGATGACGTTCAAGTACAGGGCCGGCGGGTATCTCTACTACAGCATGGCCAACTGGCCGATCGAGCTTCAGACGGGGCCGATCACGTCCGGGCCGTACACGAACTGGGACCCGCGGACGCTCCTGCACCCGAAGGGCTGGGCCGACGGCGACGGCAGCCTGTTCTGCGCCGGGCCGAACGGGCCGATTCCCACGATCCGCCTGGAGAACATCCGCGACGGGCTCGAGGATTACGAATACCTGCACCTGCTGGCATACTGGGTGAAGAGAATCGGCACGGCCTGCCCGCCGAACGCGGCGCAGCAGGCATTCCTCACCTCCGCCCGGCCGTTGCTGGATGTGCCGAGTACCGTGGTCGCGTCGGTGGCCAGCTACACACGCGACCCGGAGGTGCTGTACGGATTCCGCCAGCAGATCGCCGAGAAGATCCTCCAGGCGCCTGCGCTGGCCACGGGGCTGCCGGCGGACACGGACGACGATGGTGTGGGTGATCCGTGCGACAACTGCCCGAACACGCCGAACGCCGACCAGGCCGACCAGGATCACGACGGCATCGGCGATGCGTGCGACCCGGACGTGGATGGCGACGGCGTGCCCAACGCCTCCGACAATTGCCCGCGCACGGCCAACGCGAACCAGGCCGACCTCGACCACGACGGCATCGGCGACGTGTGCGACAACTGCCCGGCCGCGGCCAATGCGGATCAGAAGGACGGCGACGGCGATGGCGTCGGCGATGCCTGCGACAACTGCCCGAGCGTGGCGAACGCCAACCAGAAGGACGAAGACGGCGACGGGGTCGGGGACGCGTGCGACATCACGCCGGGCAGCCGGCGGATGGACGAGGAGTTCGACGGCGCTCGCACCGACGCCGGCAAGATCGGCTCGTGGAACCAGTCGTCCATGCTCGCGCGCTGGCCGCTGACGTGGGGAACCTACGCGGGCACGTTTACCCTTGGCAAGGGCCTTACCCCTTCGCCCGGTGCCGCGATGTACACCAACCGGTATTCCTTCCGAATGACCGCCACGCTCGAGCCGGATCTGAGCGCCACGTACGGGGCGGGCAACGGGGGCATCGGTGCCGGCAAGACGATCTCGGGCACGGACGAGAGCCCGCTGATCCTGGAGTTTGCGGTCGATTTCGCGGGGGAAGCGTACGGCAGCTACTCGAACTTCTACGTCGAACTCTCATACGACGACGGCACGGGCGACGATCCGGCCCCGCGCCTCGGCCTGACCACGGAGGACGGCGACCTGAGCAACGGCGACCAGGGGCCGTGGCGGAGCGACGCGACGCACCGCGTGCTGGCGTATGGGTCGTTCGCCGCCGTCAACGTCTCGAACCCGGACACGAGCGGGACCAAGGGCGCCGCCATGTACTATGACGGGTACCGGTGGCACTACACCAAGATGATGACCGATCTGACGGGCAAGACGGTCAGTCTCTGGAAGCGGCAGGACGGCCTCCTCAGCATCTTCCGGATGACCGTCAAGACGAATACGGTCGTCTTGCAGCTCGATAACCGGGGCGGCTATCCGACCACCAACGGGACGCACGAGGTGCCCCGCGTCTACAAGGGTCCGTTCAATCGCGTCAGCCTGACGATGGGCAATGGGTTGGCGTCCGCGGGCCGGGGCAACTACGTGGACGGGATCCAGGTGCGCGACGGCCTGGTGCCGCCGGACCCGCCGCCCCCGACGGCCCGGTGCGATTTCGACGGCGACGGGGACGCCGACATTACGGACTTCGCGGTGTTCCAGTACTGCTTCCGCGGGCCGAATCGTTGGCCCGAGGCCACGGGCTGCAAGGCGGCGGACCTCGACGGCGACGCCGACGTGGACCTGTCGGACTTCATGCGGTTCCAGGCCTGCTTCAACGGCCCCAACCGGCCGCCGGCGTGCCAGTGAGTTGCCGGCAACCTGGCTGACGCGCGCGGCAGGCGCGATCGGCACGGCGTTGCGCTCTCCCCGACGGGGCACACATGCGACACGACGCGTGCCGGGCCGGGCGCGGTACCCGCCCCGGCACGCTTTGAAGGAACAGGAACTGCGAGCGATCGCCCGGCTCATGGGGCGCTGCGCCCGTCGGGTTACTTCGCTACCTCGAACGCGACGCTGCGCGCTCCGGCGACCGCGCGTGCGGCGGCGAAGTTGCCGATCAGTGCGCCGGACAGCCTCTCCTCGCTCCGCAGCACGTTGGAGTTGGAAATAGGGGACAGTCCAATCCTGTTCGGCACATCGGTTGCTAGCTGTGGAGTGCGGCCTCGGAGAGGCCGCCTGGAGTTTGGCCATTTCATAGTGATGACGAGGTAGGAGACGGTTGATTGAG
>CAZMVY010000145.1:0-12430 GCA_964569765.1 uncultured Planctomycetales bacterium
CCGCGGCAGTAGTCAACCGGAAAAGCGCAAACGGTCGGTGAATGCGTGATAATGGGGATGTGGGCAGGACCGGATGGCGGACCGCCTCGCCGGTTTTGCCTTGGAGCGGGCCGATTTCCGCCTACACGGTAAGCGCCATGGCCGGTGTCTCGCGGTCGGGCGGACGTCGTCCCGTGAGGCAGATGTGAGAATCGGGTCCTTCCCGGACAGGTACGCACTCGTATTGGCTCGCCGGCAGGGGGCCGTATCCCGGGGGCGCTGCGCGCGAGGCCGCTGCGCACGTCGTCATGCCGAATCAAGATTGGGCGAGACGGGAGTCGAACCCGTATGTCCTTTCGGACAGGGGATTTTAAGTCCCCAGCGTCTGCCGTTCCGCCACTCGCCCCGACGCGGCGAGGCAAGACCCGCCCGGTTGTTGCTGGCGGCACCTCGCACGGCGCTTCACGTTATCGCTACCGGGCTCCGGCGGCAATCGGCGGCTCTTGCGCGTCCGAGGCAACGTGTCGGCGGTCTTGCTCGGTGGGCGGTCTGTTATCGGTTGTCGCCGTCGCCCCGGATGGCCCCGCGGGCCTTGCGGTCGCGGAGCTTGGCGATATTGTGCTCGGCCACCTCGCCCATGCGCAGATCCAGCTCCGAACACAGTGCCGCCACATACCACAGCACGTCGCCGAGTTCCTTCTTGAGGGCGTCGCGCCGTTCCGGCGTGAGGACGCCGTCGTGGTCGCGCATCAGCTTCTTGATCTTCTCGGCGACTTCGCCCGTCTCGCCGGCCAGACCGAGCGTCGGATAGTAGATGTTCGCCCCCATGTCGGGGTACTGCGCCGTTTCCCGCGCGGCCGCCTGGTATTCATTGAAATCCATAACTCGTCCCCGCCGTCGATGCATAGAGCTTCCCGATGCAACACCGATTGTACCGCATTCCATCGCGGCCGCCACGAGGGCTTCGCGCGGCTTGCCGGCGCGGGCGTGGGGGCGGCGGCATGCGGGCGGGTTTCGGCCATCCTGTGCGGGCGCTTTGTCTTGCGCGACTGCATCGGGTAAACTGACGGCCCTTATCCGGCAACGATCGGCCGGAGTGGCAAACGGATTATACGAAGGGAGCGCAAGCGATGGCCGCTACGATGTATTACGAGAAGGACGCCGACCTGAAGTACCTCAAGGGCAGGAAGATCGCCGTGATCGGGTACGGCAGCCAGGGACACGCGCATTCGCAGAATCTGCGCGACTCGGGTTGTGAGGTGCTGGTGGCGGAGTTGCCCGGGACGGAGAACTACCGGCTCGCCGAAGAGCACAAGTTCAAGCCGGTTTCGGCGTCGGAGGCGGCGGCGGCGGCGGACCTCATCGTGTTCACGCTGCCCGACGAGTTGCACAAGACGGTGTACGACAACGAGGTGGCGAAGCACATGAAGGCGGGCAAGACGCTGGGCTTCTGTCACGGGTTCAACATCCATTTCGGCCGCATCCGCCCGCCGAAAGAGGTGGATGTGATCATGGTCGCGCCGAAGGGTCCGGGGCACCTTGTGCGCAGCGAGTTCGTCAAGGGGGGCGGCGTGCCGTGCCTGATCGCGATCGAACAGAACCACTCGGGTCAGGCGAAGGAGGTGGCGCTGGCGTGGGCCCGCGGGATCGGCGGCGCCCGTGCGGGCGTGCTGGAGACGACGTTTCGCGAGGAGACCGAGACCGATCTGTTCGGCGAACAGGTCGTCCTCTGCGGCGGCGTGACGGCGCTGGTGAAGGCGGCGTTCGAGACGCTCGTGGAGGCGGGCTATCAGCCGGAGATCTGCTTCTTCGAGTGCATGCACGAGCTGAAGCTGATCGTCGATCTGTTCTACCAGGGCGGCATCAACTACATGCGCTACAGCGTCAGCAACACGGCGGAGTACGGCGACCTGACGCGCGGCCCGCGGATCATCAACGACAAGACGAAAGAGGAGATGAAGAAGATCCTCGAGGAGATCGTAACCGGACAGTTCGCTCGGGAGTGGATTCTGGAGAACCAGGCGGGGCTGCCGGTCTTCAACGCGCTGTATAAGAAGGACCATGACTGTCTGCTGGAGCAGGTCGGCCGCAAGCTCCGCAAGATGATGAAGTGGATCGACGCGAAGGAAGTCTGAGGCGGCTGTCGGCTACCGCTGGTTCGCCGTTCGTCACCTGGCGTCGGCCGGCGGGACAGGCTCAACGAGATATGGCAGCGGTTCCGGACCGCGTCAGGGTGTAACACCCACATCGCGGTTTGTGCCGGCGCCGCGTCGCGGATCGCGCTCAGAGACCGCCCCTACCTTGCCGCCAATGCGGAGATCTCCTTGTCGCTCAGCGGGCGGTTGTAGAACGTCAGTTCATCCAGGCAGCCACCGTATGCATATGCGGACGGGGCCGGTTCCTCCTGATACGTGCCCAGGCGCAATGGCAGCGGGCTTGGTGCCGGCGGCGCGTCGATTTCCGCGCTGCCGGCCTCGCGACCGTCCAGATACAGCCGCAGAACCTGCCCGTCGTATGTGACGGCCACGTGCGTCCACTCGTCGGGCTTGAGTGTACCTGCATCGAGACACTGCTGGTGCCCGAGGCATACCCGCACCTGCCCCTGGAAGAGCTGAATCAGCCACCCGTCGCCGTCCCACTTTCCCTTGCACATCAGCACCGGCATATCCTTTGCCTTGTCCCACGGCTGCGGCCTGGCGAAGAACGCGATCGAGAAGGGGCCGGCGAATGCGATCGGTTCGACGCCCTCCGTGACGCGAACGAAACCGCCCCGGCGCAGATCGAGCGCCTGGCCTCGCACGCCCCTGCACTGGCGTACCTCACCGACGACTTGACCGATTTCGCTTGCCGGACGCTCGAAATCGATCTTCAACAGCGGTTCCGCTTGCGCGGCCGTGTGCGCCCTCGGGGGGCGATACGCAGGAACGACGGGCCCGGCCGCCGGGCCGACGGTCAGCACGCCCGAGGGGAGCCCACGTGGCAGTCGTTCGGAGTGAACATCTTGCCGGTTCGCCTGGGCGCCCGGCGAGGGTTCCACCCGCCACGTCCACATGCCCTGCCCCGGTGGGAAGAACACCGCACGGAAACAACCTCCGCCGAGATGTTCGAGCGGCAGCGTGATGGGCAAGGCGTTCCTGCCCGTACCGCTCACATCCGACAGCGTGACGGCGAAGGCGGGGCCGGGTCGGTCGTGCAGCAGGACGGCGTCAAAGCTCACGGTCTGGTCCGCGCCGATGTAGTTTGGCACCGGAAACAGGGTGACGACGTCGGGGCCGCGCCACGGCTCGGTACCGCGCGAGGCCGGCAGCGGCCTGCCGAGCACGTGGGCGATCCGCTGCACGAACGAGGCGTAGAACCGACCGTACCGCGCGTTGGCGGTTGCGAGCATGCCGAGTTCGCCGCGCGTGCGGCAGGTTCGAGCGAGCCCCTGAAACGCCGTGCGGAAGTCGTACGCCTCCAGGTCCTTCAGGACGGCGGCTGCCACCTCGCGAGCCTCGGCGACCCGGCCGTCGCGGAGCATCCGCTCCGCCTCGCGAAGGCGCTTTTCCAGGGGCGCCGACGAATCCCAGATGGCCAGGCCGACTTTGGCCCGTGTCAGAAGCCATTGAATCGTCAGGCCCAGATCCTCAAACGCGGCCGCCGCGTCGCCGCCGGCCTGTCGGCTGTTCGCGAGACACTCGCGGGCGATCTTCTCGAGTTCGGGAAAACGCTCGGGGATTGGCAGGTGCCCGGCCATGTTCGGCTCATGCCCGCGCTCGGCCGTATCGGTGCGTACGAACCAGGTGAAGGGAGTCGAGCACTCGACGCACCCGACCGCGCCGACGTACTGGGGCCCGAACTCCTCAAGTCGCAGATGGAGCTTCGCCATCGGCTCGGCGTACGCGCGGCCGTACTTGTCGCGGGCGTACTGTCGGAAGAACTCCGCGGCGGTCAGCTCGGGGTTCCATGCGAAGCGGTAGAGATAGCCGGCGACATCCTCGACGTTTCGCGTGCGCCAGTGAATGCCGAGCGCACCCTGGCAGCCTTTCTTTACGATATCCCTGAGCAACGGCTCGAAGGCGGTCACGTTCGTCTGCGGGCCGGTTTGATCGCACCGCGCGTGGCCGCCGTCCGATTCGAACCACGGGATCGGCCAGCGCTCCCGCGTCGGGGCCACCTTGCCGTACGCCGCGGACACGTGGCCCTGGCTTCGCGGGTCGATGTTGTCGAGCGATGCGAAGATGACGTCCGGCGGCACCACCTTGTCGAGCCCGATGTAGAGCGTGGAGAACTTCATGTGTGCGTCGCCGCCCCATCCGCTGACGACGAGCCGCACCTGCGGGGCAAGCTCCCGCAGCGTCGCATGGGCGAGCAGGATGTATTCTGCGATCCGTTTGGCCTCGCGGAGGTCGTGGTTCGGCCCGAGGTAGGCGAAGGCCTCCTTGATCTTCTCGTCCGGCACGATGCTGGCGTCGTTCGGCGCGCCAGAGACCCAGTTGCCGCCGTGGCCGGCGGTGCCGCGGCCTTCGCTCTGCCAGATCCAGAAGTAATCGAGCGGGTATGCGGCGAGGGTATGGCGCAACCGCTGCTTGAATCCATCGCGTGTAGGCGGGTCGGAGGGATTGCCCGTGACTTCCCAGCCGATGCACGTCCGTATGCCGAGCTTCTTCGCGTAGGCGAGGGCCTCCGCCATCATCTGCTGTTGCAGGCGCGTGGCGCGGCCGGGGGCGTAGGCCCATGCGTCATCGATGCCGACTTCGCAGCCCCACTCGCCGCGGTTGAAGAACTGATCGGTGCCGAAGAGGAAGTCCGAGGTGGCCATCGCCGGCGGCGACCACCAGCGGTGCGGCGAGATCGTCGTCATGAGCGGCCCGCCCATCTTCGCTCCCGCGTTCGTGATGTCATAGGCCCCGAACGGCTCGTGGTCGTATGCGTGAAAGCCGATGAAGTTGGCCTTCTGCTTCGCCATCTGGGCGAAGAACGTCTTGTAGTCCTGCGGGTTCCAGGTCGTCGGGCTGTTGAGAAAGTTGAACCACGGCAGATTTCCGCGGATGGCCAGCGCCGGGCGGCAACGTGCCTCGACGAGGGCGGGGCCGAAGTCGGGGTCCGGCTTCGGGAGCGAGTCGCCGCCGAGGTAGAAGCCCACGCCCCAGCTTTCGATCAGGTGATAGGCGGCCCAGAGCGTCGCGCAGTCGGAGGCGCCGTGGACGATCTGGTTCGAGCCTTCCGCGTACAAGGCGAAGTTCTGCGAGGCGTCCGCCCCGCCCTCGGCAAGCCGATCGCCCGGTCCCGTGCGCAGAACGATGCACGGCCTGTCCGCGGCGGACTCCTGTGCGAGAGGGGGGCAGGTTCCGGTAAGCCGGAAGGCGTAGCCGCGGATTTCGTCTGCCGCGAGCCTGCTCGTCGCCGGCGCCTCGGCGGGCACGACGACCGTCGCATCCGCCAGCCGGTAGGTCCCGGCAAACAGCGGGGCCGCCGTTACGGGAATTACAGCGATTGCTTGCCACGTTCGTTTCATCGGGCTTTCCTCCATTGGGCGTTCGGAACCCGTTGTCATCTGCGTGTGCCTCGGCCGGCGCCTCCGCGAACGCACATCACGGGGCTTCCGACCGCCGTAACGCTATCCGCCCGCACACGCTCGCACAAGCCACGCCTGTTACGGGCGGTCACGCGCGGCCATGCGCGTTCGCACGACATTTCCTGTGGGTGTGCGCGGCGGGCGTTGCGTGTGCCTTGTGAGGGCATTCTTTGCGTTTGCCGCAGAGGCGCGCCTTCGTCGGCCGCACCGGGTGCACATCCGGAGAACTGTGAAAACGCTCACGTGATCGTTTCGGATTCGGCGGCACCCCGCGTGAACGGGATCACATGAAAAAGGCCGCAAATCTCGCCGGATTCGTCGAATTTCTCTTGACTTCATCCGCGGGGACGTTTACCATCGGACAATCGAGCCTGTCGGAGTCAAGCCGGTGAACATCCGCGAGTGTCTTGTCTCGGACCGCGTCAGCCACCTGGATCAGTCTGCTCTTCTGAGAGTACCGCCCGATGCGACCGTGCGCGAGGCGATCGCGCTGATGCGAAAGCATCGCGCGGGCTGTGTGCTCGTGTGCGAAGGCAGACGTCTTCGGGGGATCTTCACGGAACGGGATGTGCTGATCCGCGTGTTCGCCCGCGGCGTTGATCTCGATGTGCCGGTGAACGGCGTGATGACGGCGGAGCCGGTGACGGTTTGCCCGACGGATACCGTCGCCCAGGTGGTCCGGCACATGCTGGAGGGCGGCTATCGACATCTGCCGATTGTGGATGAGGACGGTGTCCCGGTCGGCGTGGTGTCGGGGCGGGGGCTGATCCACTACCTCGTGGGCTACTTCCCGACGACGGTGTACAACCTGCCGCCCGTTCCCGCACAGGCGGAGCCGAGCCGCGAAGGCGCATGACGCGTGTGGGTTTCGTTGTCCGGCGACGAGGAGGCAACAGGTGACGGCCATTTCGCAGAGCATCCGGGTGCGAAACAAGACGTTTCAGCAGGTACGGTCCGCGGTGGTCCGGTTCGCCGGCGATTCCGGCGACGGGATGCAACTGGCCGGGATGCAGTTCTCCAACGCCTCCGCGATCTTCGGGAACGACGTGAGCACGTTCCCCGATTATCCCGCGGAGATCCGGGCCCCGGCGGGCACGCTTGCGGGGGTCAGCGGTTTTCAGATCAATTTCTCCTCGTTCGACATCCACACGCCGGGCGATCGCGTGCAGACCCTCATCGCAATGAACCCCGCCGCTCTCAAAGTGAATCTTCCCGACCTGGAGCCCGGCGGCATGCTCATCGTCGATGAGGACGCCTTCGACAAGACCAGCCTCGCAAAGGCCGGTTACGATTCCGATCCCCTCGAGGACGGTTCGCTTCGGTCGTACCGCCTCTTCTGCGTGCCGATCGACCGGCTCAACAAGGAGGCGGTCAAGGATCTCGGCCTGAGCGCCAAGGCGATGGACCGTTCGCGGAACTTCTTCGCGCTCGGGCTCGTGTACTGGTTGTATGATCGGCCCCTCGAACCGACGCTTCGCTGGATTCAGGAAAAGTTCGGCAAGAACCCCGAAGTCGCCGAGGCCAACACGCGGAGTCTCCGCAGCGGCTACGACTTTGGAGACAATACGGAGATCTTTCCGAACCGGTATGTCGTGCCTCGCGCGCCCGTACCGCCCGGGCGCTATCGGGCCATTACCGGCAATCAGGCGACGGCCCTCGGTCTGGTAGCAGCCGCTGAACGGGCCGGCACGACTTTGTTCTACGGCAGTTACCCGATCACTCCGGCCAGCGACATCCTTCATGAACTGTCCCGATACAAGAACTTCGGGGTCAAGACGTTCCAGGCGGAGGATGAGGTTGCGGCCATGGCATCGGCCATCGGCGCGGCCTTCGCCGGCGCGTTCGCCGTCACCGGCACGAGCGGCCCCGGCTTGTCCCTGAAGACGGAGGGCCTCGGCCTGGCCGTCATGCTTGAGCTGCCCCTCGTTGTGATCGATGTTCAGCGGGGTGGACCGAGCACGGGTCTGCCGACCAAGACGGAGCAATCCGCCCTGAACATGGCCCTCTACGGCCGGCACGGCGAGTGTCCCTTGCCGGTGGTTGCAGCGGCGACTCCTGGCGATTGCTTCTGGACCGCGCTCGAGGCGTTTCGTATCGCCGTCCGCTACATGACGCCCGTGCTTCTTCTGACGGACGGGTACCTTGCGAACGGGGCGGAGCCGTGGAAGGTACCCGCCGTCGACGAGTTGCCGCGCATTGACGTGGTGCATCATACGGATCCGGCGACCTTCGCCCCGTATGCGCGGGATGAACGGCGGGTGCGGCCGTGGGTGCTGCCCGGCACGCCGGGGCTCGAACATCGCATCGGCGGACTCGAGAAGCAGCATGTCACAGGCGGCGTCAGTTACGATTCGGACAACCACGAGCGGATGGTGCGTCTGCGGGCCGAGAAGATTGCCGGCATCGCCAACGACATTCCGCCGGCCCGGGTGGACGGGCCGGAGTCGGGCGACCTCCTCGTGCTCAGTTGGGGCGGTACGTACGGCGCGGTCCGGACGGCCTGCGAAGGGGCCCGCGAGGCCGGCCGGCGCGTTTCGCATCTGCATCTGCGCTACCTGAACCCGCTGCCGCGGAATACCGGCCAGATCCTCGCGAAGTTCCGTCGTTTTCTCGTATGCGAGCTGAACCTGGGACAATTGCGGAACTATCTCGCTGCGACCTTTGCGGTATCCCCCGAGCGGTTCACGCATGTGCGGGGCAAGCCCTTTGCCATCCACGAAATCCGAGAGGCGATCGAGCAGATGTTCCGGAAGGAGAACCCGTAATGGCGACTGCGGCCGCGCCGATTCCGTTGACCCCGAAGGACTTCGCCACCGAGCAGGACCCCCGCTGGTGTCCGGGGTGCGGCGACTACTCAATCCTCGCGCAGGTCCGGAAAGTGTTGCCGACGCTGGGAATCCCGCGCGAGAAGTTTGTGTTCGTTTCGGGGATCGGCTGCTCGAGCCGCTTTCCGTACTACGTCAACACGTACGGCATCCACGGCATTCACGGGCGCGCTTTGCCGATCGCCACGGGCGTGAAGTGCACCCGGCCGGACTTGTCCGTCTGGGTGATCACGGGCGACGGCGACTGCCTCAGCATCGGCGGGAATCACTTCATCCACGCCGTCCGTCGCAACATCGATGTGAAGGTTCTCCTTTTCAACAACCGTATCTACGGCCTGACGAAGGGGCAGTACTCGCCCACGTCCGAGCTGGGCAAGAAGACCAAGTCCAGCCCGTACGGCACGATCGACAATCCGATCGGGGCGATTTCGCTCGCGCTGGGGGCCGAGGCGTCCTTCGTGGCGAGAAGCGTCGACGTGGACGTGAAGCACCTGGCTTATGTGTTGGAACGGGCGGCGGCACACCGCGGCACGGCCTTTGTCGAGATCTATCAGGACTGCAACGTATTCAACCATCTCGCGTTCGAGTACGCGACGAATCGCGAGACCAAGCTGGACAGCGTCATCTATCTCGAACACGGCAAGCCCCTGATCTTCGGAAAGAACCGCGATAAGGGCATCCGGCTTCGCGGAATGACGCTCGAGGTGGTTACGCTGGGCAATGGCGTCCGGGAGCAGGACCTACTCGTTCACGACGAGAGCAGCCCGGAGCCGGCCTTGGCGTTCGCCCTGAGCCGGATGCGCTACCCGCAGTTTCCCGAGCCGCTGGGCGTGTTCCGGTGCGTGCAGCGGCCGAGCTACGACGCGCTGATGCAGGAACAGGTTGACGCCGTCATCCGGCAACAGGGCAGAGGCGATCTTGCCCGGCTTCTTGACGGCGGGGAGACGTGGACGGTCGAGTAGGCCCGTGCGGAGTCGATGGAACCGCCCCGCGGCGGCGCGACGAGGGGAAACGAGCCCCCGACGGTGTGGCCGCGGCTCCGGGTTCTGACGGATGGTGTCATCATGCGGTGTCCTCAGTGCAGTCACGACAACATTCCCGGCGAGGACGTGTGCGCCCAGTGCGGGCATGACCTCGAAGATCTCGACCTGCCAGCGGCGTCCACGGACCTGGAGCGGACGGTCATGGAGGATCCGCTTGGCAACGTGGAGCCCGACCCGCCGCTGATGGTGGCCCCGGACACCTCGCTCGGGGACGTGGTCGAACTCCTCGCCCGGCGCCGCGTGGGCGCGGCGATCGTCGGACACGAAGGTGCGGTGCTGGGTATCTTCACCGAGCGCGATGTGCTGATGAAGGTGGGGGATCGGTATGCGGAACTGCGCGGCGAGCCCGTTCGCCGCTTTATGACCCCGAATCCGGTGACACTCGGGGCGGATGCCTCGATTGCCTACGCCCTCAACCGGATGGACGTCGGTCGTTGCCGGCACGTGCCCGTGCTCAAGGACGGCGAGCCGGTCGGGACGGTCTCGTTCCGTCGGGTGCTGTGGTACCTTGCGAAGAAGTTTCCCGACCTCCTTGCGCCGTGAATGCGAGGTTCGTTGGTCGGTCGATTCCTCCCTTGCGCATCGCGCAGAGGTTCCGTTGACGCGGCCCGGTCGCGGACCTAAACTCCCCGCCGGGTTGTTGATGCGGCATTCGAGGCACAGGGTCTGGTGGGGGGTGTTGAGCGGCGTGTTGTCCCTGGGCGGCTGTGCGCCCGGCGCGGGCGCCGGCTGGTTCGGCGGCCCGCAGCCTACCTCCGCTCCGGCGAACCCGAGGTCGCCGGCAATCGCGGCGGCCTTTCCCGGGGCCGCCGGAGGTCTCGCGGGTTCGCCGGGGCTGCGCCCGGTATTGTTGCAGGTACGCTTTGACGTCCTGCGGGCGTGCGTGCCGGTCGGCGAGGTCAGCAAGTCAGGCAAGATCTGGAACCATGTGGATGAGGATGTCGTACCGGCGGATTGGGCAGCACACCTGCGACGTAACGGCATCCGTGTGGGCCGTGGCACATCGAGTTCCTGGGCCCCGATTCGCGCCATTCTGGAGGCGGCGCGTGGCACCCGCTGTCAGCCGGAGAGCCTCATCACGCGGGGGAGCGGTCCGCTGATCCTCCAGATCAGCCCGCGGCCGCGGGATCAGACGCTGTTTCTATATCGTCCGGACGGCGGCCTGGTCGGCGCGACGTTTGCCGCGAGCACGAACGTCATTCGGATCGAGTATGGCGTCCCGCCTACGGAGTTGGATTCCGTGGCTCTAACGATCACGCCGGAGGTTCGCCAGCAGGACATCGACGCGGGATGGCGCGTGACTCCGCACGGCGTTGTCCGGAATCCTACGGAGGCGGCCCGGGCATTGCGCGAACTGGCGTTTGATGTGATCGTGCCTCCCGACCACTTCATCCTCGTCGGGCCGAGCCCCCAGATTGAGAGGCAGTTGCTGGCCGGCCGTGCCTTGCTGGTCGATACGATCGAGGGGCAGGAGTTCGAGTCGCTCTTCTTCATTACGCCGCGGGTGTTCCGCGCGGGAACACCGCCGCCGGCGACGCAGCCGGTAGGGGGATGAACCCGTGGCGCGGGTGTGCGAGGATCCATCCATGATGGACGGGAAGCGACACAGGGGCGGGGCGGAGAGATGGGCGACAGCCGCGAGAGCGGGTGGTGCAGGGGCTTACCGTACGCCGTCGCATGTCCCTCGGGCGATCCGCGGCGTCCATGGCTTCCGCCGGTGCGTACATGGCTGATGATTTATTCTATCGCCTGCTCTGCCGGCATGTCGGCCTGCCCCTCGCGGCGACGGATACGGAGTTCCGCATCCGCATCTGGAATCCTGCCGCGGAGAGGCTCTTCAATGCCCCGGCCGACCGGGTGATCGGAACGGCCCTCCTCGATGTGCTTCCGGAAGAGTATCAATCGCTGGCCCTTCGTCTTTTTCACCGGGCGCTGCTGCATGCCGAGACGAGCGAGTTCGAGATTCCCTACCGGGATGCCCGGGGGGCGGAACGGTTCCTGGCCGTGACGCTCTCGCCGCTTTTTGACGACGCAGGTGCCCGGATCGGCATCTGCGCCGGCGTGCGCGACATCACGCGGCGCGTCCTGGCGGAGAAGGAGATCGCAGCCGGCCAGACGATGACGGCTCTGGGCACATTGTGCGGCGGCGTCGCACACCACTTCAACAACCTGCTTGGCGGTATCGGCACGTCGGTCGATTTCGCTCTCACCACGGCCGACGCCGGTGCCACGCGGCGCGCGTTGAGGCTTACGGCCGATTCCGTAGCTCGGGCGGCCAAGATCACCCGCAGCCTCTTGACATTTGCCAGGAGTCAGCCCGAAGACGACGAGCGGATGGAACTGGCGCGTATCGTGCGGCAATGGGTGCAGGAACTGCGCCCGACGCTCGGCGATCGTCGGATACACCTCGTGTTCGACGAGAAGCCGATTCCGGTACTGGATGTTCCTCACAAGCATGTGCGAACGATGCTGGAGGAGCTGACTGCCAACGCGGTCGAGGCAATGCCGGACGGCGGCGAGTTGTGGATCCGGCTGTTTCCCCGCGACGGGGAGATTCATCTGGTCTTCGAGGACACGGGAGTAGGTATCGCTCCGGAGCATCTTGCTCACATCTTCGATCCGTTCTTCACGACGAAGGGCGAACTTGGCGGCGGCCCCGGCGGTCACGTCGGCCTGGGCCTGGCGGTCGTGCATGGCGTGGTTCGCGAGCTCGGGGGTGTCGTCAGCACTCAGTCTCAGCCCGGCCGCGGGACGCGTTTGGAGATTCGTGTGCCGTTTCCCGCCTCGCTTCGAGAGTAACACCGGGCGCCCGGTCGAGGCAGGCTCACACTTGCGCCGGCGTCTGTGGGATGTGCCGTGCGGTCCATTCCGAGGTGCCCGGACGCGCGGCCTCTGGCACCCGGGCCTCACACTGCGGAACCCGCAGTTACTCCCCCGGATCGAGCACAGCCATGAAGGCCTCCTGCGGGATGGCGCCCTGGGCGCCCTGCTTCCTCCGCTTCTTGCCCTCTTTCTGCTTCGCGAGG
>CAZMVY010000146.1:0-9910 GCA_964569765.1 uncultured Planctomycetales bacterium
TTGGCGGCGACAATCACGCTCGCGCCGGCCTCGGCCAGCGCCCGGCACATGGACTGCACGAGCCAGCCGGTCCCGCCCGTATTCAGCGCCACCCGCCCGCTCAGATCAAAAAGCTGCGAAATCGTCGGTTCGTTGCTTCCACCGTTACTCATCTTGTTTGCTCCGGTTTCCTGCTCAATCGGGCACGTTTCACTTGTCCGCCCCGCCCACCGCGCGCCACGTCGGATTCTGCGAAGCCGCCAGGATGGCGAGGTTCACCCGCATCGTCTGCAAGCCCTCCTCCAGCGTGCACGGGGGCTGCGTCTTTCCTTCCAGGACGTCCAGAAAGATACTGGCCTGACTCACGAAGATGTCATCCCGCTCCTGGGAGAACTGCATCTCGACCCGCCACTCCGTCCCCGGCTCGACCATCGACATCCACCGTGCGTTGTGCAGCTCTAACCGCGCTGTCCAGCGCTCGCACATCACGGTGATGGTCATCTCGTTTGGGGCCTGGTGCTGATTCAGCGTGTAGCAGCCGAGCACCGGTCCATGCCGCGCGATCACGTGAACGGTGTCCTCCACCTCCACGCCCGGCAGAATCAGGTGGGCGGCGTCCGCCATCACGCGATCGATCGGTCCCAGAAGAAACTCCCCCGCGTTCAGGGCGTGGGTGATCGAGTCCTGGATCGCCCCTCCGCCGCTCGCGTGGCTCACGTAATACGTACTGCGATACGCCGGCCGGTACTTGGGAAAATGCTGCCCCCACACGGAGACGATCTCGACGGGCTTGCCGAACCGCCCCTCTTCGATCGCCTTCTTCATCGACCGCAGCGCCGGATGCGACCGGTACGTGTACGCCACCATCGCCTTCAGCTTGCGCTGCCTGATGATCGCATCCAGTTCGGCCACCCCCTCCTCGCTCGTGCTCAGGGGCTTCTCGATCAGCAGGTTCACACCCGCCTTCGCCAGTTGCGTCGCCATCGGCACGTGAAACTGCGCCGGCGCGCAGATGACCGCCGCATCAAACTTCTGCGACCGGTCGCCGAGGGCCTCCTCCAGACTCGCGTAGCGGTTCTTGACGTTGTACCGCTCGCCCACCGTCTGCCGAAGCGATTCGTTCACTTCGCAGATCGACAGATCCGCCCGCTCCGTTCGGCCGAATGTCCGGAGGTGTCGCTCGCCGATCGAGCCGACGCCGATGATCAGTACCCGATGCGTACTCATCCCCGATGCTCCTCCTTGCCTCTATCGGTTGTTGCCTTTTTCTCGCCGGTTGCCGCATTTGCGTTCTGGAATGTGAAACCCAACGGCCTCGTCTGCTCCTGTATCTCCACGAGGCCGTCGCGCACCATGAGAATGTCGGCGCCGTAGCAGATGAACCGCGCCCCCATGTCCAGGAGTTGCCGAATGTGCTTCACCGACCTTCCGGGCATGCCCCAGTGCTTCCCGGCCTTCCGGGCGGCTTCCGCGACCTTTTCCACCGTCTTGAGTACGAGGGGATGGTCGAACTGCCCCGGGATCCCCGACAGGACGGAGAAATCCCCCGGCCCGAAGAAGATCACGTCCACGCCCTCGACCTCGGCGATCGCGCGGGCGTTGTCCACGGCGTGCTGCTCCTCGAGTTGAATGACGATGAACGTCAGCTCATTCGCCTCCCGGATGTACTCCTCCATCGACATCATGCAGTACGGCACGTCCGGATTGCCTCCGTCGAAGCCGCGTTTGCCCAACGGAGCGAACTTCGCCCATCGGACGACCTCGGCGGCCTCCGCCGCGTCGTCGCACCGGGGATACATGATCCCCTGTGCGCCGGCCTCCAGCAGCCGGCTGATACGCATGAACTCGCCCTTGGCCGCCCTCGCGAGGATGTCCGCCTTGCCGACCCGCGCCGCCCGCATCATTGCAGCGGCCGTCTGCACGCTGTACCCGTGGTGCTCCAGATCCATCCAGATGCCGTCGAAGCCCATGAGACTCGCCAGCTCGTAAATCGACGCGTCCATAAAGTGCAACTGCGTCAATAGCACGGGTTCGTTTCGAGCCAGCTTCGCCTTGATTACGCTTTGTCGCATCCCAGATCCCATCTCCTTTGCGCGAGAGCCGGTCCAGCCCATCCGCCCCAAGTGCGGTTTGCCCGATTCCGTCCGCTAATACCGCCTTGCTCCACCGGCCTGCCCAGACAGAGCCGCCCCCCTCGGTTTTCCCCGCACCCGACACGCCCTCTTGACGTGGGAGGCGGGCAACCGATAGAATGCACCCACCCTGACCCCGTCAAGTGTTACCGCATTCTGCTCCGGGCGGCAGCGACCGGCGAGGCCGATGGGCGCGGAGAAAGTCGGGCCTTGGCAAGAAAAAGGCTGAAAAACTGTTGACAAAGCCAAGGCTATTCGGTAAACCATATAGAAGCAGTAAGCAGGTTATCACGGAATGCAATCGCTGTCAATCGAATCTGCCGGGAACGGGTCCCAACGCGATCAGGCGTACGAGCGCCTGCGCCGGTTGCTGATGCTGCAACAGGTTCCCGAAGGTGAACGGCTCCGCGAGGCCGAGTGGGCGGCGCGCCTTGGCGTGAACCGCACGGCCCTGCGCGAGGCGTTTGCGCGCCTGGCCGCCGAAGGAGTCATCGAGCAGGGCCCGAAGACGGGCTATATCGTCCCCAAGCTCACATCCCAGGACGTGCTGGAGATACTGGAAGTCCGGATCGTTCTGGAAGGCGGAGCGATCGAGCGTCTCTGCCGTCTCGGCCTGAATACCCCGGAACACCTCGAGAACATGCAGAAGGCCTGCGACCAGTTCGAGCTCCTTCTGCGCGAGGGATACCTGCTGGGCATCGCAGAGGCCGACCGGCGCTACCACGAGGCCCTCATCGACGCGGCGGGCAATCGGCGGCTGGCTCTCCTGTATCACCGCGCGCCCCTGCCGATTATTTACCCGCGCATGTTCACGCATCAGCAGTGGCTGGCCAAGGCCGCACACGACACGCTGGATGAGCACCGGGCGATCTTCGATACGATCCTCAAGGGCAACGTCCCGGAGGCCCAGCGCCTCCTGCGCTCCCACCTCATCGAACGCTACATGACGACGCTGAAGCAGGAGAAGGAGAACGGGTAAGCCGCTCCGTCCCCCTTGCGTCATCCGGGGGTTGCGACCCATCAACGCACACAGGAGACCCGACTCGTTGCACGCGAGCGGCTCGCTTGCGGTACGCTCACGCACGCTCGCGTACCAGAACCCGCACTTTGACCGCCCGCCTTGCGCCATCTATTCTTGACCCGTCTCGTTCCCGGGGAAGGTTTGAACAGGAGCTGCAACATGTCCCCTGCACTTGTCGGCCTTGCCATGATCGGTGCCGCCGCCATGCCTTCGGCGACTGTCGCCACATCCGCCGCCTCGGCGCCCGCGGTCATTTCGGGCGCCCCGGCGTTCCACTCGGCCAGGCCCATATGGCCCGCCGGACGCGAGAGAGAAATGAACCTCTTCGTCGGCTTCCGCGCCGTCTTCGAGGCCCCCGTCGGTGAGAAGGTCATCGTTCGTATGGCCGGCCACACGCTCTACCGCCTGTATTTCAACGGGCGATTCCTCGGCTACGGCCCGGCCCGCGCCGGGCACGGTTACTACCGCGTGGACGAGTGGGATCTGACGGACCGGATCACGGGCGGGCGGCAGCTCATCGCCGTCGAGATGGCCGGCTACAACGTGAACAGCTATTACGTCCTGAACGAGCCGTCCTTCCTGCAGGCAGAGGTAGTCGCCGGCGGGCGCATCCTGGCCTCCACCGGCGGCGACGGCGTCCCCTTCGAGGCCCGCATCCTTCCCGGGCGCGTGCAGAAGGTCCAGCGCTACAGCTTTCAGCGCGCCTTCTCCGAGGTGTACCGGCTTCGCGAGGGGTTCGATGCATGGCGCGAGGATCCGGCAGTCGCGTTCGACGCCGTGCCGTGCGCGCCGGCCGAAGAAAAGAAGCTTCTGCCCCGGCGCATCCCATATCCGGCATTCACCCGGCGCCCGGCCGTCTGGGATGTCTGCGAAGGCCGCCTCACGCGGGGGCCGCAGCCCGCGAAACCCTGGAAAGATCGTTCGCTCACGGGCATCGGGCCGAAGTTTCTCGGCTTCGCCGAGACGGAACTCGCGACGATCCCGAGCCTCGAACTGCAGGCAATCGCCTCGGCGCCCGCGCACGCGATCGACCGGCCGCTCGAACCGGACGCACGGCTTGTGCTCCAGGAGGACACCTACCACATCGTGGACTTCGGTACGAACCTCACGGGCTTTCTCGGGGCGCACGTGACGGCGCATCGCAGGAGCCGCGTGTTCTTCGTATTCGACGAGATCCTTTAGGACGGCGACGTGGACTTCAAGCGACTGGGCTGCGTGAACATCGTGGCGTACGAGCTGGAGCCCGGCACGTACGACGTGGAATCCTTCGAGCCGTATACGCTCCGCTACCTCAAGCTCGTCGTCCTCGAAGGGCAATGCGCGGTTTCGCGTCTCTTCATCCGGGAATACGCCAATCCGGACGTATGGCGCGCGCACTTCGCGTGCAGCGACGAACGACTCAACCGGCTCTTCGCCGCCGGGCGAGAGACATACGCGCAAAACGCCGTCGATCTGTTCATGGACTGTCCGTCGCGCGAGCGCGCGGGCTGGCTCTGCGACAGCTTCTTCACTTCGCGCGTCGCCTGCGACCTCGCGGGAAACACGGCCGTCGAGAGGAGTTTCCTGGAGAACTTCGCGTTGCCGGCACGTTTCGCATTCCTGCCGGACGGCATGCTGCCGATGTGCTACCCGGCCGACCACAACGACGGCGTGTTCATTCCGAACTGGGCGCTCTGGTTCGTCGTGCAGTTGGAGGAATATGCGGCCCGGAGCGGCGACCGGGAACTCCTCGCCGCGCTGAAGCCGAGGGTTTTCAGGCTTTTCGACTACTTCGGAAGGTTCCGAAACGAAGAGGGCCTCCTCGAGAAGCTGGAAAGCTGGGTCTTCGTGGAGTGGTCGGCGGCCAACTCGTTCGTGCAGGATGTGAACTACCCGACGAACATGCTCTACGCCGGTGCGCTGGCGGCCGCGGGCCGGATGTACGAGGCGCCCGAACTGCTGTCGGAGGCGGAGCGGATTCGATCCGCGATCCGGAAGCGGTCGTGGGACGGCCGCTTTTTCTGCGACCACGCCGTGCAGGCGAACGGCAGGCTCGACGTCCGGCCCGACCACACGGAGACGTGTCAGTACTACGCCTTCTTCTTCGACGTCGCCACGCCCGAGACCCACGCGGAGTTGTGGAAGACGCTGCGCGAACAGTTCGGCCCGCAGCGCAGACAGACGAAGGCCTTCCCCGACGTGCCCGAGTCCAACTCGTTCATCGGAAACATGCTGCGGCTGGAGATCCTCTCCCGGTACGGCCAGGGCCGGCAGATCCTCGACGAAGCGGTCGCGTACCTGCTCTACATGGCCGACCGCACCGGCACGCTGTGGGAGAACGTCGGCGCCTACGCAAGCTGCGACCACGGGTTCGCCTCGCACATCGTCCATACGCTCTACCGCGACGTACTCGGCGCGTACCGCGTGGATGCCGTCAATCGGGTCGTGCAGCTTCGCTTCGCCGATCTGCCGCTCGCGTGGTGTGAGGGGCGAATCCCGACGCCCGACGGCGCTGTCGCGATCCGGTGGCGACAGGAGGGCGACAGGATCACCTGCCGCATCGAGGTGCCGGCCGGCTGGAGCGTCGAATCGAAGAACCTCAGCGGCAAGGATCTCGTCCGCCGGCCGTAGCCATCCGACGCCGGCCCGCAATGCCGATGCGCCAAGCATGTCTCGCGTCGAGACGGCGAACGAAAGGCAAAGACCCCCGCCGAGTGCGCCGATGAACCATCAGCCGCCGCGGAGAATCACCAGGGGCAGGGACCCGGAAGTCTCCTCACGAAGGCGGACATGTTGAGGCGGTCGGGCAGGCCGGACTCGCGCCAGTAGATGGGCTCGCCGAACTCGGCGAACAACTCGCGTCCCAGCGTCTTGGCGGGGTATCGTCGGCCCTCCACGTGGCCGTCGAGAAACGCCATGCTCGAACGGCCCTCGTCGGGCCCGCCGTTCGGGGCCAGGCGGAGCATGTGACGCGTCGCGATCCGATCGATGCAATTGAAGCTCCCGTCGGGGTAGCTGCTGTTCGTGTGGTAGGACGGGTGATCCTCAAACATCGTCATGAAACGCGAGGAAGAGAATGTGACCCGCTGGCCGGCCCGAAAGGAGACCCTCGCGCGGCCGCCGGGCAGGGCATTGTTCGGCGAGTCGGCGGCATACGTGAAGCCCTGGAGACTCTCCGGGGCGCGGTAGCCGATGTAGGCGTTCATCGAGTAGCTGAGCCGGCCGTTGCCGCCGCCGCCGAGGGAGGTGTCGTCGGCGGGGCCGGGCTTATCGGAGGGACAGACGTAAACCGACTCCTGCCGGATGTATCGGAAAAGGGTGCCCTTGCCCGGCACATCCGCGACGAACTCCGGATCGAGGTGATAGGGCTGCCGATACGCCGGGGTGTAGGACAGGCCCCGCTGGCGGTCCCGGGCGCCGTCCCAGGTGACGCCGGCCGGCCGCGGCCATTCCTTGTCGAAGAGGAGCTGCATCCAGAACAGGCCGTGCGTGCCCGGAAGGGCGTTCTGCTCGCCGACGTAGGCGAACATGGCGGTCATGAGCTGCTTCAGGTTCGAGCGGCAGCTTACGCTGCGGACCTGGTCCCTCGCCCCGGACAGGGCCGGCAGCAGGATCGCCACCAGGATCGCGATAATCGCCGCGACGACGAGCAGCTCGATCAGCGTGAACGCACGGCGGCGCGCCGCCCGGATCCGGGTGTCACGGGGGGTCCATGCGACATGATTGGCGCGACGGACGCGCTGAGAGTTCAATCGAGATCCCTCGGAACGATCGGCACGCAATGGCGTGCCCTACCCTACGCGTCGGCACGCAATGGCGTGCCCTACCCTACGCGTCGGCACGCAATGGCGTGCCCTACTCCTACTCCCTTGCGTTACCATACGCCCTCGCACCCGTTACGTCACGCGAGCGGGCCCGGAAGTTCGTCCGCGGCTCGGGTTATGGAGCCTTCCTCCGTGATTCCAACGCGATCTGCGAAGTCGGTATCGCTTGCACGACTCGCATTGTTCACAGCGCAGTGGCACACGGCCTTGTACCGCGGCCGTGAGGCCCGTGGTAGAATGAACGACGAACGCGATTCAATCGCCGGCTTCACCCGCGGACAAGGCACGGAGCCTCCCATGACAGCCAGTCCCGACCCGATCGACGAGGCGTACCTGGCCGGCTTTCGGCAACGGGTTCGCAGCACGGCGTTCTGGGCGACCATCGGCGGCGGGCTGATGCTCTACTTCGGCATCGGGCAATGGATCACTCCGCCAATCTCGCCTCTCTATGCGGCGGCGGCCCATACGTACATCTGGACGCTCCGGATCGGCGGCGGGGCCATGCTCGCCGTGGCCGGGCTGTGCCTGACCGGCTGGGGGCCGGCGTTGCTTCTGGACGCCGCCGCGTGCGGTCTGATCGCGATCCTGCTGGCCTTCGCCGGAGCGCTGTTCCTGAGCAACGGGGAGACGAACGGCCTGCTCTCGCTGGTCTTCGCGCTGCTGTTCGGCGGGGCCGGCCGGCAGTCGTGGGACTTGTTCGTCGGCCGCCCGCGCAGGGTAGAAACGACCATGCCGGACGAACGCACGGAGAGCGCCGCCGCATCCCAACCGCCACATGAGACCGGAGCAGGCGCGCGGTCACTGCTCGAGGCCATCCGCCGGCAACGACAAGGCAGTTCGACACCCGCAGCATCACCGCCGGCTCGGCCTCCGCAGGCACAACCGGCCCCGGAGGCACCGCCGCCGGCGAGACCGCTGGCAGCCGCCGAAGTGGAACCGGCGGAGGGGTTTCTTGCGGAATTGGCGCGAGAGGACAAGGAACGCAAGACGTGACGGGCAGCGGGCCGGGCGACGATCGGCCGATGACAAACGATCCACGCGTTCCGGCGGGCGCGGTGAAGGCGAGTCGGAGCCTGCGGAACGAATCGGGCGGATCGACGGATGGCTTGTTGCTTGATCGCTACTCGCGGCAGATCCTCTTCGAGCCGATCGGCAAGGAAGGTCAGCGCCGGCTACTCGCCTCGCGCGTGACGCTCATCGGTTGCGGTGCCCTCGGCACGGCGCTGGCCAACGCGATGGTGCGGGCGGGCGTGGGCTTCCTGCGAATCGTGGACCGCGACTACATCGAACTGAACAACCTGGCCCGGCAGTGCCTCTTCGACGAGCAGGACATCGCCGAGAACCTGCCGAAGGCCGAGGCCGCCCGCCGCAAGCTCGCCCGCATCAACTCGCAGGCGAGCATCGAGGCCGTCATCGCGGACGCGAACCGACACACCATCGAGACGTTCGCCGCCGGCGCCGATCTGCTGCTGGACGGCACGGACAACTTCGAGACGCGGTTCCTCATCAACGACACGGCGGTGAAGCACGGGATCCCGTGGATCTACGGCGCATGCGTCGCCGCCACGGGGCTCGCGATGCCCATCCTCCCGCGCGTTACCCCGTGCCTGCGATGCGTCTTCGAACAAGCCCCGTTGCCGGAGATGACGCCGACGTGTGATACCGTCGGCGTGCTCGGGCCGGTCGTGACGATGGTGGCGAGCCACCAGGCGATGGAGGCGATCAAGATCCTGACTGGGCATCTTGACGCCGTGAATCGCCGCCTGGTGCACTTCGACGCGTGGAGCGGCCGCATCGCGCAGCTCAACATGCAAAAGGCGTACGACGACGGCAACTGCCCGTGCTGCCGAGAGGGAAAGTACGAGTACCTCGACGGCAGTCTCGGCAGCAGCGCCGTCCATCTCTGCGGGCATGACGCAGTTCAGATCGTGCCATCCGGCGGCGAGCCGGGCGGCGCGGCGATCGACTTCGCGGCCCTGGCGGCAAAACTGCGGCCCGTCGCAGCCGGCGCGCCGGTGTTCAACGCGTTTCTGCTGCGGGTGGGTATCGACCGATACCAGATCACGGTCTTCACGGACGGCCGGGCCATCATCAAGGGCACGAACAAACCGGAGGAGGCCCGGAGCATCTACGCCCGATACATCGGGGCGTGAGCCGCGATCCTCAACGCCCCGCCGTCGCACCGCGGTCGTCGGCCGGGGCCGCCGGTAACACTTCGGGGTTCACGAGATTCGGCGGCCGCTCGCCCCGCAGAGCCGCCACGAGGTTTTCCGCCGCCATCACGGCCATCCGGCTACGCGTCGCCAGAGTGGCGGAGCCGAGGTGCGGAATACACACCACGTTCTCCAGCTCCGTCAGGCCGGGTGCCGGCGCGGGTTCGTTTTCGTACACGTCGAGGCCGGCCCCGGCGATGCGCCTTTCCTTCAGCGCAACCACCAGCGCCGCCTCATCCACGACCGGCCCGCGGGACGTATTGATCAGGTACGCCGTCGGCTTCATCCGCGACAACTCCCGCGCGCCGATCAGGTGCCGCGTCGCCGGAACCAGCGGGACATGGATCGTGACGAAGTCGCTCTCGCGAAGCAGGTGCTCGAGCGGTACGCGGCTCGCGCCGATGCGGGCAAGCTCGGCCCTCTCCTGCGGATCGGTGTAGAAAACCCGCATGCGGAAGCCGACGCTTCGCAGAGCGACGGCAACGCCGATCCGCCCGGCGCCGATCACGCCGAGCGTGGAGCCGTGGATATCGTGGCCGAGGAACTGCATGGGCCCCCACCCCGTCCATCGTCCGGCGCGGAAGTACCTGTCGGCCTCGACAATCCGGCGGGCCACGGCAAAGAGCAGCGCCCACGCCAGGTCGGCGGTCGTCTCGGTCAGCACGCCCGGCGTATTGGTGACGAGGATGCCGCGCCGGGTAGCCGCGGCCAGGTCGATGTTGTCGTACCCTACGGCCATGTTCGCGAAGACCCTGCAGCGCG
>CAZMVY010000146.1:10010-12343 GCA_964569765.1 uncultured Planctomycetales bacterium
GCCCGGGCGGCGAACGGAGGGGCCAAGGCCCCCGCGAGTCAACCGGATCGCGGCGCCGAGGAGGACGTGAGCAAACCCGTCAGCGCCGAGGACAAGCCGAAGGTCCTCCGCGAGGCCATCGAACAATGGCGGAACAAGGAATACCGCAAGGCGAGCGTCAACCTCACGCGGCTGATCAACAGCTCGAAGAAGGACGAACTCGAGTCGCTTTCGACGGAGGCCGAGAAGGAGACGCAGATGCCGCTGGCGGACCTCGCCGCGGAAGTTCATTTCGAGAACGCGAAGGAACAGTCGAAGACCGGGATGATCCGCCTGCAGTACGTGACCTCGTACGAGAACGAACCGCTCGTGAAGAGAATCGACGAGGCCTACAAGAAGGCGATCGAGGAGCCGTTTACGCCGCCGGCGACGTCGCGGCCCGGGGCCAGGACGACCCGGGGCGAACCGCGTGCGGAAGGCAGAGAAGGCGACGCGCTTCGCAACGTCGACCGGCGTCTGCACCGCAACGAGCCGGGCAAGGCCGCGGAAGGCGGGGAACCCGTGCCGGGCGAGCCGGCGCCACCGGGCACGCCGGCGGAGGGCGCCGGAGGCGGAGAAAACGCGACGGGGCTCAAGATCGGCGAGTTCATGAACAATCCGAAGTCCTTTGCGGACCGCGACCACAAACCGGAGGAGTGCACGGCGTTCGCCAAGCATGTCTCCTATGCAATCAGCCTGATCGACGCACGGCTGCGGCTCGACGCGACGCTCCGGACGAACAAGGAGGAGAAGACAAAGCTGCTGGCCGAAAAGAAGAACCTCGAAGAGCTTCGCCGGACAGTCATCACTTCGGCACACATGACGCCGCTGCAACGCAAGCGAGCCGAGGAGATGCGCCAGCGACAGGAGCAGATGAAACAGCGGCGGGAGCAGCAGCCCCAGCGGCAACGCTCCCAATCGTCGGGGCGCGGCAGCGAACTCGAGCGGGCAATCAAGCGATCCACCGCCGGCTACGGCGTTCAGTAATGAGGTGAAGCATCCGTGCAGCAAAGCCCCGTCATCCTTCAGACGAACATCCCCGGCCGTCCTGTCCGCCGGGGCAAGGTCCGCGACATCTTTGACCTCGGCGAGCGGCTGCTGATCGTCGCGACGGACCGGATCAGCGCCTTCGATGTCGTGATGGCCAACGGCATCCCGGACAAGGGCCGGGTGCTTACGGCGCTCTCGCTCTTCTGGTTCCAGCGACTGGGCTCGATCACGCCGCACCACCTGATCGAGGCCGTCGTCGATCGGGCGCCGAAGGGCTTCGAGCCGTACGTCGAGCAGCTCCGCGGGCGGTCGATGGTCGTCCGCAAGACGCAGGTGGTGCCGATCGAAGCCGTCGTCCGCGGCTATCTTGCCGGCAGCGGGTGGAAGGAGTACCAGGACACCGGACGCGTCTGCGGCGTGCCGCTGCCCCCGGGCCTGAAGCAGTGTGAGCGGTTGCCGGAGCCCATCTTCACGCCGGCGACGAAGGAGGAAAGCGGCCACGACCGGAACGTGTCGTTCGAGGAGGCGGCCCGCCTCGTCGGGCGTGATGTGATGGCGGCCATCCGCGACCGCAGCATCGCCCTCTACCAGCGCGCAGCGGAATATGCCCGCGAGCGCGGCGTGATCATCGCGGACACGAAATTCGAGTGGGGCCGTGTGGACGGCGAGATCATCCTGATCGACGAAGTGCTCACGCCGGACTCATCGCGATTCTGGCCGGCGGATCAGTACGAGCCCGGCCGCGACCAGCCGAGCTACGACAAGCAGTTCGTGCGGAACTACCTCGAATCGATCCACTTCAACAAGCAGCCGCCCGGCCCCGTCCTGCCGGACGACGTCGTGGCGAAGACGTCGCAGAAATACCGCGAGGCCTACGAGCGCCTGACCGGCGCCAAACTGGCGTAGAACGTCGGAAGGCCTCAATCCCGCAGGCGGACGCCAAGGCGGGGAGCGTGCATCTTGCACGCCACGAGACGGGCGAGACGCCTGTCCCCCGTGGGGCGCGCCATGCACAGGCAGACAGCGAGGGCGAGAAGATCGTCACGTCACATGGCCGACAGATGAGACCGCAGCCCCCGAAAAGCTGGCATCAGCGAGGCGACGAGGACGCGTCGTACTTTGACGCCGGTGTGCCCTGCTCCAGTCGCAATTGGCCCGACCCGCCGTTTGAGTTACACCTGTAGAGGCGTAGCAGACAGAGGGCCCAGCCGCCTCGCCGTTCGCTCCTGCCACGTCGCCTCCCCGTACGGCGAACCTCTCTTGACGCTCTGCCGCAACGCCTCCAACTCCTCCGCCGTCTCCGCACGGTTCAACCCGGCCAGCCA
>CAZMVY010000147.1:0-12277 GCA_964569765.1 uncultured Planctomycetales bacterium
GGGTTGGGGGGGGGGCCTCGGGCCTTCCGAGCCGGCGCCCGCAGCGCCTGACCCTTCCGCCAATGCCTCGCTCTCTCCCGTCCGACAACCGCTACATTGCGACACTACCTCGCCGCAACGCCGAAGGCAATCGCTTCTCCGGCGAATTCGCGGCTTTTCGTTTTTTTGACGGCGAGTCGCGCCCCCCCCCGAGCGAACGGCGTGGCACGGCACAGAGTTGAAACGGGAATCGGGATGCGGTTACATACATTTGTTGCTCGGAAGGAGGCGTAGCATGTCCGGGAGCCGTGGTCTTGCGATTCTGCTGACGGCGATCCTGGCCGGACCTGTGCTGGGCCAGGGAATCCCCTTCTCGGATGACTTCGAGAACGGCATGGGCAACTGGCACAGGTGGCCGGAGGCGACGGAGACGCTTCAGTGGGACCAGAGCGTCTCGCGCAGCCCGACGCACGCCGCCCGGTCGGTGGAGGCCGATCCGTGGGGCTATGCGTCGTACGCGGACGTCGGCGCACAGTCGGGGGGCGTCTACGCGGAGGTGTTCGTCTACGACGAGTTCGATGACGACGGCACCGTGTACGCCCGGCCGGTGTCCAACATGCTGGCGCTGATCGGGGCGGACCTCAGCCCGACGCCGCCGCTCGTGACGTACCACGACTACCTTCAGATCGGCGTCGTCGCCTGGTACGACCCGGCCGGATTGACGCAGAAGTACTACATCCGGACGCGGTACCGCGACACGCACGGGCAGGGGTATCTCGACACGGGCGTCTATCGCAGGCGGGGCTGGCGGAAGCTGGCGATCGACGCCGATGCGCTTGAGGCGGGCGGGCAGGTGCGATTCTACATCGACGACCGGCTCGTCGGCGTCTCGCAGCGGACCGAGGGCGAGTCGCTGCGGTACGTCCGGCTCGGGCTGAACTTCAAGAGCTACGACAACTTCTGGTACGACGACGTGCGCGTCCTGGCCGCGCGGCCGTGCAACGCGACGCTCCAGGACGCCGACGGCGACGGCGACGTGGACCTGGCGGACTTCGGCGTGTTCCAAGGATGCTTCAACGGGCCGAACCGGCCGTGGAACACGCAGTCGGCGAACGCCGCGCGATGCGAGTGCTTCGACCGCGAGTACGACGGCGATGTCGACCTGAGCGACTTCGCGGCATTTCAGAGCTGTTTCAACGGACCGAACCGCCCGCCGACGTGTATGTAGGGGCCTCTCGCGGCGCGGCGATTGGTTCGGGGGCCGCGTCATTTCAGCCGATGATGTGTGGGCAGGCGCGTGCCGCCTGCCGCCAGTCTGAGGGCGCTCGCACGGGCGTTTACCGGACCAGGGTATCTGCCTCACGGGCTTGTGCCGTCCGCGCGGGGGGTTTTCGGACACCGGCGATATCCAAGGCACGCAGGCGCAAACGGTTAAATCGCTTCGGGGAAACGGTCGATGCTACTGCCGGGGTTATCGCGCGTTTTGTAACGACCCTGCGTCAAGGGTGAGCACGATGGGGAATCTTACGCGGCGGCAGGAGTCGCCGGCGGCGGACACATGCAAGGACGGCGCCCCGGAGCCGCCTCGTCTCGGGCTGGCGCTCGGGGGCGGCGCCGCGTTCGGCGGAATGCATGTGGGGGTCATCATGGCCCTTCACGAGGCGGGCCTCCGCGCCGATGTCATAACCGGCACGAGCGCGGGGGCGTTCGTCGGCGCGTTTTACGCCGGCGGGGCCTCGCCGCAGGAGATGGCGGAACTGGGCAATCGTCTGCGATGGGCGCAGCTTCGCCGCCACATCCTGCCGATCCGCGCGATGATGTCCAACGATCGCATGGCGTCATGGCTGCGGCGCCATCTTCCGGTGACGGACTTTGAGGCGATGTGCGTGCCCTTCGCCGTCGTCGCGACGGATATTCTGTGCGGCGCCATGGTCGTGCTCAGCGCGCCGTGCTTTCACGGGCGGACACGGATTCCCTCGTGGAGGCGCCGTCGCCAGACGGAGGCACCGAGGAAGCCGGCAAACGGCACCGAGGCGACGGGCGGCGTTGAGTCGCGAATCGTCTGGCAATGCGCCCCCGTGCCGGAGGCGGTGGCGGCCTCCTGTGCAATCCCAGTGCTCTTCGAGCCGGTTCGCATCGACGGGCGACTTCTCGTCGACGGCGGCGTCTCGAACATGGTGCCGGCGTCCGTGGCGCGGTGGCTGGGCGCGGACGTGGTCATCGGCGTGGATATCCTTCCGCCACGGCAGGCCTTTGCAGCGCCGCGAACGATCGTCGAGTATGCCTTGCAGGCGCATCGGATCAGCTCGCAGTGGGCCGTGCGGAACCGCGCGATCCATGCGGACGTCGTGTTGCGTCCGCGTGCGCTCGGTGGGGAATGGAACAATATGCGCCGGATGCAGGAACTGATCGCGATCGGTTACGCGGAGGCACAGGCTGCGCTGCCGGACATCCGGAGCAAGCTCGGCCTGGTGGATGCAATGAAACGGAAACTGGCCGGACCGGTGGCATGGCAAGCGTAATCCTGGGGCCGCAGGGCGTCGCGACGGGCGACGGGGTGACAGCGCCTCTTGTCCGGCGGGCGGCGAGCTTTACCGAGCTTCTCGGGGCGTTTGCGCTGGTGCAGGAGAACTACGTCCGCCTGGGCTACAAGGCGGCGGAATCCGGCGTCTATCATTTCAGCATCTACAATCTGCTTCCGACGACCGCCACACTGATCGGGGAACTGGGCGGGGCGATCACGGGCACCGTCTCGCTTGTGCCGGACAGCCCGCTGGGCATGCCCTGCGCCGACGTCTTCCCCGATCTGTGCGAGTCGCTCCGGCGGGAAGGCCATCGGCTGGGCGAGGCTACGATGCTGGCGGACCGCCGGATGTCGCACGTGCGCGCGTGGCCGCAGCTTCGCGCGATGCTGCGCATGCTGGTGGCGGTGGCCGCCGAATCGCGGCTGACGAAGCTGATCGTGCTGTGCCACCCGCATCACGCCGCATTCTATCTTCATCGACTCCCGTTCCGGCAGGCGGCGGATGTGCGTCCGTGCCCGCATGTCAACGGCAGCCCGGCCGTGCCGCTCACACTCGATCTGCTCGACCCGAATCTGCCCGGACGGATCGACGAGGCGCTCGGGCACTGGGGCGGTTCGGCGACGACGCAGGCCGTCGCCAGCGGGTACCGGCTGACCGACCAGCGCGCGGCGGCCCTCGTGGCCGTGCGGCCGCCCGTCCTGCTCGATGCGAAGCCGAAACATCGCCGCCTGATCGCGTCGTTCTATCCCACGCTGGCCGAACGGCTCCGCCGTCTGAATGTGGGCCGCATCCTCTTGTCCACGTAGGGCCGTGGGGCTTATACTCCATCGCGGGCGCGGATGGGGAGGCAGGAAGGACACAGATCCAGCCGGACTTGCACGGCATTCGCGGCTCTTCTTCAGCAGGAGCAATGGCATGAAATCGCGGCAGGCAATCACGTGGCTCGTACTGATCAGCGTGGTGGCAGCGGGGACACTGCTCTGGCTGTGGACCCGTCACCGCAACGCGGAGGGCCGCGTCCTGGCCCGCGGCATCATCGCCATGCAGCAGAATGACGTGAACCAGGCCGTAGGGCTCTTCCAGGAGGCCCGGCGCCGCTATCCGCAGAGCTATCCCGCGGCGTACTGGCTCGCCGTGGCCGAGCTGCGGCTCGGGCAGACGGACGAGGCCCGCCGCACCGCGCAGGAAGCGGCGCAACTTGCCCCGCAAAAGCCGGAGCCCTGGGTGGTGCGTGCGGCGGCGTTCCGCTTTGACGCGAACCGGAAGCACGACGCGCTTGTCCGCGTGCCGTCGGAAACGGAGTTTCTCGCGGCCGAGGCGCTCTGCGGCGAGGCGCTGGCGGCGCTGGAGCGGGCCGAGCAGATCGCGGGCAGCAGGGAAAACGCCGACGTGCTGGCGGAGCGGGGCTTGTGCCGGCGGACGATGGCGGATCTGTACCGTTGGCGCGAGGAGACGTCACGGAGGGAAGCGGATCGTCTCGCGGGCACGGACCCGGCCCGGGCGGCGGCGCTGCGCAAGGAAGCGGAAGCGGCCGGGCAGAAGGCGCGCGAGGCCGCGGAGCAGGGATTGGCGTCGCTGCTGGCTTCACTGCGGAGCAAGCCGGACAACGCGCGAGCCGCCGAGGCGGCTCAGGACCTGGCGATGGACCTGGGCAAGCACGAAGTCGTGGTGGAGGCGTACGAGCAACTCGTCGCCGCCAAGGCCGTCAGCGAGCGCGCCGCCGTACAGGCCGCGCAGAGTCTGGTAGCGCGCGCGGCGGCGCCGGTCATGGCCGACGACTGGAAGGCCTCCCAACGCGCGGTGGATATCCTGAGTACCTACATCGAGAGTCATCCCAAGAGCTATTGCATTGATGCGCGAGTGTTGCTGGCGCGGACACTGCTGTTGCGCGACGAGCGGAAGGCGGCCGCTGCCGCCGTGGACCGCGTGCTCGAACTGGAGCCGAACAACGCGTGGGGACGGCTGCTGCGGGCCCAGCTCCTGATGGCGGACGGGAAGCCCGAGGAGGCCAAGCAGATTCTGCAACCCCTGGGCACCGTGATGCGGGACTTCGTTCCCTACAAGCTTACGATGGCGGTGGTGCAGCGGCAGACGGGGTATCCGCAGGTTGAGCGGCAACTGTACCGCGAGGTGCTGGATCTGGATCCGGGCAACGCGGATGCCCATCTTGCGCTGATCGGCGCCCTGCTCGCGGAGGGCCAGACGGGGCCGGCGGAGACGCAACTGGCCGCGGCGCTGAACGCCGCCCCCACCGACGAGAGGATCGTTCGCTTCGCTGTGGAGTACTGGCTCGATCGCGGCCGCGGGAACCAGGCCCTGGAGGTCCTGGATCGCATCGCCAGGAGCCCGAATCTGTCGATCGGGGCGCGGGAGACGGTAGCCGACCTCTACGTGCGGGTCGGCCGGCCGGATGAAGCGGAGGCCATCCTCCGCCAACTCGGCTCCGGCGAGGCGTCCGGCGCCGGCGTGCGGCAGAAGGCCGTACTCGCGAAGCTGGCGATCGCACGGGGCCGGATCAGCGAGGGCCGTCGAACATTCGAGGAACTGGTGGCGGCCAATCCGAAGTGGGCGCCGGGGCAGCTCGAGTTGGCCAGGGCCCTGGTACAGGAGAACCGGTGCGAGGAGGCGACTCGGGCGGCGCGCGAGGCGGTCGCGCTCGATTCGCGCGACATCGCGCTTCAGCTCGGGGCAGCAGAGGTTCTCGCGGGCTGCGGAATACTGGAGGAAGCGCAGTCGCTTTGCGAGAAGGTGCTCCTGCAGGCGCCGAACAACCAGACGGCGCTCCGCCTGGCGGCCCGTATCGACCTGATGCAGCAGGACTACGACTCGGCCGGCAAGCGGTTCGAGGCGCTCAATGCGATGACCGGGCAGAAGGTACAGGACTGGGCGATCCAGGCGGGGCTGGCGTATCGCGAGGGCCGGTATGCGCGATGCGTCGAGATCTGCGGGGAGAGGACCGAGCCGGAGGCGATGTGGATGACGGCTGCGGCGCTGTCGCGGATGGGCAGGAATGAGGAGGCCGCCCGGAAGCTGGCGAGTCTGATCGAGCTACAGCCGGAGTTCGGACAGGCGTACGACCGGCTCGTGCAGATCTGGCTCGCCATCGACACGCCGGCGGGCGCGATGGAGCGCCTGCACACGCTCAAGAATGCCCGGCCGCTGCCGTTGGCCCTTTCGAAGGGCGCCATCCTGGCCGCCATGGGAAAGATCGACGATTCGATCGCGATCTACAACGCCATCCTGGCGGACGGGGCGACCGCGTCAAAGCCCAAAGCCGTGGTTGCGCTGCGTGATGCCCTGGCCACCTGCTACCGGGCCAAGAAGGACCCTGCGAACGAGCTGAAGCAGTTCGAGGCCCTGGCCGCCGTTCCGGAAACACGGATCGAAGGGGAAATACGGATGTACCGTTTCTACCTGCGGCAGAGGCGTGTGGAGCAGGCCGCCGAGGTACTGGATCGCCTCTCACGGGGGGCAGGCGACGGCGAGGCGGCGATTCCGCTGCGGCTGCGTCTGGCATCGGCCTATGTCGAGGTCGGCCAGGGGGACAAGGCCCTCGCGGAGTTGAACCAGGTCATCGCCGTCCGATCCGACCTGCCGCAACTCGTGGAGCGGAAGGTCCGCGTGTGCCTCGCCGCAGGCAAAGTTGATGATGCATTGAGCACCGTAACGGACGCCCTGCATCGCTGGCCTGACGAGCTCAACCTGCTGCGGGCGTTGGTCGACGTACAGGCCGCGCGGCGCGATTACCCGGCCGCTCTGGCTGCGCTGGACCGCATGGCCCTCGGCGGCGAAACCGCCCGGCTGGAATCCCGGTATGCCCGGGCCGGCCTGCTCGTGCGCATGGGGCTTTACGCCGATGCCATCGAGATCCTCCGCAGCCTGACGCAGACGGCGTCCGCCGGCACAGACCGCTATGCCCTGATGATTGCACAGGCCCTGATCGGGCTGGGGCAGCATGACGAGGGGCGTGCGGAGCTCGCGAAGATTCCCGCGTCGTCGCCGTACCATCGCCCCGCCCTGCATCTGCTCGCGACGGATCTTCGCGGTGCAGGCAAGACGGATGAGGCGATCAAGGTCTTGCAGGCCCTGGTCGAGTCCCGCCCGGACGAGACGACCGTGGCCTATGAGCTGGCGGACGCGCTGACGCAGGCCGGCCGCTACGACGAGGCGGCGCAGGTGGTACGGGACCAGATTGCGCGGTTCGCACCGAGGACATCCGAGGCGACCAACTGGAAGACGCTTCTGGCGACCATTGCGGCAAAGAAGCGCGACTGGCCGGGCGCCATCGAGGCCATGCAGGAAGTGGTCAACACGTTTCCGCAGCAGCGCGCGTTCCGCTGGCAACTCGCGCTGTACCACCTGGCGGCAGGGCATATCGAACCCGCCGCCGAGCTCCTTGCCGACGAACCCGCCGACTCCCTGCTGGCAGCTGTTGTGCGTTCGCTCGTCGCCGGACAGGCAGGATCCCGGCCGGCGGCCGCCGCGCAGCCGGTCGCCTTCGAACCGATCATCGCAGACCCCCGATCGTCGGAAACGACTCGCCTGACGTACCTGTTGACGACCCTCGCGAATCGGTCCGATCCGCAGGGCGTCCTCAAGGCCCGGGATGGCGTGAACACGGCGCTGGCGGACCTGGCCCGGGCCTACCTCGCGTCGCCGTCCGCCGGGAACGAGAAGGGACGGCAGGCCTGCGCCCTGCTGGCGCAGGCCATGATCGCCCGGGTGTACGGGCTTGTCCCCCTGGCGGATTACTTCTGCGAAGAGGCGGACAAACTCGATGCGGGCTCGCCGCTGATTGCGCCGGTCTGGCTGCCGGTGCTCGCCCAACTGGGCAAGCGCGAACAGGCGGCCAGGGTGGGCGCGGCCGGCCGGGCGGCCTTGGGCAAGACCCGGTGGGCGCTCGAGGCGAGCGTGTGGGAGGCGATGGCCGCGAACGACAACGAGGCCGTGATTCGGAGGATTCAGGAGGCGGAGAAGGCCGGATCCGTCAGCCCGGCCATGATGACCGCCGCGGGTGCGGCTTTGACAAGACAGGGGCGGCTTGCAGAGGCGCTGCAGCGGTTCGAGGGGGCCCTGGCCGCGGATCCGGACGACGCCGAGACGAACAACAACGTCGCCTACCTCCTTGCCGAGGTGAAGGCGGACGATTCCGCCGCTCTGGACCGCGCCATGGCGCTGATCGAGAAGTCGCTGAGCCGCAAGCCCGACGATCCCGGCATCCTGGAGACGCGCGGGTGGATCCGCGTGAAGCGTGGCGAGGCGCAGGCGGCGCTGTCCGACTTCACGCGCGTGATCGAGCTTCTTCGGAACGACCCGAGAGTGCACTACCACCTCGGCGTGTGCTACCACAAACTCGGACAGAACGACATGGCGCGGCTTCACCTGGCCAATGCCGTCCGGTCCGGCGGCGCCGATCTTCCTGAGGCCAGACTGGCGAGCGAGCTGCTCAAGACGCTGCCGGCGACGACGCGTCCGGCGGCATCCGCACCGGTGGCGCCGGCGAAGTGAGGACGGCGGTTGTCTTTCGCAGGTGGCGGGGCGCAGACGGACTGCGATGCGGCGGTGCGCCCCGTCGGCGACTCACTCGCTCTCGCGTCGGGCGGTCTCCCGCACCGGCGCAAGGGGCTTGTAGTACACATCCTTGAACCGGATCTTCATGGCCTCGCCGGAGTGCATCTGCAGTGCGAACATGCCCGCGCGCGGCAGCTTGTCGTCTGTCAGATCGCTGATCGGCCAGCCGTTCAGATGAACGAGGATGTGCGGGCCGACCGACTGCACTTCGAGTTCGTTCCACTGCTTCACGCGGTACATCGCATCCTTGAGGGCATCCCACTGATCCATGTTCAGCCAGCCGCGGCCGGCGGGGCCGTAGATCAGGCCGGTGTGCTGGCCCGGCTTGCTGGAGATCTCCGCCTGCGGGCCGTTGATGTCCACGCCGGCGATCGTGCTGTGAAAGAAGAACCCGCTGTTGCCCGTCTGCGACTCGCACAGGAACTTCAGTTTCACGTAGAAATCGCCGTACGGCTTGTCGCTGAGCAGGTAGCAGTAGGCGGCGTTCTGCCGGCACTGTGCGACGATCTCGCCGTTCTCGACGGTCCATTTTTCCCTGCCGGCGACGTGCCAGCCCGCCAGCGACTGGCCGTCGAAGAGCGGCGTGAAGCCCCGGTTCTCGTCGAGCGGCCGGATGCGGATGTTGCGGAAGCGCACGTGCACGGGCGGCTGCCTGCCCTGGTGGACCTGAAGCGCAATGATGCCGCGGGTGAACTGGGAGTCATGGAAGTCGGCGGTGCCGATGCCGTTGATCTCGACGGTGACGTGGTCGCCGATCGCCGTGATGCGATACCGGTTCCAGTCCCTCGGTCTGACGGCGTGCGCCGCCTCGCCCTTCGGAAGGGCGATCCATTGGCGCTTGCCGCCTTCGTCATACACGCCGTTGTGCTTCTCGCTGCCGCTCGGGTCGAAGTCGGCCTGCCAGCCGTACATCGTGCCGTTGATCACGTGGCTGCGGAACTGGATGCCGCTGTTGCCGTCGCCCTCGTGCCGGCCTTCCAGCTCCAGGACGAAGTCCGCGTATTCCTTCTCGGTAACGAGCCAGCCGTAACGGCCGTCGCCGGTCCTGCCGACGATCTCGCCGTTTTCGACGTACCACTTTCCGCCACCGACCTGCCTCCAGCCGGCCAGGTCCTTGCCGCCGGCATACAGAGAGGTCCACCCGCTTGCTTCATTGCCGGTACAACCGGCCGCACAGGGCAGACACGCGAGACATCCGATCACCAGACCGATTTGCCAGTATCCGAAACGTCGTACGCCTGTCATCTTTCGTCCCTTTCTTGACGAATCCAACGATCCGGGGCGGAGAATAGCCGATTCGGCGAACGACGGAAAGCGCGCGGAGAATGTGTCTGTCGCCCCTTCGGCGTCCGGTGTTCACCGGTGGTCGGGGCCGGAGCTCGTGCTGAAGTGCCTGCTGGGCTTTCACAGGGTCACGAACTACGATTGGGTGCGGATGGAGTACGGCGACCTGATCGGGACGCCGATCCAGAAGTCGGCTACGTGAGGCGCGATGGAATCCGAGTTCCTGCGAGCACTGGAAGAACGCGTCCTGGTCTTCGACGGGGCGATGGGGACGAACGTCCATCGCTACGAACTGCCCCTGTCTGACTACAACGGCCTCGAGAACTGCACGGAGATTCTGAATCTCACGCGGCCGGACGTGATCCGTGAGATCCATTCGTCGTTCCTCCAGGTCGGCTGCGACGCGATCGAGACGAACACGTTCGGGGCGAACAAGATCGTCTTCGCCGAGTTCGGCCTGGTCGACCGCGTGTACGAGGTCAACCGGCGGGCGGCGGAGATTGCACGCGAGGCCGCTGCGGAGTGCAGCACGCCGGAGCGGCCGCGATTCGTCGTCGGCTCGATGGGGCCGGGCACGAAGCTGCCGTCTCTGCGGCACACGACATGGGACGTTCTGCAGGAGAGCTATGCCGAGCAGGCCGGCGGGCTTCTCGACGGCGGCGTGGACGTGCTGCTGATCGAGACGTGCCAGGACATCCTGCAGGCGAAGGCGGCGATTGCCGGCATCGAGCGGGCGATGGGCGAGAAGGGCCGTCGCGTGCCGATGATGGTTCAGGTCACGATGGAGACGACGGGGACGATGCTCGTCGGCACGGATATGGCCGCCGCCGTGGCCGCGATCGAGGCGTATCCGCAGGTGGAGGTGTTCGGGCTCAACTGTGCCACGGGGCCCGAGCAGATGAGCGAGCATGTTCGATACCTGAGCGCCAACTGGCCGCGGCGGATCAGCGTGCTGCCCAATGCGGGGCTGCCGCAACTGGTGGATGGCAAGCCGCACTACCCGCTCACCCCGGCGGAGCTGGCGCGCTGGCTCAAGGAGTTTGTCGAGGTTGACGGCGTGAACATCGTCGGCGGCTGCTGCGGGACGACGCCCGAGCATCTGCGGGCGGTCGTCGCGGCAGTCGGGACGCGTCCGCCGAAGGGCCGCCGAGTCTCATGCGAACCTACCGTATCGAGTCTCTATCAGGCCGTGCCGATTCGGCAGGACAACAGTTTCCTCATCGTCGGCGAGCGGACGAACGCCAACGGCTCGCGGAAGTTCCGCAAGCTGCTCGAGGCCGAGGACCTTGACGGCATGGTGGAGATGGCGAAGGAGCAGGTCCGCGACGGCAGCCACGTGATTGATGTATGCGCGGCATACGTGGGCCGCGATGAGATGAAGGACATGACGCGGCTGATCTCGCGCCTGGCTACCGAGGTGACCGTGCCGCTGATGATCGACTCTACGGAGCCGCCGGTCATCGAGGCATCGCTGAAGCTGTGCGGCGGCCGGTGCATCGTCAACAGCGTCAACCTGGAAGACGGCGAGAGGCGCTGCGCCGCCGTGCTGCCGATGTGTCGCAAGTACGGCGCGGCCGTCGTGGCGCTGACGATCGACGAGGAGGGCATGGCGAAGACGGCGGACCGGAAGGTAGCGGTCGCGCACCGCATCTTTAGGTTGGCAACGCAGAAGTACGGCATGCGACCGGGCGACATTCTTTTCGACCCGCTCACGTTCACGATCTGCACGGGCAACGAGGAGGATCGGCGCCTTGCGATCGAGACGCTCGATGCGGTCGAGCGGATCAAGAAGGAGCTTCCCGGCTGCTACACGAGCCTCGGCGTCTCCAACGTGAGCTTCGGGATCGACCCGGCGGCGCGACACGTGCTCAACAGCGCGTTTCTGCACTATGCGTGCCAACGCGGGCTCGATGCGGCGATCGTGCACGCCTCCGGTATCACGCCGCTCTTCCAGATCGACGAGCGGCAGCGAGAGGCGGCGCGGCGGCTGATCTTCGACGAGCGCGACGGTGGCGATCCGTTGCAGGCGTTTCTGGCGATGTTCGCGGGGGAGAAGCCCCGAGCGAAGCGCACCGCGGCCACCGATCGCCCCGTGGAGGAACGGCTCAAGCAGCGGATCATTGACGGGGACCGCGCCGGTCTGGAGGACGACATCGACGAGGCGATGAAGGCGTACCCGCCGCTGGAGATCATCAACCGGTTTCTGCTCGACGGGATGAAGGTGGTCGGCGATCTGTTCGGGTCTGGGCAGATGCAGTTGCCGTTCGTGCTCCAGTCGGCCGAGACGATGAAGGCGGCCGTGCGGCATCTTGAGGCGCACATGGAGAAGATCGAGGGCAGTTCGAAGGGCAAGATCGTTCTCGCGACGGTCAAGGGCGACGTGCACGACATCGGCAAGAACCTCGTCGACATCCTGCTGACGAACAACGGGTACACGGTCTACAACCTCGGCATCAAGCAGCCGATCAACAGCATCATCGACGCGTGGCAGCAGCACGAGGCCGACGCGATCGGCATGTCGGGTCTGCTGGTCAAGAGCGCGCTTGTGATGCGTGAGAACCTCGAGGTGCTTAATGAGCGCGGGCTGACGCCGACGGTGATCCTGGGCGGCGCGGCGCTCACGCGGAAGTACGTGGAGCAGGATCTACGGGCGATTTACAGAGGTCCGCTTGCGTATGCCCGCGACGCGTTCGAGGGGCTGCATCTGATGGAGCGGATCATCTCGGGTTCCGCGTTCCGGGTTCCGGGTTCCGGGGTTGAGGAGCGGCAGGGAGCGGCAGACGCGGAGACACCGAGACGCGGGGAGCAAGAAGGACGCGGAGACACGGGGACGCGGGGACACGAGGAAGTTGCGGTCTCCGCGTCTCCGCGTCTCCGCGTCCCCGTGTCTCTTCGTTCCGCCATCGCAACCGATGTTC
>CAZMVY010000148.1:0-12272 GCA_964569765.1 uncultured Planctomycetales bacterium
GTGTGTGGCGTCGGGGCGGGCGTGCGCTACTGCACCGTCAGCGGGCGACACGTCTATGCGGTGGGCGGCAACGCGGAGGCAAGCCGCATTGCCGGGGTCCGCGTCGGGCGGGTGCGTCTGTTCTGCTATGTGGTGGCGGGGCTCTGCGCAGGACTGGCGAGCATCGTCCTCTGGTCGCGCGTCGGCACCGGCAGCTACCTGCACGGCGAGTGGTACGAACTCTACGCGATCGCGGCGGTGGTCATCGGGGGCACGAGCTTTTTCGGGGGCGTGGGTTCGGCCGTCGGCACGCGGTTCGGCGCGCTGATCATCGCGATCCTCAACAACGGCCTCGATGCGGCGGGTATCGACACCACGTTGCAGAAAATCGTCGTGGGGGCCGTGATCGTGGTGGCGGCGTGCTGGGACAGTTGGCGACGGAGGCATCACCGGCGGGAGACGGCGTGATCCGGAGGCCGGCGGCAATACGCCGGGCGACGGCGCGGACGTCGTTTTCGAGCCGATGCAGGTCGAGGCTCCTCTCGGTGGTAAAGAAGTCCAGATCGAAGGACAACCGGTGCTGGAGATAGAAGATGCCCACTGCCGAGCCGTCGGTGAGGAAGAAACGCTGGCCGCTGTCGTAGAAGGCCCGGAGAAAGTCCCGTTTCAGGGGCGTGATTACCTCAGAGCTTTCCCAGTTCATGCCAGGCCTCGATGATGTACTGCCCGAAGTCCTTCCGTCGCCTGAGGAACGGCCGAAGCCCGGTCAGGTGATCGCGTATCTCCTCAGGGCGTAGGAACGTTCACACGTCTTCGAATGCCGCCTCGCGCCGGATCCACGGGGCCAATCGGACACACTCGAAGCCCGACGCCGCGCGGAGACGGGCCTTGATCTCGGCGACCGTGAGGCGCCGGTCCCAGCAGAAGCAGGGGATCATGTCGTCGGGAAGCGGAACGACTTTCATCTGGAGGTCTCGGCGTTCTCGCGTCGTCTTCGCATTACCTCATACCACCTGGGGGATTCTCGCGACGGACCGGGCGCGCGTGGCACTGGACGACACGGCGGACCTCGGCGATGATACCCGGCGTCGGTGCCGTCTCGCGGATTGCGAGTCGGGCGAGGTGCAAGGCCTTCAGCCTTGAAATCCTCGCGCATCCGGTAACCGGGGGCATTGCCCCCGGCGATTGTGGTGTCAGACCTTCGGTCTGCTGCGGCGTCAAACCTTCGGTCCGACGTGGACCCTCGGTGTGAGATTCTTCCGGCGCGTCCGACATACGACGCGAACCGCACCCGGAATTGAGGAGCTGTCGCGATGAATCGCCTTCTCGGAATTGCGTTGCTTGCGTGTGTGACCGTCGGCCCCCTGGGATGCCGGCAGAAGGATGATTCGGGCGCCAGCGCAGGAGCGACTACGCAGCCATCCGCCGTGAAAGGCGGGACGCGGACGAAGATCGCCCTCATCATGAAGGCCCGGACGAACCCGTTCTTCGTCAGGATGGAGCAAGGGGCCCGGCGGGCCGCCGACAAACTCGATGTCGAGTTGAGCGTCCTGTCGATCGACCGCGAGACCGACTACGAGAAGCAGGCGGCGCAGGTCGAGGCGGCCGTGGCCCAGGGCGTCAAGGCGATCCTGATCGCCCCGGCCGACTCGAAGGGCATCGTCGCGCCGCTGCGGAGGGCTCAGGACCGCGGGGTACTCATCGTCAACCTGGATAACCGCATCGACGCGGGCGCTGCGCAACAGGCGGGCCTGCGCATCCTCACGTTCATCGGCCCCGACAACGCCGAGGGGGCGGAGAAGGCCACCCTTGAGCTGATCCGCCGGATGGGCGGCAAGGGCAAGATCGCCATGCTCGAAGGGATCCTCGGCGCGGATAACGCGAAGCAGCGGCAGGCCGGCTTCATGAAGGCGCTGCTGGGACACCCGGAGGTCCAGTTGGCAGATTCGACCGTGGCCAACTGGGACATCGCCCAGGGTCAGCAGAAGATGGAGGCCCTGCTCGGGCGCTTCAGCGATCTGGCCGGTGTCTTCTGCGCGAACGACAACATGGCCCTGGGCGCAATCCAGGCGATCGAGTCCGCCGGGCGGACGGGCAAGGTCCTCGTTGCGGCGTATGACAACATCGAGGCCGCGCAAAAGGCAATCCGCGATGGAAAACTCGTCGCCACGATCGAGCAACACCCCGACCTGATGGGCGAGTGGGGCGTCGAAAACGCTGTGAAGGCACTCGCCGGCGAATCGGTCGCCGCGGAGATTGCCGTACCCACCGACCTGGTCACAAAGGAAACGCTCGAAGGAGCCTCCGGACCCGGGTCGGCGCCGCGATAACGACGGGGGCAGAGGCCGCGGCGGGTTCCGAAACCGCACTTGTGCGGGTCAGGCGGGATCGTATCAGGGCGCGGCGTATCGCGGCATTGTGCGGGAACGTCCGGCGACAGTCAGGGGTGGAAATCGGGCCGGTGCGTGCGAACGGGGCATTCGCACCGTTTCCGGCCGGTCGTGTTCGGCAGGCGAAGCGGGGGCGGGCGCAACCCGGCGCCCGCCAAACGACACCGCGGTGGCACAGACGATGAACGACAGGCTACAATCCCTGCGTTCCGTCGCTCCGGCGAGGGGCGAGGGCGCAGGACATCGGAGCCGATCAGCCTCTGATGCGTGAGTACTTCCGGAACATCTACCTGACCGTCAAGACCGTGTTGATCGGTATGCAGATCACGCTGAAGTACTGTTCTGCGCGGACGGTGACGGTGCAGTACCCGGATGTGGCGCCGGTGCTTCAGCCGCGCTTCCGCGGGATTCATTATTTCGAGATCGAGAAGTGCATCGCGTGCGATCAGTGCGCGCGGGCGTGCCCGGTCGACTGCATCTACATCCAGAAGACCGCCCCGCGCAAGATCGACAAGGCGACCGGTGTGGCGACGGGGGGGGCGATCACCCGCTTTGCGATCGACTACGCCAAGTGCATGTTCTGCGCGTTGTGCACGGAACCGTGCCCGACGGAGTGCATCCATATGGGCAACGTGCATGCGATGGCCGGCTACGACCGGGAGAGTATGCTCGTGGAGTTCACGGAGCTGGCGAAGCAGGGGCTCCAGACGCCCGAGCCGCTGTGGGCGCGGAGCGAGCGGCTTCCGGCCTGGGCGGCGGCGCAGAAACGCGAATGGCGGGAGCGCGCGGCCCCCGTCCGGGAGCACATGCGGGCGGCGCTGACGGAGCGGATGGCGCCGGGAAAGTCGGAGGCACCGACGACGGCGGGCGCGGCGGCGAGTCCGGCCGCTCCGGCCTCTCGGCCCGCAAGGGCGGAGGGCAAACCGTGATCGAGCACGCGGCGTTCCTGGCCCAGGCCGTCGGCGAGGGGGGGGCCGGCACGCGGCTGGTCGTCGGACTGCTGCTCTTTGTCGTGGGCGGCATCGCGATGGTCCTCGGCGCGCTGACGCTCGGCTGGTTCCTGCGGCCGAAGCGCCCGAACCCGGACAAGGCGGCCACCTACGAGTGCGGCGAGCCCACGATCGGTTCGAGCTGGATCCGGTTCGACCTGCGTTTCTACGTCGTCGCGCTCGTGTTCGTGATCTTTGACGTGGAGATCGCCCTGTTGTATCCCTGGGCGGTCGTTTTCGGGGGCGGGGCAACCCCGGATGCGCCGGCGAGCGTCCTGCGAAATGTCCGGTGGGCAGCGCTGGCCGACATGCTTTTCTTCTTCGGCGTGATCGTGGTCGGGTTTCTCTATCTGTGGAAGTATGGATATCTGGACTGGGTCCGCAGCTATACGAGCGATGAAGTGACGGAGCAGCGAAGCCACGAAGGGAGGACGGACACCCGCGCCGCGTCCCTTTCCGTCGAAGGGAGAAGGGGCGTGGAGCAGAGCGAAGGGACCTTCGCACGCCGTGGCGGGCTGACGGAACAACAGGATCAATGAGCTGGATTGAAAACAGGTTTGAAGACGGCCTGATCGTCACATCGCTCGACTGGGCGATCAACTGGGCGAGACAGAACAGCATCTGGCCCGTGACGTTCGGCATCGCGTGCTGCGCGATCGAGATGATGGCGACGGGGGCGTCGCGATTCGATATCGACCGGTTCGGGGCCGGGGCGTTCCGGCCGACGCCGCGCCAGGCGGACCTGATGATCGTCGCGGGCACGGTGACGTACAAGATGGCCTCGCGGGTGAAGCGCCTCTACAACCAGATGGCCGACCCCAAGTATGTCATGGCGATGGGGGCATGCACGGTCGGCGGCGGGCCGTACTTCAAGCACGGCTATCACGTGGTCAAGGGCGTGGACCTGGTCGTCCCGGTGGATATCTACGTCCCGGGGTGCCCGCCTCGCCCGGAGGCGCTGCTCGAGGGTCTGATGCGGTTGCAGGACAAGATCAAACGCGAGACGATCGCCCGCAAGACGACGGTACGGGAGAATGACGAGTGGTGAACGGCGGATGAGCGCGGCGTTCCGCCTTCATCATTCCGCGTAACGCCTATGATTCCGGAAGAGATCGCCAGACTGTTGCAGGACACCTTCCCCGACGCGATCACCGACGTCGCAATGGGGACGCCGCAGCCGTATGTGGTCGTGGCGGCGGCACGGTGGCCCCAGGTGGCGTACTTCCTGCGGGACGATCCGCGACTCGGTTTCAACATGCTGCGGTGCCTCAGCGGCGTGGACCGCCCGGCGAAAAACGAACTCGAGGCCGTCTACGACCTCATCGCCATGAGACCGGCGGATGCCGGGCCCGACGCGTATTGGCTCGCGGCGAGCGTCTTCGCCGTGGTGGTCCGGGTGGACCGGGCCAGGCCGCGTATTCCCTCGGTCGCCGAGGTCTGGCCGGCGGCCGACTGGCACGAGCGCGAGGCGTACGACCTGTTCGGCATCGTCTTCGAAGGGCACCCGGACAGCGTCGAGGACCATGATGGACTGCATCCGCGGCGGATCCTCTGTCCGGACGACTGGGCCGGGTATCCGCTGCGAAAGGATTACCTGTTCCCGATCGAGTACCACGGCATCCCGGGCACGACGGAGTACGAGATGCCGAACCCGGTGCATTGAGGGAAGAAGCGACGGAGCGCCGACGGAACGACGGGGCGGAGCGACACAGCGAGGACGCAACGCAGAGCATTGCATGGCCGCCGACACTACACTTGACTCTTTGCCCGATCTGCTCGCGGACCTCGACCGGCCGACGATCGAGTCCGGCGACCTGCGCACCGAGGAGATGCTCGTCAACATGGGCCCGCAGCACCCGAGCACTCACGGCGTGCTGCGGCTCGTGCTGCGCACGGACGGCGAGATGGTGCTCGAGGCCGTGCCGCACATCGGCTACCTGCACCGCTGCGCCGAGAAGATCGGCGAGAACCTCCAGCCGTATCAGTTCGTGCCCAAGACGGACCGTATGGACTATCTCGCCGCGATGAACAACAACCACGTGTTCGCGCTGGCAGTCGAGAAACTCGCCGGCATCGCCGTGCCGGAACGGGCGAAATACATCCGGATCATCATGGCCGAGCTGAACCGAATCGCGTCGCACCTCGTCTCGTTCGGCACATACGGGCTGGACATGGGCGCCTTCACGCCGTTCCTGTACGCGTTCCGCGAGCGCGAGTACATCCTGGACCTCTTCGAGGCGGCCTGTGGCGCGCGGCTGACGTACAGCTACATCACGATCGGAGGCGTCACGTTCGACCTGCCCGGGGGGTTTGTCGATCGCTGCCGGGAGTTCCTCGACTATTTCGAGCCGAAGATCGAGGAATACAACCGGCTCCTGAGCTACAACCACATCTTCACGAAGCGGACGGCCAACGTGGGCGTGATCCGCGCCGAAGACGCGATCCGGTGGGGCCTGACCGGGCCGTGCCTGCGGGGCAGCGGCGTGAAGTGGGACCTGCGCAAGTGCCTCCCGTACGACATCTACGACCGCTTCACGTTCGACGTGCCGGTCGGGCTGCCCCCCGGCGGCGAGCCGCCCGTGCCGCCCGGCATGCCGAAGGCCAGGGTCCCGCGGGGCGTGGTGGTGGGCGACGCGTGGAGCCGCTACTTCGTGCGCGTGATCGAGATGTACTGGTCGGTGCAGATCATCCGCCAGGCGCTGGATCAGTTGCCGTCGGGCGACTACCGGACGAAGGTGCCGCGCAACGTGAAGCTGCCCGAGGCAAGCGTGTACCTCGAAGGCGAGAATCCGCGCGGACAGTTGGGCTTCCTTGTCGTCGGCGACGGCAACCCGATCCCGTACCGCGTGAAGGCCCGGGGGCCGAGCTTCTGCAATCTGTCCATCACGACGCACGTGTGCCGGAACTGCCTGCTGGCCGACGTGCCGGCGATCATCGGGAGCATCGACGTGGTGCTCGGAGAGGTGGACCGGTGATGGCGGACGTTCGAGCGGAGGACATCCTGAAGCCGCGTTGGAACCCGGTGCTCAAGGGCCGGGCGCAACGCGTGCTGGCCGCCCTCGGCGCGGCGTCCGCGATCGTGGCCGTCGCGGGATGGTTCATTGCCGTCAACGTTCTGAACGCTCACCCGGCGGCCGTCCTGTTCCTGTGCATCGCGCCGGCGCTGACGGCGCTGCTGCTGGCGACCGGCATCGCCGCCATCGCCTTCGCCGGACCGATCGGCCGTCTCCTGAGCGCCCTGGCCGCGCCGATCTTCTTCGGCGGCGTGATCGGGTTGATCGCGCTCGTGTGGATCTACGGAATGGCGACCTCGTTCGTGGACGGCCTGATCGCAACCACGGCGCCGGCAGCCCCGCGCGGCGCGACCGTTTTCGGCGGCCCGCTGACCACGCAGGTCATTCTCGACGCCCTGCCGCATCCGGTTCACTGCCCGGTCGTCAGTTGGCTCCTCTGGCCGTTGCAGTTCGGCCCCGTGCGCGATGTGATGGGCCTGATCGGCGTAATCGGATTCGTCTCGCTCTTCGCGATGTTCGCCATCTGGTGGGAACGCAAGGTCGCCGGGCGCATTCAAAGCCGCTTGGGGCCGATGCGCGTGGGCGGCTGGCACGGCTGGGCGCAATCCCTCGCCGACGGCATCAAACTCATCGGCAAGGAGGACCTGATCCCCGCGGGCGCGGATCGTCCGCTGTTCCGTCTGGCGCCGTATCTGGCGTTCGTGCCGGCGATCTGTGCGTTCGTCGCGCTGCCGTTCGGCACATACTGGATCGTCCGCAACCTGGATGTCGGGCTTATCTTCGTCCTGGCGATGGTGGGCATCGAGGTGATCGGCGTCATCCTGGGCGGCTGGGCCTCGAACAACAAGTGGAGTCTCTACGGCGCGATGCGCGAGGCGTGCCAGATGGTGTCGTACGAGATCCCGATGGGCATGACGCTGCTCATTCCGATCATGACGGTCGGCACACTCAACCTCGTGCAGATCGGCGAGGCGCAGCGCGACGGCTGGATCTCGTGGCTGGCCTTCCGCAATCCGTTCCTCTTCGTGGCCACGTTCGCGTATTTCATCGCGTCGCTGGCGAGCTGCAAACGCGCGCCGTTCGACCTGCCCGAGGCGGAGAGCGAGCTGGTCGCCGGCTTCATGACCGAGTACTCGGGTTTCCGCTGGTGCCTGTTCTTCTTCGCGGAGTACGCGGCGATGTTCGTCGTGAGCGCGCTGGCGACGACGCTGTTCCTCGGCGCGTGGCACTCGCCGCTGCCGGCGGCGTGGGGCGAATCGCTGGCGGGCGGAAACTGGCTCGCGAAGGGGCTTCATGGGCTGCTCTTCAGCGGGCCGCTCTGGTTTCTCTTCAAGAGCATCTTTCTGGTTTTCGTGCAGATGTGGGTGCGGTGGACGCTGCCGCGAATCCGGATCGATCAGGTGCTCTACGCCTGCGTGCAGGTCCTCCTGCCGCTGGCGATGGTGGCCTTGCTCGGCAATACGTTCTGGGAACTGCTGGTGGTCCGGGGCGGCGTCCTGGCCGTGCTCGCCAACGTGATCCTGAGTCTGATCGGAGCGGTGCTGGTGCTGGGCTTCGTCGTGATTATGGTATATGGGCGAATGAACCGCCGGCGCCTCGTGGGCAACCTGGCGGTCGACCATCTGCCCGGGGCGTGACAGGCGGGTCAATGCTGACGATCAGGCGATTCATTCCCGTGGCTTGGTTGGCTTGCGGCATCGCATCCGTGGCGGCGGCCGCGCATCTGCCTGGCGCGAGCGCGGGGACGCCATCCGATCTGCTTGCTGGCGGCGCTGCGGCGGCCCCATCCGCCGCGGCGTCGGCAGGCGCGCCGACGCTGGAAGCCGTGGTGTTCTACCTCTTCGCCGCCGTTGCCGTGGTCTCGGCCGTCGGGATTGTCCTGACGCGGAACATCGTTCGCGCGGCGATCTGGCTGTTCGGGACGCTCGGCGCGGTGGCGGGGTTGTACTTTCTCCTGGCGGCGAATTTTCTCGGCGCGATCCAGTTGATCGTGTACGTCGGCGGCACGCTCGTGCTGATCATCTTCGGCGTAATGCTCACGAGCCGTACGCCCGGCGCGCGTCTGCCGTTGCGGCGGTGGGAGGTTGTTGCGGGCGTCGCGGTCTGCGGGTTGCTGTTTGCTGCGCTGTCGATCGTCTTGCTCAAGGCGAACTGGATGAGCCACGCCAGGCCGTCCGGAGACGGGTACACGGTCGCGACGATCGGCAACGAGTTGCTGACGACGTATCTCGTGCCGTTCGAGGTGGCCAGCGTCCTGCTGCTCGTCGTGATGATCGGCGCGGCGTACCTGGCGAGACCGGAGAAGGAACGAAAATGAGAAAGTGGGAAAGTAGAAAAGTGCGAAATGAGACGGGCCGGCGGCTGCCGCAGGGCTGCCATTTCCCACTTTCCCATTTTCTCCCTTTCGCACTTTGTGGGAGCGCATAGTGTCCGCGATCGGTCTTACGCACTACCTGGTCCTGGCCGCTCTGCTCTTCTGCCTCGGCGTGCTGGTGATGATCACGAAGCGCAACGCCGTCGGCATCCTGATCGGCGTGGAGCTTCTGCTCAACGCCGGCAATTTGAACCTGGTCGCGTTCTCGCGGTACCAGGTGGGCGACCTGAGCGGACAGATCGTGGCGCTCTTCGGAATCCTGCTGGCCGCGGCGGAGGCCGCCGTCGCCATTGCGATCTTTGTGAACTTCTATAACAACGCCGCCACGGTGGACGTGGACCGCGCGGATGCGCTGAACGGATAACGCAGACGGATGCTGTCACAGCAAGAAACGTTGTTGATCTCCGGCGTGACGATCCCGCTCGTCTGCTTCTTCCTGCTGGCCCTTTTCGGCTCGCGGATGGGCAAGCCGCTGGCCGGATGGTTCGCCTCGGCGGGCATCGCCGCCTCCACGGTGCTGGCGAGCATCGTGCTCTACCAGTGGTTCCGGCTGGGCCGTCACAACGAGGCTCACACGTTCCTCTGGTCGAGCATCGGCGACGTCCCGATCACCGTCGGCGTCAATCTCGATGCGCTGACCGTGATCATGTTCTTCATGGTCAGTTTCGTCTCGACGTGCATCTTCGTCTTCTCGATCGGCTACATGGCCGGGCACAGCGACGAGATCGACGGCCAATCGAAATACCACCGCTTCTTTGCATTCCTTTCGCTGTTCTGCTTCTCGATGCTCGCTCTGGTGCTGAGCAACAGCATCCTGTTCCTGTTCATTTTCTGGGAACTCGTCGGCCTCTGCTCCTACTTCCTCATCGGTTTCTACTTCCACAAGAAAAGCGCGAGCAACGCCGCCATCAAGGCCTTCGTGGTCAACCGGGTCGGCGATTTCGGGTTCCTGATCGGGCTGATGATGGTCTTCCTGTACCTGCGGGATCTCTCGCTGGCGGGTGCTGCGGACGCGTTCCGCGAGCAGTACGAGACGAACGGGCCGCTGTTTGCCCGCAGCTTCCTCGGCATGAGCCTCGCGACGTGGATGGGCATGCTGCTCTTCTGCGGGGCCATCGGCAAGAGCGCCCAGTTCCCGCTGCACGTGTGGTTGCCCGACGCGATGGAGGGCCCGACGCCCGTCAGCGCCCTGATCCACGCGGCCACGATGGTCGCCGCCGGCGTCTACCTCGTCGCCCGCATCTTCGTCCTGCTCACGCCGGAGGCGCAGTCGTTCGTGGCCGTCATCGGCTGCGTCACGCTGGCCCTGGCCGCGCTCGTCGCCATCGTCCAGACGGACATCAAGAGGATCCTCGCCTATTCGACGATTTCGCAGCTCGGGTACATGATCTTCGCGATGGGGGTCGGCGCCTGGGTCGCCGCGATGTTCCACCTGCTCGTGCATGCCTTCTTCAAGGCCCTGATGTTCCTCGGCAGCGGCCAGGTGATCGAGGGCTGCCACCACGAGCAGGACATCCGTCGGATGGGAGGGCTGATCCGCAGAATGCCGGTCACGGCCGTCACGTTCCTGATCGGCGTCCTGGCGATCGCCGGCGCCGGGATCCCCTGGCTGCACCTGGGCGGGTTCCGGCTCGGCCTCGGCGGCTTCTTCAGTAAGGACGAGATCCTCGCCGTCGCCTATCACCGCGCGTTCACGGCGCCCGGGGCAATCCCACCGATCCTTTTCTGGGTGCCCGTGCTCATCGCCTACGTCACGCCCTTCTACATGATGCGGTGCTGGTGGCTGACGTTCATGGGCCGCCCGCGCAACGGGCACGTATACGAGCACGCCCATGAATCGCCGCTCATGTACGTCCCGCTGATCGTGCTGGCGATCGGTACGGTCATCTCGACGTATGCGGTGTTCCGGCCGATGGTGGAGCAGGCGGCGCCGGCGGGCTTCCTCGTCAAGACATTCAATCCGTCGATTCACTCCGTGCACGCGGAGGAGGCCGCCGCGGCGGCGGGGCATTACGTGCCGGCCGGTCTGCCGATTGCCGAAGAGGCGCACACGCACCTCACGCCGATTGTCGGGCTCGCGTTCCTCGTCGGCTACGCCCTCGCGATCGGCATCTACCTCCGGGGTCTGGCCCTGGCAACGGCCATCGCGACGCGCCTTCACCCGCTGCACACGCTGCTCGTGAAGAAGTTCTACTTCGACGAGCTCTATGGCACCGTCTTCGTCGGCGGCGTGATGGCGCTCAAGTCCGTCGCCAACTGGATTGACGTGTACATCGTGGACGGCCTGGTGAACGCCGCGGGCTGGCTGGTCCGCACCCTGGCGATGCTCGCCGGCGACATCTTCGACCGCGCGGGCGCCGCCACATCGCCGGCACCCGCCGAGGAAGAGACGGCCGGCCGCGGCCTGGGCTTCCTGGCGTGCGTGGTCGTCACGATCAGCACGACCGTATTGCTGGCCGGCGGCTCGTATCGCACGGCCGTGTGGGTGCTCGTGGCCGCGTGGCTGATACTGGGAATCGACGGCATCGTGAACGATCTCGCTCGCGGGGCCTGGCAGATCGCCGGCGCCGTCCGCCGCCCGCAGACCGGGCGGATCCGGAACTATGTGCTGTTCGCGGCGGGAGGCGCCGCCGTAGTCCTGATGGTGATGATACTGCTCTGACAGGAGCGAAGCGCAGGGCACGCCATTGCGTGCCCTACCGGCATGTGAGGCACGCCATGGCGTGCCCTATGGGTGCGTGTAAGGACGACTGAATCGTGGAAGGTCATCTGCTCAACTGGATCGTTTTCCTGCCGGCGATCGGCGCCGCGGCCTGCCTGGTCATGCCGTCCCGGCGGACGGTGAAGATCACGGCGGTCGCGACCACCGCAGTCACGCTCCTGCTCTCGCTGCTGCTGTTCCAGCACTTCGCGTGGTGGCAGAGCGACGGCCCGTCGATCTTCGGCCGGGCGTACGGCGAGGGGCTTTACGAGGTCACGCGGGTTCCGTGGATCCAGGTCGGCCAGTTCCGCGTCGAGTACTTCGTCGGCGTAGACGGGCTGAGCTTTCCCCTGCTCATCCTGACAACCGTGGTGAGCTTTCTGGCATGCCTGGCGAGCTGGAACATCGAGCACTGGCGGATCAACAAAGGCGTCAAGGCGTACTTCGTGCTGTTCCTGCTGCTGGAGACGGGGATGCTCGGCGTGTTTGCCGCGCTCGACTTCTTCCTCTTCTACGTGTTCTGGGAAGTCATGCTCCTGCCGATGTACTTCCTCATCGGCATCTGGGGCGGCGAGCGGAAGGAATACGCCGCGATCAAGTTCTTCCTCTACACGCTGGCGGGCTCCGTGCTGATGCTCGTCGTGCTGCTCGCCTTCTACTTCAAGAGCGCGGCGGCGGGCGTGCCGACGCTGAGCCTCATCGACTACGCGACGAGCCCGGCCATCCAGACGGAATTCGCCCGCCCGGCGCCGTTCCTCTTCGCGGGCTGGTCCTGGCCGATCGTCATGTTCGTGTTCCTCTTCATCGCCTTCGCAATCAAGGTGC
>CAZMVY010000149.1:0-255 GCA_964569765.1 uncultured Planctomycetales bacterium
CCCCGCACTCCACATTCGCATATGGAGTGCGGTCGCTCTGAGACCGCTGTGCTAAAGCTGTTGTGCTCAGGCCGCTGTGCTGAGGTCGCTGTGCGGAGACCGCGGTGCTGAGACTGTTGTGCGGAGACCGTTGTGCTCAGACCTCTGTGCTGGGATCGTTGTGCGCGGCGGCCTCGGAGAGGCCGCACTCCACATTCGCATATGGAGTGCGGTCTCTCTGAGACCGCTGTGCTGAGAGCGCTGTGCTCGGACAGC
>CAZMVY010000149.1:267-12270 GCA_964569765.1 uncultured Planctomycetales bacterium
GTGCGGGGCGGCGTGGGATCGGCCGCACTCCACATTCGCTTCGTCGAGAATCGCGAGGGCGAACATGTTCTGGAGGGACACGACGAAGTCGTTCGGGTCGCATTCGTAGAGGTGTAGGGCCGGCTCACCGTCCGTGTGTGTGCGGAAGACAGGGCCGCGGGCGAGAAGCGTCTCGCGGAGCGCCCGGTACTTGTAGATCTCGCCGTTGCAGCAGAGCCGCCGCCGACTCGACTCGTCGGCAATCGGTTGACGTTTGCCGGCCAGGTGGAGGATGCTCAGCCGCCGGTGGCGGAGGAACGCCCGCCGGTCGGCGGAGATGGAACATCCGCGATCGTCGGGCCCGCGGTGCGCCAGGCAGTCGATCGCCCGGCCCAGCCGCTGCGCGTCGATCGTGCACGCGAGGGGCTGGACCGAGATGGCGCCGACGATTCCGCACACAGGCACAGCGTTCCTTCTTGAGAATCGGCCTTTCGTGTCATACAGTGCCGTGTGCGAATGGGCAACACCGAGCACAACTATCGAGCCGCGAAGTCACTGGCCGATCTGACGCCGGCGATGCGTCAGTACGCGGAGCAGAAGGCGCTGGTGCCGGAAGCGATCCTCTTGTTCCGCATGGGGGACTTCTACGAGACGTTCTACGAGGATGCGATCACGGCAAGCCGCGTGCTCGGGATCGCGCTGACCTCGCGCGACAAGGGCGAGAACCCCACGCCCCTTGCAGGGATCCCGTATCATGCGCTTGACAGCTACCTGGTCAAGCTCGTGCGGGCCGGCTACAAGGTCGCGATCAGCGAGCAGGTGGAGGACCCGAAGACGGCCAAGGGGGTCGTGAAGCGCGAGATCGTGCGGATCGTCACGCCGGGAACGCTGACCGACGAGACGCTCATGGAAGAGCGGGCCGATCGGCTCCTGGCAGCCGTGTGCCCGCGCGGGCGCGAGGTGGGCATCGCCTGCCTGGACCTGGCGTCGGGGCACTTCTTCGTTGAGGTGCTTCCGGAGAAGGCGGCCCTGGACGAACTGGTCCGCTGGGGACCGGCCGAGCTGCTCGCCGCGCAGTCGCCGATCGACAGCCCCGACCCGCTCGTGGAGGCGTTCCGTGGGATCCGCGAGGCGACGATCACGCAACGCCCCGCCCACCACTTCGACCCGCGGTACGCCGAGGAGGTCCTGCACCGGCACTTCGAGGTGGCTACGCTCGCGGGCTTCGGCTTCGATGCAATGGATTGCTCGCTCTGCGCGGCCGGAGCACTCCTCGAGTATGTCAACGAGACGCAAAAGACGAGCGCGCGCCACATCCTGCGGATCGCCCGGCGGGACGCCGGCGAATACGTCCGCATCGACCAGGCGACGTGGCGGTCGCTCGAGATCGAGCAGACGCTTCGCGGGGCGGCGTTCGAGGGCTCGCTGCTTAACGCAATCGACCGGACCGCCAACCCGATGGGCACGCGCTGCCTGCGGCGGTGGCTGCGCTCGCCGTTGCGCTCGATCGAGCAGATCAACCGGCGGCTCGACGCGATCGCAGATTTGCGGGGCGAGCGGGACCGGCTGGGGGCGATCCGGAGGGAGCTTCGCGAGCTGGGCGACCTGGAGCGGATCACGGCCCGGCTGGGTGTCGGGCGCGCCTCCCCGCGCGACCTGGCGGGCGTTCGCAGGGCACTGGAACGGCTGGCGGCCATTCGAGAGCAGTTGGTACCTCACGCAGAGACGCAGAGGCGCAGAGAAGCAGATGCGGATGGTCCGCGGGGCGGACCCTACGCGGCGGAGGAGACGGGCGAGGCGCCCGTGCTCCAGACAGCGCTCGGCGCCCCTGTGGCGCTGCTCGCTGACCTTGTCGAACAGGCCGAGGAACTTCCGGAGCTTTGCTCGCTGCTCTCGCGGGCGTTGCGGCCGGCGCCGCCGTTGACCGTTCGCGAGGGCGGGATGATCGCCGACGGGTTCGATCCCGAGCTGGACCGCCTCCGCGGCATTGCCACTGGCGGGCAGGAGTGGCTGGTCGAGTTCCAGGCCCGCGAGGCACGGCGGACGGGCATCGGTTCGCTGAAGGTCGGCTTCAACAGCGTCTTCGGCTACTACATCGAGATCAGCAATGTTCACCGCGATCGGATCCCGCCCGAGTACGTCCGCAAGCAGACGGTCAAGAACGCGGAACGGTATATCACGGAGGAACTCAAGCAGCACGAAACCGAGGTCCTGACGGCGCAGGAGCGGGCAAACGACCTCGAATATCAGATCTTCGAGCGGATTCGCAACGAAACCGCGGCGCACATCCCGGCTCTGCAGCGGATCGCCGACGCGATCGGGCAGCTCGACGCCCTGGCGGGTCTGGCCGAGTTGAGCTACGAGCGGAACTACGTCCGGCCGGAACTGGTGGATTCGCCCGTGCTGGAGGTCAGGGAGGGACGGCACCCCGTGCTGGAGGCCATGCTTGGCGAGCGGTTCGTGCCGAACGACGGTTCGCTGGATGCGGCCGGATCGCGCCTGATTCTGCTCACCGGCCCGAACATGGCCGGCAAGAGCACGTACATCCGCCAGATGGCCCTGCTGACGCTGCTCGCGCAGATCGGCAGCTACGTTCCGGCGGCCGCGATGCGGCTCGGGCCGGCCGACCGCATCTTCGCCCGCGTCGGCGCCAGCGACGAGATCGCTCGCGGACAATCGACCTTCATGGTGGAAATGACGGAGGCGGCGAATATCCTCAACAATGCGACGGCGAACAGCCTCGTTATCCTCGACGAGATCGGTCGCGGCACGAGCACGTTCGACGGCCTGGCGCTGGCGTGGGCGATTACCGAGCACCTCGCGACGCAGACGCGGTGCCGCACGCTCTTTGCCACGCACTACCACGAATTGACGGAACTGGCCGGCCTGCTCGATGGGGTGCGGAACTGCAACGTGGCCGTGCGCGAATGGAAGGACGAGATCATCTTTCTCCACAAGATCGTGGACGGCCCGGCGAGCAAGAGCTATGGCGTACACGTGGCCCGGCTGGCGGGCGTTCCGCCGTCGGTGCTCGCGCGGAGTCGGGAGGTCCTCGCGGAGCTGGAGAAGAACTTCTCCCGCGAGTCGCGCACCCCGAAGCTGGCGGCGAAGAAGACCCGGCGGGACGATCAGATGCTGCTCTTCGGCGATCCGGCGGACGAGATTCGGCAGGAACTCGCGCGGATCGACCTGAATCGGCTCACTCCGCTCGATGCGTTGGAGCTGCTCAAGAGGCTGCAGGATCGAGCCAGGGAGTAGCACCCGGCCGCACGGCAGATCGGCCGGTCCCGCGCGAGGCGGCAATGTCGAATAGCGAAACCCGAACAAGGCGACCCGGATGCTCACGCCGTCGGGGTTACGAGTCCGCGTCCTTTTCTTATTCGCCTGGCGGCTCTTTCGTCGCCGGCTTGGCCAGATCGCGGATTCGCTTCGGCATATCCGCCCCGTGAATCTCGACGGCGAGAACCTTGCCATCGGGGCCGATCAGGACGTTGAACGGGATGAACTTCACACCGAAGATCCCGGCCGTCGTCTCCGCGCCGCTGTCCGGGCCGGCGACGAGCGGCCAGGTGAGTTTCTCCTTTTCCGCAAATGCCTTGACGGCTTCGGCCGTGGCGTCCAGGCTGATCCCGAGCATCAGGAAGTCCGATCGCGACTTCATCTCCGCGTAGAGCTGCTTGAGTGTCGGCACCTCCGCGCGGCAGGGCGGGCACCATGTAGCCCATATGTCGAGAAAAACGTACTTGCCGCGCAGCTTCGAGAGCTCGTATCGCGTACCGTCCGTCGCGGTGACGCGGAACTCGGGGGCGGCTTTGCCCGCCCGTAGCGCGCCGCCTCGCGGGGCGGCTTCTTCGCCGGCCTCCGCTGCCTTTTCCGGCACCGGAAGCGTGACGCGATAGTCGGTCCTGCCCGCCGTCAGGGTCCGGCCTTGCAGCTTCCCGCCGCCGGGCCGGAAAAACGCGAACTCGATCGGCCCGTCGGGGGCGTGTTCGAACGCGAAGCGGCCCTGTGCATCGGTAATCGCCCGCAGCCCGACGACGTCGCGATCGCGCCAGCGGGTGCAGACTACCTGCACCTGATCGAGCGGTTTGCCGGCCTCATCCACGACGGTGCCGGCCAGCGGCTTGCCCTCCGAAAGACGAATGGGGATCCGCCGCGTCCAGCCGGGCCGCGCCTCGTCCTCGATCAGCTCGGGGGCGTAGTCGGGATGCTGCACGGCCACGACGATCCGCCCGGGCGCGACGCCCGCGATCTCGAAGCTCCCCTCCGCGTCCGTCCAGTCGATCAACGTGCCGCCCGGCCCGGCGGCGATCAGGACCCGCGCGCCGTTGAGGGGTTTGCCGTTTGCCGCGTCTGTGACGCGACCGGCCACCTTGCCGCCCCGGGGCAGCACGAGCGTGTAGACGGCGTGGCGGCTCGCCGACGGCATGGTTTCGGGCGTAGTGGTTGCCTCGTCGAACGCCAGCCTGTTCGCAACGTCCGCCATTCGCATGCCGTCGGGATGCGTCGCCCGCCACGCGATCTCCGTCGTGTCCTGCCCGATTCCGTGCAGATCGGCCCGACCGTCTGCGTCGGTCGTCGCCGAGAAGGTATCCTCCCCTGCCTCGACCTCGATTTCCGCCTCCGCCACAGGCTCGCCTCGATCGTTTACGAGTCGCACACGCACCGGCCGTTCCGGCGCCAGCCGGACTCGAACCTCGGCTGCATCGGCCCCAACGCGAATCCGCTGCCGTTCGCGTGCGAAGCCCGGCCGCGAGACCACAAGCACGCCGGCCCCGGCCGGCAGCCCCCGCAGCTCGAACCGGCCGCGATCATCGGTCTTGGCTTCCCATCGGCGATCCTGCATGTCGATGAGTACGTCCGCGCCATCCACGGGCCGGTCCGTCTCGGCGGCCACGACCGTTCCGCGAACCGACATCGCCCCGGCCATCTCGACGTCAACGAAGGTCTCTCGCTCGCCAGGCTCGAACTCCACTGGCGCGAAAAACACCGCGAAAGCTTCCTTCTTCACGCGGACGAAGAGCTTTCCGGGCGGCTCGCCGGGGAGCCGGATGCGGAAGTCACCGGTCCCGTCGCTGGCGGCTCGCCCGAGCACACGTCCTTCGGTTTTCCCGTCGCCGCCGGTTTCCACCTGAACGGAGGCCCCCTCGACTCCGGCACCTGCGGCGTCGAGGACCTGGCCAACGACGATCCACTCGTCGCCGGAAGACATCGGCGGGGCCGGCTGGGCGCCAACCAGAATCGTTTCCGGGATTGCGACGAAGCTCACCACGGCCGCAAGGAGGACTGCCGACACTGCGCCGTCTGGCCGTGCTGCGGATGGGTACATGGCCTCGCTCCGGTTCCGGGCTGACGCCTGATTCTACCCGTGCCCAAGACGCAGGCAATCGCCGTCGCCCGCTCCCGGAAAGGGTGGACGGCGACCGGGCGGAGAGGCAGAGGCCGTTTCCGGACGTCCCGTGCTATAATGGCAAACCCGAACCCGAGTTGCATCCTTGAGGGTACGGCCATGTCTGGGACTATAGCGTTGAAGGAGCTTCTGAGTCAGCACACGATGCCGTCGGCGCCGCAGCTCGCGGGACGCGAGGATGGGAGCATCCGATGTCTGGCGTGCGGCCACCGGTGCCGGATACAGGAGGGCAAGGCGGGCGTCTGCCGCGTGCGATTCGTTCGCAACGGCGAGCTTCGCGTGCCGGCCGGCTACGTCGCCGGCCTGCAGATCGACCCGATCGAGAAGAAGCCGTTCTATCACGCCTACCCCGGCCGGGATGCGCTTTCCTTCGGCATGCTCGGCTGCGACCTGCATTGCAGCTACTGCCAGAACTGGATCACGAGCCAGGCGCTCCGCGACGACCAGGCCGTTGCCATGCCCCGCTTCATCCGGCCCGAGCAGATCGTCGAGCTTGCCGTGAAGCACCGTACGCCGGTCATGGTCAGTACGTACAACGAGCCGCTGATCACGGCGGACTGGGCCGTCGAGGTGTTCCGGCTGGCGCGGCAGCACGGCATCGTCTGCGGCTTCGTGTCCAACGGGAATGCCACCCCGGAGTGCCTGGAGTTCATCCGTCCGTACGTGGACCTCTACAAGATCGACCTGAAGTGCTTCAACGACGGCAACTACCGTCGCCTCGGCGCCCCGCTGGAAAACATTCTGAGCACGATCCGGCTTGTCAGGCAGATGGGCTTCTGGACGGAGATCGTCACGCTCATCGTTCCCACGTTCAACGACAGCGATGAGGAGCTGAAGCAGATCGCCGGATTCCTGGCGGGTGTCTCGCCGGAGATCCCGTGGCACGTAACCGCTTTTCACCCGGACTACAAGATGACCGGCCCGCCCGCCACGCCGGTCGAGACGCTGCTCCGCGCGTATGAGATCGGCCGGGCGGCGGGGCTGAAGTTCGTGTACGCCGGCAATGCCCCCGGCGCGGTCGGCGACCGGGAAAACACCTACTGTCCGGGCTGCCGCAGCCTGCTCATCCGGCGGTACGGCTTCCACGTCGAAAAGAACCGCATGCAGGGGGGAAGGTGTCCCGACTGCGGCGCCCGGATTCCCGGGGTTTGGGAGGCCGGCGCCACGAAGGTCAGCGAGGGTACAAGCACCCCGCTGCGGGTGCCTTCCGACAGGGACGCGAGCTGACGCATGCGGGGCAGCGAATCGTGCCGCGCTTGAGGGCGTGGTTCGGACCTTGTAAGATGCCGGCCCGACGTGGGCGCGAGACTCGGGGGACGGCGTCGGGGCCGGCGGCGACGAGGGTGGACATTTGAGCGACCAGGCCTCTCGCAGAATCGTCATCTGCATTCCGATTTACGACGATTGGGAATCGGCAGCGCAAGTGATCCGGCGAATGGATGCCGCGCTGGCTCGCTTGTCACGACGCGCCGAGGTGGTGCTGGTGGACGACGGGTCGGCTGACCCGCCGCCCGCGCGGCTGCCCCTGCGACCGGAGGCGATCGACGGGGTGGAGGTTCTGCGCCTGCGGCGGAACCTGGGCCACCAGCGGGCGATCGCGATCGGGTTGAGCTTCATTGAGGAGCAGCGCCCGTGTGAAGCGGTGGTCGTGATGGACGGCGACGGGGAGGACGCGCCGGAGGATATCGGGCGGCTGATCGAGCGATGGGAAGCATCGCAGCGGCCGGAACGCGGGCCGGTCGTCTTCGCCCGGCGCGGCCGGCGATTCGAGAGCGCGACGTTCTGTTTCTTCTATCGGCTCTACCGGATCGTACACCGGTTGCTCACGGGCCGGCCGGTGGAAGTGGGCAACTTCAGCATTATTCCCGTGGAGCAACTCCGCCGGCTCGTCGGGGTTTCCGAGATGTGGAATCACTACGCCGCGTCCGTGTACAAGGCGAGGATTCCCTGCGACCTCGTGCCGATCGATCGCAGCCGCCGGATCGCGGGCCGTTCGAAGATGAACTTCGCCGGGCTGGTGGCGCACGGACTCAGTGCCATGTCGGTTTTCGCGGACACGGTGGGCGTGCGCCTGCTGCTCGTGAATCTCGCGATGGCCGTATTGAGCGTGGCGGGGCTGGCCGCGGTGGCAGTCATTCGCCTGGCCACGCACCTGGCCATACCGGGTTGGGCCACGGTGGCCGCGGGGTGTCTGCTCATCATCCTGCTGCAGGCGTTTCTGATGTCGCTGGTTTTCGTGTTCATCATCCTGCAGGGACGGCAGGGCTCCGCGTTCCTGCCCATCCGGGATTATCGCTATTTCGTCCGCACCGTGGACCGGATCGCACTGGATGGCTGAGCGTTACCACTACGTCGGGCAGGAGCTGGAGCTGTTTGCCCTCGCCACGAACTGGAAGCGATACTTCCGGCGCCACCTGCGGCCCTTTATCCGCGGGGATGTGCTGGAGGTCGGCTCCGGCATCGGTTCCGTCACTCGGATTCTCTGTGAGGGGCATCACCGGAGCTGGACGTGCCTGGAGCCCGACGCGGCGCTGGCCGGCTGGCTGGCCGAGTCGCTTTCGTGCCGGCCGCTGCCGGCGCGGACGGAAGTCGTCGTGGGTACGATGGCGGATCTGCCTCCGCAGCGGCTCTTCGACTCGATCCTTTACATCGACGTCCTCGAGCACATTCAGGACGACGCCGGCGAACTGCGAACGGCGGCTGGCCACCTTTCGCCGGGCGGCTCGCTGGTGGTGCTGGCCCCGGCGCATCCGAGGTTCTACAGCGAGTTCGACGCGGCGGTGGGCCATTTCCGCCGCTATGATCGGGCATCCCTGTCGGCGGTCTCGCCGCCGGGGCTGCGGCTGGAGCGGCTCTGCTACCTGGACAGCGCGGGGTGCCTCGCGTCGATGGCCAACCGGCTCCTCCTGCGCCAGGGAATGCCCACCCGCCGTCAGATCCGCCTCTGGGATGCGCTCTTCGTATCGATGTCCCGGTTCGTGGACCCGCTGCTGGATTACCGACTGGGCAAGACGATTGTCGGCGTATGGCGGAACGATCGCCGGCCGCAAGGGTCTGTCGCGCCGGGTTCGTAAGCCTTTGTCGCGCGAACGGCGCGGACCTCAAGATCCCGGTGGTCGGGGACGCCGGGACAGGTCGGCGTTTCCCTTTGCCGCCTACCGGCGGAGCCAGCGTCGGATGGCGTACCGGCTGGTCTGGCCGCCGAGGCGGGCGATGGACTCAGTGAGCGGGATGTCCTTCGGGCAGACCTTCACGCAGTTCTGCGCGTTGCCGCATTCCGTGATGCCGCCGGGCTTCATCATCTCTTCGAGGCGTTCGTGGGCAATGGCCCGGCCGGTCGGGTGGGAGTTGAACAGGACCACCTGGTTGATCAGCGCAGCGCCGACGAACGGGCTGCGCGGGTTGACCTGCGGGCAGGCCTCGATACAGCAGCCGCAGGTCATACACCGGGCGAGGGGGTAAGCTTCTTCCTGCTCGCGTTGCGAGATGGTGGGTCCGGGGCCGGCATCATAGTAGCCGTCGACCGGGACCCACGCCTTGAATCGCTTGAGACCCTCAAACATGGATGAACGGTCGACGACCAGGTCGCGGACGACGGGGAACTTGGTCATGGGCTCGAGGACGATCGCGTTGGGGTCGTATTCGAGCAGTTGATCGACCAGGGCGGTGCAGGCCTGGCGGACCTGGCCGTTGATGACCATGGTGCAGGCGCCGCAGACCTCTTCAAGACAGTTGCAGTCCCAGGCGACGGGTGTCGTGGGCGTGCCGTCAGCGGTAACCGGGTTGGCCGCGATCGCCTGAAGGCAGGAGATCACGTTCATCTGCGGGACGTACGGGATGCGGAAGGTCTGCCAATAGGGCGTCTTGCCGGGCCTGTCCTGGCGCTTGATACGCAATGTGACGAAGTCGGGCATTGTTCTCGTCGACTCGATCGGCGCCACGGTCGTCATTCTGAGGAGCGAAGCGACGAGGAATCCGGCTCCCTTGGCGTAAGGAAGCCGGATGCTTCGCTTTGCTCAGCATGACGGCGGCCGGCGCCACTGTGTCAGGCGGTGGGCAGAGCCCACCCTACGCCTCTGCGGTTCACTGTTTGTTCCTTTGGCTCTCGGCGTCTTGGCCGTTCATCTCCTTCCACACCTGTTCTATCACCTCTGCCCCTTTCAGTCCGTACGTGCGCGGGCGGGGAGGGATCATGGAGATATCCACCGGCTCGTACGTGATCCGCGGTCCGTCCGGCGTATGCTCGGCGACGGTGGACTTGAGCCACTTTTCGTTCTTCTGCCGGAAGGCCTCGCACCACGCTCTCGCCTCCCGCCGGAGTTCCGCGGGATCATCGGAGGTCGGCGAGGGAATCAGGCACTCGGGCTTGTAGTGCACGCCGCGGCACTCGTCGCGGGCCAACGCGCCCCGGGCGATGACCCTGGCGAGCACGAGCATGTCGCCCAGCGCCCGGGTAAAGGCGAGGTTCTGGTTCGTCCAGGCGGCCTTGTCGGCGACGGAGACGCGGCAGTAGCGGTCATCGAGTTCGTCGAGCTTTGCCAGGGTGTCGCAGAGGTCTCTGTTGTGGCGGACGACGGTGCAGTTGCGGGTCATGGTGGCGCCGAGTTCGCGATGCAGGTCGTAGGGGTTTTCGCGGCCGTCCGAGCGGAGAAGCTGCTGCGCGGCGTCTTCGTGCCGCCGCACCTCGCGATCGAAGAGCGACCCGGGCAGGTCGGCCGCAACGGGCGCGGGGAGGTTCTTGAGGTAGTTGTCGATGCCCGGGGCGACAAACATGCCGTCGAAGATGCAGCTCAGCAGCGAGTTGGCGCCGAGGCGGTTCGCGCCATGGTACTGATAGTTGGCCTCGCCGATCGCATAGAGGCCGGGGATGTTCGTCATCTGATTCCTCGGCGAGCCGTGCTTCAGGCCGCCGGTGGCCGGGTTCTTCTCGTAGTCGCACCAGAGGCCGCCCATCGAGTAATGCACGGCGGGGAAAATCCGCATGGGCTCCTCGCGGGGATCGACGCCCTGGAACTTCTCGTAAATCTCGAGGATGCCTTCGAGCTTGCGGTCGAGCTCCTGCCGCGGGATGTGCGTGAGATCGAGGTAGACGCAGTAGCTGTTCGGATCGACGCTGTAGCCATCGCGGCAGACAGCGAAGATCTCGCGCGTCGCGATGTCGCGCGGAACGAGGTTGCCGTACTGGGGGTAGCGTTCTTCGAGGAAGTACCAGCGCTCGGCCTCGGGGATTTCGCGAGGCGGGCGGGGGTCGCCCGGCTTGCGCGGCACCCAGACGCGGCCGCCTTCGCCGCGGGCCGACTCGCTCATGAGGCGGAGCTTGTCCGCGCCCGGGATGGCGGTCGGATGGACCTGAATGAACTCGCCGTTGGCATACTTCGCACCGGCCCGATAGGCCCGCGCGTTGGCGGCGCCGGTGCAGATGACGCTGTTCGTGCTCTTGCCGAAGATCAGCCCGCATCCGCCCGTAGCCAGGACGACGGCGTCGGCGGGGAAGGCGCGAATCTCCATGTCGATCAGGTTCTGGGCGACGGCGCCCCGGCAGATGCCGCGGTCGTCGATCACGGGGCCGAGGAACTCCCAGAGTTCAAACTTCCGGACCAGGCCCTCCGTTTCCCAGCGGCGCACCTGCTCATCGAAGGCGTACAGCATCTGCTGGCCGGTGGTGGCGCCGGCGAAGGCGGTGCGCTTGTAGAGCGTGCCGCCGAAGCGCCGGAAGTCGAGCAGGCCCTCGCCGGTGCGGTTGAAGGTCACGCCCATGCGGTCGAACAGGTAGATGATGCCCGGCGCCGCGTCGCACATGCCCTTGACCGGCGGCTGCTCGGCGAGGAAGTCGCCCCCGCGCAGCGTGTCGAAGGTGTGCTTGTCGGGGTGGTCGCCCTCGCCCTTGGTGTTGACCGCGCCGTTGATGCCGCCCTGCGCGCACACCGAGTGGCTGCGCTTGACCGGGACGACCGAGAGCAGGTCCACGTCGTGGCCCGCCTCGGCGAGCTTGAGGGTGGTCATCAGGCCGGCGAGGCCGCCGCCCACCACGATGAACCGCGGCCTGCTCGACGACGCTGCCTCAGCCATGGCTTTTTCCTTTGGGAGAAGGAGAAGAAGTAGAAGGAGAAGGGAAAGGGAGCGCGGAGACCGGACGGACGGGACGAGAGGCGGCCGCGGGGCGGAGCGGGCCCGCGCGGGCCTCAGCCGCCGGCGACGTAGAAGCTCCACAGGATGTGGAGGAACGGCACCGAGAGGACGAGGAACAGGCCCAGGGTGACCCACTCGATCACCTTGCGCGCGCGCTCGCCGACGGCGAGGCCCCAGGTCCAGCAGAAGCCGTTCAGGCCGTTGGTGAAGTGGAAGACGCAGGCGAGCACGCCCAGGACGTAGCCCCAGAGCACCAGCGGGCTCTGGTAGTGCAGCACCATGTCGCGGAAGCTGACGTAGCCGGGTGGCCCTCGACGCCGCCGCCCTTGCCCACCAGCGTGACGGCGATGCGCAGCGAAGCGACGTGGAAGGCGAGGAAGGCGAGCGCGGCGACCCCGGTGACGCGCAGGAGCAGGTAGTAGTAGTTGCGCCGGTACGGGTAGGCGCCGACGTTGGGCCGGCCCTGCAGCGGCAAGTAGGCGCCG
>CAZMVY010000150.1:0-8770 GCA_964569765.1 uncultured Planctomycetales bacterium
CGACCTTCCCGCGTTGAAGGTCCGCCCCGGCACGCTCGCAGACAACGACACCGTGGGCCGGCAACTCGCCGCGGGCGTCCTCGACGCATTCAAGAGCGAAGGCCGCACCCTCTTGCTCGAAATCGCAGCCGCCATGACCCGCATCGATCTGGCCCGCGATGCCCCCCCGCCCCGGTCGGTTTACGAGCGGATCGCCGCGAGCGGACGCGATCATCAGGCCGCGGCCGCCCGCTACTGGCTCGAACAGTACGCCAGGGGCGGTCCGACGCAGAAAACGGTTTCGTGGACCGTCGGCGTCGTCCGCCTCGCGTCGGACCAGTGGATCTGCTACTTCTCCGGCGAGCCGGTGGTGCAGTGGGCGTCCTACGCCCGCCGGTGGTTCGGGGACAGGCCCGTCGTGGTTTTCGGCTACACGCAAGAGGCATTCGGCTACCTGCCCGTGGACGAGATCCTGAAGGACGGCGGCTACGAGGTGGTTGCATCGAACCTCTACCGCGTGGGCAATCCTGCGCCGTTCGCCCCCGGGCTCAACGAGGCGGTGAAGAAGGGCGTCCTTGCACTGGTGGCGGCGATCGAGAAGAAGTAGGGGCAGGGCAGGACCGCGCCTCCCGGGACCGGCCGGCCGTCGCCTGCCGTTCGCGGTCCGGCGGCTATCGGCCGGGCCGCCCGAAATCGAGCTCGATTGCGAATCGCCGGACCTGCCATGCAAGGCGCACGGCCTCCGCGATCTGCGGGTACAGCGTTGTGTCGATTTCCCCCCGGAGGCTGGTCAGGCGCGATCCCGGCCGGGCCCAGCGGTCCATCGAGAGCAGCAGCACGCCCTCGGCCGTGAGCTGATACGATGTGTCGTGCAGATCGAAGCGGAAGCGGTTGTTCGTGCGCGACAGTTCCGCGAGCTTCTCCCCGAGCACGGTCGTGAAGTCCGCCTCGTCCGCGGTCGCCTCGCCCGCAACGAGCCGCTCGCAACGCAGAATGTATCGGTCCTTGCCCGTAGCGGCCCACTCGATCAGCTCGCGCTCCACGACTTTCTCGCGGGCGTCGAATCGGACGAGGACGGAAAGCCCGCCGTTCGGTGCCGCTGGACCCGCCGCCTCCGGACGAAGATACCACCAGTTCCGCTCGCCCGCCGATACCTTCGTGGGGAAGCCCAGGAAGAACCTTGCCACGCCGTCGTCGGAGCCCAGCGGTACGCGTTGAACAGCCTCTGCGAACGGTTCCAACTCGGCCGCCGCGTTCGCGCAGCCCGCCATACCGGCGAGCGTCATGGCAAAGACCTTGGCCCAGCGGCCCCGCGGGGCGGCCGCACCGGCGGGGGCATGCGGCCTGCCATGTCGATTTGCAGACCATCTGTCAGTGCAGTCGCACGTCATCCGTTGCACCGTTGGATCCCCAGCGACTCCGATACCAGCCGATCGCGGCGAAGAGCGCCGCCAGCAGCATGTACCCCACGGCCACTCCATACGCACGCGTGCCGAAGACACCGTTTGGCAGGCGGCTCCAGACCAGCAGGTAGTCTACGGTGTTGTCGCGGACCTGGTAAGCGTGCATGAGGCCCGCAAACGTCAGTCCCGCCGCCACCAGCGACCAGATGGCGGCCGCGAAAAACTTCCGTTCGATGAGGAACGCCGAGATCGCTGCCAGGATCATGCACGTGAAGATGTAGCCCCGCTCGAGGATGTTCATCCCGTGCAGGAGAAAGCCGCTGGCGTCGGCGGCCGGATTCTCCGAGAGGATGGCCTGCATGCTCCGGCCGCCCGCCGCGATGAACACACCCGCGGCAACGGTTGCTCCCCAGGCGGCGATCGCGGGGAACAGACCCACGGCAACGGCGGGGGCATGCTCGCGGGGCGTCGTCTGATACGCCTGGGCGGTGATGATGATCCCGATCCAGACGACGATGGCGATGCCGGCCTCGATGGGCACGACCGCGTTAATGACAGCCACGGTGCCGGTCAGTCCGATAACGGTGAAGAAGAGTCCGTTCAGCGTCGAGTAGCCCGCCCGGGCGCCGAGGCCCTTCCAGCCGGGATGCCCGATGTAGATGGTCGTCGGAAAGCAGGAACCAAAGAGCGCTGCCGCAATCGTGGAGAGTCCGTTTACCGCCAGCGAGCTGCTGGTGTGAAAGCGATCGCCCCCGGCTGCCGCGGACTCGATGTTCTGCAGGCTGCCGATGACGTTGAAGAGACCCATCGGTACGATCACGGAGATCGATCCGACCAGGAGCTTGCGCTGGGCCTCATTGTGCCAGGTGGTATACATGTAGCGCCACAACTCGCCGCCCGCCCAGATCGGCGGGTGCCAGCCGCGCAGTGCCCAGGCTTCCCCGACCGCGTTGGCGGACATGGTGCGTCCGAGCCACTCGCCGGGGAGGATCGCCGTGAGTACCCACGCGAGGACTGTTCCGCCGCCGACGGCCAGCAGCCCGCCGGGGATCCCGCCGGGGAATCGGATGCCGGAGAAGTACGTGATCAATACGATTCCCAACGGCAGCATTGCTATCAGCGGCCGCTGCCAGATCTGAAGGGCGAAGGTCATGGCAATGAAGCCGATCGCGATGCCGGCCAGCGTGCTGAGCAGGGCGGCCCGCGGGGTGTGCCTGCGGATGCGTTCCGCGTAAATCGCTCCCGTGAATTCGATCACGCCGCTGCCGAGGCATGCGATAAGGCCCATGAGCCAGGCCGCCCGGGCCGACTTCGTCATCTGGTATGCCGGCAGCATCACGAAGAACACATAGACGATGAGCGACGGCGTGTTGATCCCGAATGGCAGTGCTGTCACGTCGGATCGGCCTTCTCGTTTGGCGAGGCGATGCGCCTGGAACGCATAAAAGAGGTTGCCGATCACGAGCGAAACCGCCGCCCCGGGCAGGATGTGTTTATAGAGGAAGTACTCGTTCTCGCCGCTCATTCCGCAGGCGGTCTTGCACAGCGTGATGATCAGCAGCCACTGGACCAGGTTGTCGATGGCCAGACCGAAGAACCCGTCCAGATCCCGTTTCACGAAGAGGGGATATCTTTGCGCCATGATCTTATGTCGACACGAGTTGCCTCGCGGCGTCAAGCTGCTCCGAGAACGACGACGGCATTGTAATGCGGAGGTCCGGCCGTGGCGACGTTCCCCGCGCCGCCAGGCCGATGGCCGCATGGTTGCGCGGGCCGCTGGCGGAGGTTGGCGCTACGGGGCAGTTCGCTACAATGCCGGTTCGAAAGGAGGCCGGTCCGGATGGCTCGACCGCGAGTGGCGATTGTTATCGGAAGCGATTCCGATTGGCCGACGATGGAGGCGTGCTACAAACAGCTCGCGGAGCTTGGGGTTCCCTGCGAGGTCCAGATCATGTCCGCCCATCGCACCCCGGAGAAGGTGCATGACTACGCGCGCACAGCCCAGGAGAATGGCGTGCAGGTTGTCATTGCGGCGGCGGGTCTGGCGGCGGCTCTGGCCGGGACATTTGCCGCGCTGACCACCCTGCCGGTAATCGGGGTTCCGCTGGACGCCGGTCCTTTGCACGGAGTGGATGCCCTTCTGAGCACGGTCCAGATGCCGCCCGGCGTGCCCGTGGCAACGGTTGGGATCGGCCAGGTAGGGGCGCGGAACGCAGCGGTACTGGCGGCGCAAATCCTAGCGCTTAATAACCCTACCCTAGATGCCGCCCTGAAAAACCTCAAAAGAAATCAGGCAGAAATGGTCGATAACAAGAACCAGATTCTGCGGGAGCGGCTTAGCCGTGGCTGAGGGTCTGCCCCCTAAGACTATCCAATGGGTCGGCGGGCTCGACGGCTACGTGGAATTGATCGATCAGACGCTCCTGCCTGGTGAGCTTAAGTTGCTGGCCTGCCGAGAGATAGAGAGTCTTCGGGAGGCCATATTGAATCTTCGAGTACGTGGCGCGCCAGCGATAGGTGTGGCTGCAGCAATGGGTGTGGTGCTGGGCGTCCGTGGCGCGGCCAGCGACCGTGAGTTCTTTGACACTCTGGAGGATTCCTGCAATTTACTCGTCCGGACCCGTCCAACCGCCGTTAATCTGGCTTGGGCGGTCGCTCGGATGCGGCGGTGTGCCGAGTCCTTGCGTGGCCGGCCCTTGGTGGAGTTGAAGGAAGGCGTCCTGGCCGAGGCGAAGAGGATTCGCGACGAGGATGCCGCGATATGCCGGGCCATAGGGCGGTGGGGCGAGCCGCTTGTGCGAGATGGTGCGTCTGTTCTGACACACTGTAACGCGGGCTGGCTTGCCGCATCGGAATACGGTACTGCGTTATCGGTACTGTATGCAGCCCACGAACGAGGCCGGCGGTTCAGGGTGTATGCCGGCGAGACGCGTCCGCTGTTGCAGGGTTCGCGGCTGACCGCATGGGAATTATCACGAGCGGGTATTGACGTCACGGTCATTTGCGATAATATGGTGGGCGCGTTGATGAGAGAGGGGCGTATCGATCTGGTTATAACAGGCGCGGACCGGATCGTTGCGAACGGAGACACGGCCAACAAGGTCGGGACATATTCGCTGGCGGTGTTGGCCCGTCATCATGGAATAGCGTTCTACGTCGCTGCGCCCCGATCGACATTCGACTTGTCGATCCAGGACGGGTCGGGTATACCGATCGAGCAGCGGTCGGCGGACGAGATCAGGTGCGGTTTCGGGAAAACGACAGCTCCCGAGGGTGTGGCCTGCTGGAACCCGGCGTTTGACGTGACCCCCGCGGGATACATCCGCGGAATCGTGACGGAAACTGGGATCGTCGAACCGGTGACTCGCGAGAAAATTTGCGGTTTTTTCGCGCGAGGGTCTTGCAATAGCCGGGAAAGCCAGTAGACTTTCGCCCCAAAGATTGGAGGCGCGGCTAATCTATGTTTCTGGGTGTACACATTGGGGGCCTGTGTATGCCGCGCCGGTCGGCGTAGCGTGCGACAGCGGGTCCATGGCGCGCTGGCCGACGTGCGAGCGGACGTGGCCTTCATGTGTAAGGCCGGGATCGTTTCCTTCTGTTTAAGGAGGTATGTAATGTACAAAACCCTTAAGAAGTGGACCATGTGGGGGGTGGGGTTCCTGTTGGCGACGGGCTTCTCGCTCTACGCCTGTGGCTGCAGCCCCTGCTCGCTGCCGGTGTGCAAGACCGGGTGTCCGTTCAGTTACAAGAACATACTGACGGACGTTGTGATCGCGAACCTGTTCGACTGAGAGAGCGGGTGCCATGCGGCGATGTGCCTTCGCCCGCGGGCTCGTAGTGGCCAGAAGGGTGGGGCACAGATGAAGCCGGCCGTTGTCGTGCCGGCGCGAACTAGGAGACTGTTCTTAGGAGATAAACACGATGTTGAGGAAGAGTTGGACGAAATGGGCGATCCTGTTCGGTGGTGCGACGCTCTTCCAGCTCGGTGGGCTGGGTGGCTGCATCGCTCAGTGGCTCGTGGATACGACCATTCTGCGGTTCGTTAACTAGCGTAGTGGATGGTGGCCCGGTCGCCTCGCGCTGGGGCAGTTCCGGAACCCAAGGGAACCGGGCTCGCGGCCAAGCCTCTTGGAGGATGGTGGCTCGAGTGACTGACTGGTGTCCCGCTTTAAGGAGATTCATACGATGTTGAGGAAAGTGAAGTACTTGGCGTACCTCATCGCCTTCGTCGGCGGCTCGCTCTATGGGTGCGGCTGTGCGTTCCCGTGCCAGCTCCCGAAGGCCTGCACGCTGGCTCATTGGGTCACGCTCTGGCTGAATGAGGATCTCTTCAGCTAAGCTGCGCGGGTCCGTTCGGTGATCCTAGCCCGGTTCCGGTTCGGGATTTCCGAGCGGGGTGTGCGCGGCGGCGTCGGCCGTTGTGGGGGCGCCGGCTGAAGAGTAACGAGGCCTTGCGGTTCCGGTATCTATCGACGAGAAAGAGCCGCCAGGCGTGAAGGCTGCCCGGGGCGAAGGAACGGCGGCCCGTGGTCGTCGTAATCGTTCCAGCGGCGGCGAGTTTTTCGAGTGGCTTGTGGACCAAGGAGGTCATGACATGAATCGTCTGTGGAAGATCCTGCTGATTGTCGGATCATCGGCTTGGCTGTTCGCTACCGCCGGTTGTCTCCAGGAGTACAGCGGTGGTATGAGCATTCTGCCCAACATGGGCAAGGTTTGGTTCCCCAATTTCCCGCTGACGACGTGAGCGGGGGCCGGGCTGCTCCGTGAGCCGTCGCGCCGCCTGGGCAGTGACATGCTGGCGGCGGCGCCGTCGCTTCGAGCCGTAGGGGTTCAGGCGTAGCGACCGCTTACGGGCGGCCCAGAGTGGCACTGCGTAGGGCAGGCGCTTTCTTTCGGCGTAACTTGTGCGCCGAAGGTGGGCGCCTGTCCTCTTTTGCGTGCGGGGTCGGGCCCGGCGCACACTTCGCCCAGAGCCTGACTCAATGGCCAACGCCCCGGTGTTTGGTTACGGACAGAGGTTGATTCCGCAGATCACCGCAATATCTCTACGCCGCGGCGTCGGATGCGGTGGAAGGCCGGCTTGGGATGCGTTACCTGTCGAGAGCCCGCAAGTTCTTCATTACGGGGTCGCGGTATTGGCCGAAATGGTTACTCAGGCGGCGGTAATCCTTGTACATCTGCGCGTACACTCTGTGCGCGGCCGCATCCGGCCGATACCGCTCGACCGGCCGGGCGACCATATTCCGCACGGCTTGAGCTACGGAGTCATACCCGCCCGCTTCGGCGCCGGCGGCGACGGCGCCCAGGACGGCGGCGCCAAGCGATGAAGCCTGGGCGCTGGCCGCTACGTCGATGGGCCGGCCTGTGACATCGGCGTAAATCTGCATGAGCAGGGGGTTCTTCTTGGCGATGCCGCCACAGGCCACGAGCGACTTCGTCCGAATGCCGGCAACGTCGAACGTCTCAATCACCCGCATCGTGCCGAAGGCCGTCGCTTCGATCAGGGCGCGGTACACGTCTGCGGGGCGCGTGCCGAGCGTCAGGCCGACGATCAGCCCGGAAAGGTTTGCGTCGACAAACGGGGTACGGTTTCCGTTCCACCAGTCCAGCGCGAGGAGGCGATTCTGGCCGGGTTTGAGCCGGGCGGCCTGCGTGGTGAGCAGTTGGTGTATGGTTTGCTTTTTCTTTGCCGCCTCGGCGGCTATGTACGCTGGTGCGGCGTGCTCAACGTACCAGGCGAAGATGTCGCCCACGGCCACCTGCCCCGCCTCGTATCCGTAAAAGCCCGGCAGAATGCCGTCCTCCACGACGCCGGATATGCCCTTTGCGAGTGTCACCTTTGTGTCCATGCGCATGTGGCCCGTGCTCGTGCCCATGACCATGACCATCACGCCGGGGCCGGCGCCGCCCGCGCCCGGCACGCCGCTGTGGGCGTCGATGATGGAAGAGGAGACCGCGATGCCGACGGGCAGGCCGAGTTTCTTTGCCCACGCGGCGGTGAGCCCCCCGGCGGGCTGTCCGGGGGCGATTCGCAGCCCGTGCATCTTCCGGCTGACCAGCTTCGGCAGTTCGGGATGGACCGCCCGGAGGTACGTGGCGGAGGGATAGCCCTCGCGCTTGTGCCAGCATTGTTTGTATCCGCCGTGACAGGTGCTGCGCACGAGCCGGCCGGTGAGCTGCCACGCGATCCATTCGCCGGCCTCGATGTAGACGTCGGCGGCGTGCCAGACCTTCGGGTCTTCCTCGATTGCCTGGAGCGCCTTCGGGAAGAACCATTCGCTCGAGATCGTTCCACCATACCGCGCAAGCCATTTTTCACCGCGCTTGCGGGCGACGGCGTTCATCCGGTCCGCCTGCGGCTGCGCGGCATGGTGCTTCCAGAGCTTGCACCAGGCGTTCGGGTGCCTGCGGAACGGATCGGTCCATGCCAGCGGCGTGCCGTCGGCCGTCGTGGGCAGCATCGTGCAGGCGGTGAAGCTGATGCCGATACCGCACACCCGCCGCCCGTCGATACGGCCCGTTTTCATGGCCCCCTTCACGGCGCCGAGCATGCCGTTGACGTAATCGGCCGAGTCCTGCAGCGCCCAGTCGGCACCGAGGCGGACGTTCGTGTCGGGCAGCCGTTCCGTGATCACGCCGTGCCGGTACGGAACGACGGCCTCCGCCAGCGTGCGCCCCGTCCGCGTCTCTACAAAGATCGCCCGGACCGATTCGGTGCCATAGTCCAGGCCGAGGGCAATCGAGGAAGCTTTCATGATGGATCTCGCAGCAGTCCTGTGACCGTGGGCTATGGTAAAGGGGACACGTGCGGTGTCAAACCGGGGGGGCGCGTCGGTCGCCTCCGGCGAGGCGGCCGCGGTGCCGCGCGGCGGGTCGAGGCGGAGGCGCCCGTCGGTTGGCGCCTCCAGGAGGGGGCTGCGCGGCGAAACGGCGGCGTGCCGTGCGAGGTTCGGCCCTCGCCGGCCTGCCGCTTCGCGGGCGTTTCATCGTGAACGTCGCCGTGTTATGATACGGCGGTCCGGCGACGCGACGGCCATTCGGTTCGCGCAGGGTTCGATCGTACGGAGGAAGCTCGCGTGCCCATTCCCAGACTCAGTCTTCGCCGATACGACGTGCAGGCTCGTGTTTCGGTGGTCCTGTCGGCGGCGGCCCTGGTTTGTGTCGCCGGCCTGGCGGTTCTCGTCTTTCAGCACCTGGTTATTCGTGAGAAGGTGATTCCGTACAACCCCAAGAGCCTGCGGATGCCGCTGGTATACGTGTCGGGGCTGCTGGCCCTTGGGCTGGGCATCGCGGGCTTCGGCCTCGGGCTGAACAGCGCGGGACAGCGGCGAAACGACAAGCCGCTTCAGTCGTGGATCGGTTTCGTCCTGGGGGCGGGCGCCGGACCG
>CAZMVY010000150.1:8780-12268 GCA_964569765.1 uncultured Planctomycetales bacterium
CGGCGCGATAACGCTTTCGATCATCCTGCTGTTCCTCTTCAAGAGCTGGGGCGACCCGATCATCGTGCAATAACCATGAAGGTTTCTCTGTTTGTTACGTGCCTGACCGACCTGTTCTATCCCGACGTCGCCGTCAGCGTGGTCCGCGTCCTGCGCCGCCTGGGCGTGGACGTGGACTTCCCCAAACGGCAGACGTGCTGCGGACAGCCGGCGCTCAACAGCGGTTGCGGCGACGACTTTCGCGCGGTCGCGGTGCGGATGATCGATGTTTTCGAAGACTCGGAGCTGGTCGTCACGCCGTCCGGTTCCTGCTGCTCGATCGTGCGGGAGTATTTCCCCGTCACGTTCAAGGACGATCCCGCCATGCACCGCAGGGCCGTCGCACTGGCCGGGAAGACCTTCGAGTTCATCGAGTTCCTGGAGAAGAAGCTCCGGCCCGACTGGTCGAGGTGGGACCTCGAGTTCCCCGGCGTCGCCACGTATCACTACAGTTGCCACCTTCGCGGGATCGGCATCACCGACGAAGCTATCCGTATGCTCAAGCGCTTCCGCGGCCTGGAATACCGCCAGCTCGAAAAGATGGATCAGTGCTGCGGCTTCGGGGGTACGTTCTCGGTGAAATACGGGGAGATCTCCGGGGCGATGGTCCGCGACAAGGTGGCCAATATCCGCAAGACCGGGGCGGAGATTCTCGTCGTCAATGATGGCGGATGCACGATGAACATCGCCGGCGCCTGCCGCCGCGAGGGGTTCGAGATCAAGGTCATGCACATCGCCCAGATGATCGATCAGGCGATGGCCGCAACGGAGAAGCGCCGGTTGCTATCATGAGTGACGTACAGACGACCGCCGCATCGGACTTCCACACCCGCGTCGCCGAGGCCATCGCAACGCCGGGCCTGACGGCGGCAATCACACGGGCCACGCTCCGGCAGTACGAGGGTCGCAAGGCGATCCTCCCCGAGCTCGGCCGTCCGCTCGAGATCCGCGAACTCGCCGCGAAGATCAAGGATCACACGCTGGCGAACCTCGACCGGTACCTGAGCCTCTTCGTGGAGAATGTGCAGCGCAACGGCGGGCAGGTCCACTTCGCGCGGACCGGCGAACAGGCGTGCCGGATCATCTCGCAGATCGGCAAGGACCGCGGCGTCCGGCGGATCGTCAAGGTCAAGTCGATGGCCAGCGAGGAGATCCATCTCGACCACGCGCTGGAGGCCGACGGGTTTGAGGTGGTCGAGACCGACCTGGGCGAGTTCATCATCCAGATCGACCACGACCGCCCGTCGCACATCGTCGCCCCAGTCATCCACAAGACCACGCCGCAGATCGCGCGGATCTTCGAGAGGGTCATCGGCACCCCGTACACGGAAGACCCGCAGGCGCTCACGATGGCTGCCCGTGCCCACCTCCGCGAGAAGTTCCGCACGGCCGACATGGGCATCTGCGGGTGCAACTTCGGCGTGGCCGAGACCGGCACCGTGTGCATCGTCACCAACGAGGGCAACGGCCGGTACTGCACCTCGCGGCCGAAGGTGCTTGTTGCGCTGATGGGTCTGGAGAAGGTCGTGCCAACGCTCGCGGACCTCGCCGTGATGCTCAAGCTCCTCGCCAAGAGCGCCACGGGCCAGCGCCTGACGACGTACACGAATCTGATGACCGGGCCGAAGCGCCCCGGCGACCTCGACGGGCCGGAAGAGTTTCACGTGGTCATCATGGATCGCGGGCGGACGGGGATTCTTGCGGGCGAGTATCGCGAGGTCCTGCGGTGCATCCGGTGCGGCGCGTGCCTGAACGCTTGCCCGGTGTATCGCACGATCGGCGGCCATGCATACGGCGGGGTCTACCCGGGGCCGATCGGCAAGCTGGTCACCCCGCTGCTCGAGGGGATGTGCGAACATAAGGACCTGCCCAACGCCTCGAGCCTCTGCGGCGCATGCCTCGACGCTTGTCCCGTCCGGATACCTATCCCTGAGTTTCTCATCCGGATGCGGGACGATCTGCGGCGCCGGGGCCAGATGCACTGGTTCCAGCGGCTGGCGTTTCGGATGTGGCGGATGGGCATGAAGTCGAAGTTTCTGTACAGCCTGGGCAGCCGGATGGGCCATATCTTCCTGGATGGGCTGCTGGCCCGGGATGGATGGCATTCGAAACTGCCGCCGCCGGGAAATGTCTGGACGGACCAGCGGGACTTCCCCGCGATGGCCCCGCGGCCGTTCCACAGGATGTGGAAGGATTTACAGGACAACGCGTAGGGCGCGCCATTGCGTGCCGTTTGCCGTAGGGCGCGCCATTGCGTGCCACTCGGTTGGGAGTCCATCGTGCTCGGCGTTTCGCAAGAGGAGTTCATCCGTTCGATCCGCGAGGCCATCGGCAATGATCGGCCGCTCGTGGAACTGCCTTCGGACCGGGAAACGGCCCGCGTGGTGAAGGCCGGCGGCGACGTCGTCGATCGCTTCTGCGCCATGGCCGTGGACGCGAAGATGAAGGTTTATCGCGTCGCCGGCGAGGCGGCCCTCGTCGAGACGATCGGGAAGGTCATCGCGGACATCGACGCCAGGAGGGTTCTCGTCACCGACGAGCCGCTGCCGCGGCGGGATGAGCTGGTTCGGGCGATCCGCGACGACGGCCGGCAGATCGTGGATCTGCGGGAAGACGATTGTGCCTTTACGGCCGATGCCGGCATCACGCTGGCCCGGATGGGAATCGCGGAGACCGGTTCGATCGTGATTCGCAGTGGTTCGAACACGCGGCGGCTGGCGAGCCTGGCCGTGCCCGAACACATCGCGGTCCTTCGCGAAGGGCAGATCGTGCCGGACCTGCTCGATTGGGCGGCGACGCTGAACTCGCCGATGCCGGCCAACGAGGTGCTCATCACGGGGCCGAGCCGAACGGCCGACATCGAACTGAACCTTGTCATGGGCGTTCACGGTCCCAAGAACGTCCACGTGGTGCTTCTCGCCCGGGATGGGCCGGCCTGATTGCTCGTCTGACGAAGCAATCCTCTGAACGGCATCACCGGCCGTCATGTGGTGCCCTTCGCGCGGTCCCGCGGGCGATTGAAGAACACGAACAGGTGCCCCGAGAGCGGGTCCTGCTTCAGGATCGCACGCACCATCGCCGCCAGCGTGTCGAAGCTCCGACGCATGTCCGTCGGACCCGTGTGCACGAACACCCGAACGCTCGCCGGCCACGTCAACATGGCAACGCCGCTCCGCCGAAGGTCCCGGGGACCGACTCCACCGCCGCAATCAGGCGCGACAGCTCCTGGGCATCGAAGCGGCCGGGCACGCGGACGGCCCGACCACGCGACAGGAGAATCTCATACCCGACCGGCGTCGCCCCTCGGCCCAGGCCGATCTCGATGAATCCGGCACCGGTCTCCGCCGACGTTCTCCGCATGTGGCGTTCCGCCCGACCGGGCCGCCGGAGTTGCCGCTTCCACCACGCCAGCGTCCCCGCCTTGATCCCCCGCTCCCGACAGAAGGCTG
>CAZMVY010000151.1:0-12208 GCA_964569765.1 uncultured Planctomycetales bacterium
CTCGCGGGCGTACCGGTATCCGTGGCATATGTGAGTGCGTGGGTGCCCCGCCCCTCCGGGGTGGGAGACCGAGGCTGAACGGCCTGACGCAATAACGATCAACGGAACGCAATCATGAACACATCCCGATCCTGGATTCTTGCGGCGGCGATGACGGCTGTGTTGCCCGTCGCCGGACGGGCATCGACGACCGATGCCCTTATTCAGAAGCTTGGCGGCGATGATGAGAAAGCTCGGGCCGAGGCGCGGCACCTGCTGCCGCGACAGGGCGTCGACGCAGTGCCGAAGCTCCTGCCGCTTGTGACGCAGGAGAAGGAAGTCGTTTGGCGATCCGCGTTCAACGTCCTTGCGGACTTCGCTGCGGAGGTCTCCGTCCCCGGGCGCGAAGCGGACCGCGCCGTCGTGACGGCAAGCCTGATGAGGCTCGTCGCCCCGGAGCAGCCCAAGGAGATCAAGATTCGCGGGTTGCGCCTGCTGCCGCTGGTCGTGCCCGCCGGCGCCGACATCAAGCCGATAGCCGTACTGCTCGACGACGCGGAACTGCGCGAGAAGGCCCGAGTTGCGCTTACGGAGATGGGCACACCCGAGGCGCGGGCGGCCCTGCGCGAGCACCTGAAGAAGGCGGACGCCGATTTCCAGTGCGCGCTGCTCAACGCGTTGGGGCAGTTGAAGGATGAAGGCAGTGTGGCCGCCATCGTCGAACAGACACGAAGCGACAATGCGCCGGTACGCGCGGCGGCCGTGCGGGCCCTGTCGTGGACGGGCGATCCGTCGTACCTGAAGACCGCCCGGGCCGTGATCGGCTCCGCCGATGATGCGACGAGGTCCGACGCGATGGATGCAATGCTGCGGCTGCTCAACGCCGTGGAGGCCAGGGGCGGCAACTGGCAGATTGTCGTCGAGACATACGTCGATCTGCTCAAGACCGGCGGTCCGATCACGAAGGACGCGGCGCTGGCCGGGCTCGGGCGGATCGGCGACGGCACGTGCGTGGCGCCGATCCTCGCCGCGATCAAGGACGCCGAGAACCCCAATCGCGCGAACGGCATCGCCGCGCTGCAAACGATGCAGGGCGTCGACGTCACGCGTGCGATCGTCGCCGCCTATCCGAGCCTCTCGCAGGATATGCAGCTCGCCCTGCTGCCGGTCCTCGGCGGCAGGAAGCACCCGCTGGTGATGCCGATCCTCATCGAGGCCGCCCGGTCAGAAAAGCCGACCGTCCGTGGGGCGGCGCTCGCGGCGATGGGCGAGGCGGGACAGCCCGACGCCATCGAGCCGCTGGCAGCCGCCGCCCGAAGCGGCGCCGGCGAAGAAAAGGCGGCGGCCGCAAGGGCGATCGTTCGCCTGGCTGATGCCCTCAGGGCCGAAGGAAAACACAAGCAGGCGGCCGGCCGCGCCTATCTCGTCGGTCTGGAAACCGCGCCCGATGCGAACAACCGGCGGGCGGCAATGGAAGGCCTCGCCGCCTGCCCGATCGCCGAGGCATATGACGCCGTGAAAGCCGCAGCGGCCGACAGGGAACTGCACGATCCCGCCCTGCACGCCCTGCTCGCCGTCGGCGACGCCCTCGCAGCCGCCGGCCGGAAGGACAAAGCGATCGACGCCTACGAGACGGCCGGCAGGATGAATCCGCCGAAGGCAGCGCGGGAGACCATCCTGCGTAAGATGCTCGCCCTCGGCGCCAAGGTCGATCTGCCGGCGGCGCCGGGCGTCGTCACGAGTTGGTGGATCGTCGGCCCGTTCGAGCTGGGAAGGGACAACGCCGGGTGGGACAGGAACTACATCGGCGAACCGAACGTGGATCTTGCCGGCCGGTACATGTCGGGGAAGCGCCGGCTGGACTGGAAACACGTCGTTTCGAGCGACCCCGACGGGAAGATCGATCTCCGGACCGCGATCGCCGACAGCGACCACTGCATCGGCTATGCGTACACGGAGATCACCCTGGAGAAACCGGCGGACGCGGTCCTGCTCCTGGGCGTCGACGACAGCGAGAAGATCTACGTGAACGGAAAGAAGGTGTTCGATCAGTTCGTTGCCCGGGGGTTGCAGGTGGATCAGGACAAGGTGCCCGTGAAGCTCCAGGCGGGGACGAACCGCATCCTGCTGAAGATCTGGCAGAACCTGATGGGCTGGGAGTTCTGCATGCGGATCACGACGCCGGACGGCAAGCCGCTGGAGTTCGTACAGAAGACGCAGTAGTCACCCGTTGTCCTCAGCCCGGCCCGAGCCGTCTCGGCCACGCCCCGGCACGGCAACGCCTGGTCGAGCAGCCCGCATTCCGGACAACGGAACGACAAGGAGCACGCAATGTACCATCGTTTCCTGGCGCTACCCCTTCTGTTCGTGGCCACGACTCACGCGGCCGACCGTCTCCGGTTCGAGCGGCAGCGGATCGGCGACGTCACGTTCGAGGCCGCGTCCGTCTGCGACGTGAATCAGGACGGCAAGCTCGACATCGTCTCCGGCGAGGTCTGGTTCGAGGGGCCGGAGTTTCAGAAGGCCCACAGAATCTGCAACCTCATGCAGGTCGAGGACTACTACGACGACTTCTCCGACTTCCCGATGGACGTCAACGGCGACGGCTACCCGGACATCATCACCGGCGGCTGGTGGGGCCAGAGGCTCCAGTGGCGCGAGAACCCCAAGGGTCGGGACATCCCGTGGGAGACGCACGACATCGACAAGTGCGGGAACGTCGAGACGACCCGTTTCTGGGACGTGGACGGCGACGGACAACTCGAGATCGTCCCGAACGCCGGCGGCCGCGTCGCCTGGTACAAGCTCATCCGCAGCGCCGACGGCAAGGGCACCGGCCGGTTCGAAAAGCACGTCGTCAAGCCCGACGGCTGCGGCCACGGTCTGGGGTTCGGCGACGTCAACGGCGACGGCCGCGGGGACTTCATCGTTCCCGACGGCTGGATCGAGGCCCCAGAGGATCGCGTCAACGGGCAATGGACGTGGCACCCCGAGTTCAAGCTCGGCAGTGCGTCCGTGCCGATCCTCGTCCACGACGTGAACGGCGACGGGCTGGCCGACCTGATCGTCGGCATGGCGCACGATTACGGTCTCGCGTGGTACGAGCAAGGCAGGCGAACCGATGGCAAACGCACATGGACGAAACACGACATCGACCCGGACCGTTCGCAGTACCACGACATGATGCTGGTCGATATCGACAACGACGGCAAGCCTGAGCTGGTTACCGGCAAACGCTACCGCGCCCATCAGGAACACGACCCCGGCAGCCTCGACCCGATCGGCGTCTACTACTTCAAGATCGACGGCGGCAGGTTCACCCGACACACGATCGACTACGGCCCGGCCTGCCGCACGAGCGGCGTCGGCATCTACTTCTGGGTCGCCGACATCGACAAGAACGGCTGGCTCGACATCCTCGCCCCCGGCAAGCAGGGCCTTTACCTCTTCCGGAACCACGGTCCGCTGAACGACCGGTAGGAAACGGTCCCCCGAGATCAGGCCGCGGGGCGCCAGCCGGTCCATCCGCTGCGAACGCGGCGTCTCACTTGCCGTTCAGGTACACCTTGAGACTCGCCGCACGCCGGCCGGCCGCAACGATATCCGGACGCCCGTCGCCGTTGAGGTCAACGATGCGGACGGCCTCGACGGCCATCCCGTCTTCGTCAATCCAGCGGCCCTCCCATCGGGTCAAGCTGTCCGCCGCCACCATATACGCCCGCACGCCGCCGGCTCGCGGCTGCCCGTCGCCCGCACGGCACGCGACGACGATCTCATCATCCCCGTCGCCGTTCAGGTCGCCGCAGGCCACGCCCCGAGCACTGACGGGGGCATCATCGACCGCCACCCTCGTCCAGAGTTGATTCGCATACGGCGGCTCCATGTACGCAACCACTCGGCCGGCGTCCGGCGGCTCGATTGCCGCCAGAAAGCGTTGCCCGCCCCGCAACCGCCCGAATGCCACATCGCCGGTGCCGCGGCTCGATGTGCCCGCCTGATCACCGGCGCCCAACTGCCGGCTCGTCCAGGCGCCGGTTGCCGGCTGCCGACTGAGCACGTGGATGCCTTCGGCGCCGGCGGTGAGAATCTGCTCGAACGGCGCCGCCACGAACCGCAACGGCACGATCGCAGAGCATGCCTGCGGACCTTCCCGAATCATGTCCTCGGTCCATCGATCCGTCTCCGGCGAGCCGGGAACGTGCATCACGCGCAGCGAGGCGCTACGTTCGTCGGATGCGTCGGCCCCGGCCCCCGCGCCCGCCGACCCGACAAGCAGCTCACGACGACCGTCGCCATCCACGTCGGCCCAGCGGATACGGCATACGCCGGGCGCGGCCGTCACCGGAAAAGCCGTCCAAGGCTCGGCGGGTCCGTTGCGCGCCCACCAGATCCCCCCGTCGGCGCTCGCGGCGTCCGAGGTCCGCTCAGAGGCCCATGCCAGATCGATGCGCCCGTCGCGATCGATATCCTCCGCCGCAACGGACACGATGTTGCGATGGAACGGAGCCGTGACCGGGTGTCGGCCCCAACCGGGATTCTCGTACCAGGCCACGCCCCCCGATCGTGCGACCACGACATCCGGTTTGCCGTCGCCGTTCATGTCGGCCGTGCCAAGGTCGCGTGAATCGTCCGCGCCGCCCTGGTCCAGAACCACCGGCCTGAATCCCGGCAGCGAGGTCGGCGGCCCTGTAATGCCCGCCGGTCGGAGACGATCCGATGCAAACTGAAGGTGGTACGGCAGCGCGTTGATCCAGTACGGCCAGTCATGTCCGCCCGGCCGCTGAATGAAGTCGTGCGGGACCTGGAGCCGCGTGAGCTTCTCGTGCAGGAGCCGGTGGTCCTCGAAGAACGAATCGCCCCAGCCGCAGTCAATCAGCACACCCACGCGCCGGCCGGCAAAGCGCTCCGCCTGGGTTATCGCACTGTGCTCCAGCCATCGGTCGCGGTGCTTCTCGATCGGACCGAGTCGCCGCGTGAGGTCCTGCTTGTTGATCACGTGCGTCAGATCCACCACGCCGCTCATGTCTCCGCAGACGCTCAACAGTTCCGGATGCCGCGCGGCCAGATAGATCGCCCCGTGCCCGCCCATGCTTAGACCCACAACAGCGCGGCCGAGCGCGTCCGCCCAAGTGCGGTAGCGCCGGTCGATCTCAGGGACAAGGTGCCGGGTGAACATCGTTTCGATCTGCCAGTCCGCGGCCTCCTCACTGTCGGGCGGCGCATCGAGGTACCACGAGGCCCGTCGGCCGTCGACACAGACGATGATCAGTCCGTAGCGGTCGGCATACATGGAAAGCGGCCGGCCGGCCTCGCGCGACCGCACATACCAGCTTGTGCAGTCTGCGCCGTAGCCGTGCAGCAGGTAGACGACCGGATAGCGTTTCTTCGCGCTCGGTTGCCCGGCGTCGGCCGCATCGCGGGCGTAGTCCCTCGGCAAAACCACGATCGCCCGCATGACCCTTTCCGGCGTCGCCCCCGGCGCGGAAAAGGTGACGACCTCGGCCTGTGCGTCGCCGGCCGTGACGTCGGACATCTCTGCGGGTCGGCTCTGGGCAAGAACCTGTCCGCTCCAGACCACCGACAGGCTCAGCGCTGCCAGCGCCACGGCCGATCGGCATGGAAAGGTTCGTGGCATACTCGTTCTCCAACAAACGGAACGCGGCGCCCGCGCGTGGATTCGAACGCGAGCGGTCATCACGCCGCAGGTCGCCGTGATGGCATCATAGTGATGGTCGTTGGCCGTGCAACGGTTACCGCCCGCATGGCCGTGGGACGGGGCGCATCCCAGCTCGGTGGCGACGGGGACGGAACTCGCCCGCCTTCGGCGATGACAGAATCCGTCTCTTTCGCACTCGGCGGGCACGAAAAGGCGGAATGCGCCCCCGAGGAGGCGGTCAGTCTACCTGCGGGACTGGAGAAGCGAGCGACCCGGACTCCAATCTGAACGTGCTGACGAGGGCCCGCGCCGCCTGCACCGCTTCGGCCGAGTCGGAGTCCGGAAACAGGAATGCCCTTCCGCTGACCCGGTGATCGGCGGAGAAGTATGTGAACACCATGCGCGGCACGCCTTCGACCTTCCAGGTCAGCAGCAGACCACAGAGCGTCTCGCCTCGGACGACCTCCACCCGCTCGGCGGCCAGGCAGAATGCCGGCCGGATCTCCAGTCGTTCCCGGAGCAGTTGCACTTCGGCCCGGCTGAGCCCGAACGACAGATCGGCCCCGCTCGCCGCGCAGATGGCGGCCTGGCGGCTCAGCTCGTCCCCGCTGCACATCTCACTCAGACTCCACGGGGCAGTCCCCTCCTCCCGAGTGTTGTATCGCGGCGGCAACACGCGGCACTTCAGGCCGTCGAATGTCAGCAGGAATCCGAACGACTCGTCCGAGATGGCGGGCTCGAGCCGGGTCCGGCGCGGAACCTGGAAAGCCAGGTCGCCGAGACGGACGGAAACGCTTTCCTCCGGGAATCGTTCGGGCGCGAACTCCGTCACAGGTATCCGGCGTCCGTCGACCTGACCCGACGCGATCTGTGCGGCCAGCCGCATGTGCGGAGCCTTCAGTACCAACACTCCCAGAGCCGCCGACAGGACTGCGAAGAACGCTATTGGCCTTGGCATGGTCATCTCCTCGCCGCAGACGGCGAATCGCCGCTGCCGCCCGGGGTGGGATCATGCGACTCCCACGCCGTTCTTGCACGTTTCGCCGGGGCTCGCCACGTGGCCGCGCAGCAGACCTTGCGCTTCGGCGGCGCGGCCTCTTTGGATCGCCGTCAGGATGTCCCGGTGCTCCCGAAGCATCATCCGTCCGGCCGTCTCGCACTCCTGCCCCCGGCCGATTGCGAACCACGAACCGGGCGGAATGCACCGATAGAGTCGCGCCAGCCGCGCGTTGGCGGCGAGCGCCACAAGGGCCTCATGGAATCGTCGATCCGACTCCGCCACCTCGGTCCGGTAACCATTCCGCAAGAGCCACTCCAGTTCATCGCAGGCCCTCTGCAATGGCTGAAGGTCCCGGGGCTTGTTCAGGCCAAGCCGACAGATCCGCTCAACGGCGCCCGCCTCGAGCAGGAGCCGTACCTCCAACGCATCTTCGAGCTCTTCCGAACTCAACTCGGCCACGGAGTAACCGCGCTTCGGGCCATCCGCGATCAGGCCCTCGGAGCAAAGGCGACCGCACGCCTCTCGCAGGGCGGTACGGTTGACGTTCAGCCGCGCGGCCCACTCGCTCTCGCGCAGGCGTTGACCCGCCGGTATCTGCTGAAGCATCAGCGCCTGGCGAAGCAACTCGTACGCCCGTTCGCGTTGCGTCGTTCCGCCGATGGCCGTGGCTTGTAGCATTGACATTCCTCGACGCTCGCAGGCCTGTCTACTTAAGAGACGCCTCTCGATCCCGCTTTTGTCTTGCAAAATCAGGTTTTGCGGCGCCGCCGACCCGTCCATGTTCCTTCTTCCGCGCAGCAAGGGCTGTTCGATGCCCGGCGGTTTGCTGCCGGGCCGCCCAGACGCCGAAGAGCCTCATCACGGCCGGCCTCCTCCAAGAGGACAACTGCAACAATCCGGCACGATCGACACACGAGAAGGTAATGGCACGGAAACGGGCGGGAAACGGGGCAGGAATGGCCGAAATGGTGCGGAGACGGCGCCTTACCGGAAACGATTGTCCGCGGTTGACGGCGATGGCGCGGCCCCGGCCAGCACCCGCAACCGATACGCCGCCCACTTGGCCGTATAGTGGGCGTTGGGCACGCGTCCCGAAGCCTCACATGCCCGGTAGGCGACCACGGCATCGGCGGGCCGGCCCTCCAGTTCCATTCGTACGCCGACCCAGAACCAGGGCCAGGGATCGAAACGCGACCCGAACATCTTGACTCCCTGCCATCGCGCGACGTATCGCTCCTGGCTCACCATGCCGAGGAGGTATCCCATCGCGGACGGTTCCGGACAGGCGCCGACGGCCACGTCGCCAGTCGTGATATTCAGTACGCCGAGCGCATGCAAGAGTGCGGCCCGTCCTTCGTCCGCGCGGCCGAGCCCCTGCAAGGCCCAACCCAGCGTCTTCCAGGCCGCGATGTCTTCCGGATCGACTTCGACCGCCCTGCGGGCCAGGGTCTCGGCCCGCCCGTAGTCGCCGCCGAGCGCCAAATGATCCGCGCAGATCGCAAGGACGGGGGCGTTGTTACCAATCAGCGTAAAATCCACGTTGCGGGCCAGTTCGATGGCCTTCGCAATCTCCTCCGGCGAGCCCTTGCTCAACAGCATCAGCTCCCCGACCGGTCTGCGCCCGCGGATGTTATCCAGCTTCGACCGCATCTTCTCGAGCAGGTCGCGGTAACCGGCCTTGTCCGGGAACTCGGCCGCCAGGGGCTCGATCATGTCGATCGCCTTCTGGAAGGCCGCCTCCGCCTCATCCAGGAGCCACAACTCCCTCTTTCGCGCGGCCTGCGCCCGGTGGAGGTCGAAGAGGGCCTCACGATACTCGACGTCGGCCGGGGATTGCCGCGCCATCTGTTCGACCAGGCCCACCGCCTCGCGATACGCCGCGTCCGCTGTCTGTGGGTCGACCTCTCCCTCCAGCGCGTCGTTGAGAGTCCGCAGCGTGCCGGCCAACATCTGCTTGAACCCGGCGGCCGCGCCGGCCGGCGCAAGAGGCGCCGACCCACTCGCGCCGGAAACCGCGCGCGGATCGGCCAGCCGGAGGACCTCGTCCCACCAGCGACGCGTGCGGGCGAGTTCCTTGGCATAGAGGTCAACGTCCGGGAACCAGTTTGTCAGATGTTCGAGCGTGGCGATTGATTCGCGGCTGGTGTTTTCGGCCTCGTCGCGCCGGCCGGTCTTGAGCAGCAGGTCCGCCAGGTTGCGCTGCGTGCACGCCAACTCGAAATTCTGCTGACGCCGCTGGACGGACTGCGAGAACTCGCCGACGATCGCCCGCCTCAGGCGCATGGACTCCCGAAACGATGTCTCCGCCTCCGCGAATCGCCCGGTATCCCGCAACACCCGCCCCAACAAATCGAGGCTCCCGGCGAGTTGCAGGCGATACGGCCGGGGTTGCGCGGACTCGTTCACGAGCGCCGTCGCCAACGCGCCGGCCTGGCGAGCCAGCGTTTCCGCCTCCGCGTAGCGTCGCTTCTCCCACAGGATGGTGCCGAGACACAAGTCCGCCTGGACCAGTTCCGTCGTGTAGTCGGACACCCCGGGAGCGTCGTTTCGCAGCTTCTCCAAGACGCGGGCCGCCTCGCGATAGGCCTGTTCCGCAGAGTCGCCCTGCCCCAACTGAGCATACGTGTGGCCAAGCTGCATTTGCGCGGCGGCCAGATCCCGACGGGCAGCCGGTTCCGGACTCCTGTCGGCTAATGCCTTGGCCGCCACAAGCGCCTCCTGCTGAATGTTCAGTTGAAGCCTCTCCGCGGCGGACGTCAGAGCCGGGTCAACCGCCGACGCGTCGGCCAGCATCCGTGACACCACCTCGTGCGCCTTTTGCAGGTTCTGTTCGGCCCGTTGTTTCTGCTCTTGCGCCACGTCCCGCTCGCGCATGGCCTTTGCCCGCTCCCGCGCGATCATGACCGTGCTGGCGGACAAACCCACCACGCTCAGCGCCAACAGGATGATGCCCGCCGCAACGGCCGATCGGTGCCGCCGCGACCATTTCGCCGCGCGGTCCAGGAGCGTGGGCGGCTTGGCCAGGATCGGTTTGTCTTCGAGAAACCGATGGAGATCGTCGGCCAGTTCCTGGGCCGTGCCGTAACGCTCGCCCGGGTTCTTGGCCATCGCCTTGCCGACGATCGTCTCCAACTCCCTCGGGATCGTGCGGTCCAGTTGCCGAAGCGACCGCGGCTCTTCAACAGCAATCTGCCGCAGCAGTTCCTGCCGGTCACGGCCCGGGTAGGCCGGTTCGAGCGTGAGCAGCTCGTACAGGGTGACCCCGAGCGAGTAGATGTCCGTGCGATGGTCCACCGGAACCGCCTTGGCGAGCGCCTGCTCCGGGCTCATGTATCGGATGGTGCCTAGCAGATCGCCCGTGAGCGTAAGGCCGGAGTCGGTCTGCATGATGGCCAGGCCGAAGTCCGTGACCCAGAGACGGCCATCCGCGTCAAGCAACAGGTTCGATGGTTTCACGTCGCGATGGATCACGCCGCGCTCGTGCGCGTGCTGCAGGGCCTCGGCGGCCTGAACGGCCAGCGTGACGACGGAACGGAAGAACGCCCGACCACGTGTGGAGCCCTCGCCCGTGATCGTGTCGAGCAGCCCGCTCACCGCCTCCGGCACCAGAAGGCCCGCCGCAGCCGAGGAGCCCGAACCGGCACCGGGGAGGCCCGGATGCCCCGGCGCGGGCCCGCTGCGACCCGCGAGCCTGCGTGTCGTGACATCCGCGCCTCTGCCTGTCACGGAGCCCCTGCCGGATGGCGCGTACGCCTCCGGCGAATCGAGCCCCTCCGCCTGCCGCAGTTCGCGGATAACGGCCGAGAGCGGTTGTCCCTCAATGTACTGCATCGCGTAGTAGTGCACGCCCCGCTCGCAGCCGACCGAAAAGACCGGAACGATGTTCGTGTGATGCAGTTGCGCGGCCGCCTGAGCCTCGTTCTTGAACCGCTGAAGTTGCTTGGAGTCGAGGACCGCCGCGAACGAAAGCACCTTCAGCGCAACGCGCCGGCCCAGCGAAATCTGCTGGGCTTCGTAAACGACGCCCATGCCGCCGCGGCCCACCTCGCGGATGAGACGGTAGTCGCCCAGGATGCCGGCAACGGGCTGCTCCACCGTCGGCAGGTCGTCCAACCCGGCACCCGTAACCGCCGGGGCGGGCATCACCTGCAAAGCGGGAAACACTTCTCGGATGACTGCCGCGATCTGCGGATAACGCGATGCGTATTCCTCGATGTCGGGCTGCTCGCCGCTCGCGCAGCGGCGCGTGAACTCGTCCGCCACCTGCCCCAGCAACGACTCAATCGACATGTCCTTGTCGGCGGGGATCTCTTTCACGACGCGGACTCCGTCATGCCGCCTTGAAGCAGCACGGTGCGAAGCCGGAGCAACGCCCGGCCGTAGCGCTTGTTCGCCGCCGAAGGATCGATGTTGAGCACCTGCGCCGCCTCCTGGTTCGTAAGCCCCTCGAAGTTCCGCATGAGGAGGATCTCGCAATCCGCCTCCGAAAGCTGCGACATGGCCTCGCGAACCCGGCGGGCGAGCTCACCTCGAACGACGTGCTGACTCGGCGTGGAAACGTCGGCCAGCAACTGCCGGGCCAGGTGGACCGTGGAACGATCCGGCAGCGGCAGTTCCCGCGTCACGGCGCGCCGCCCGGCCTCGACGTGCTTCCGCCGCATCATCAGGAGGCGGTCGTACGCGATCTTTCGCAACCACAAACGGAAGGCCATCGGCGGCCGGGCCAGATAAGCGCCCACCCGCCGCGCGGCCTCAAGTTGTGCCTCCTGAACCACGTCCGAGGGGTCTATGCGTTGACGCAGCTTGCGGTCGAGCCGCAGCTCCACTATCTGCCGCAGGTAGGTCCGGTGCCGGGCCAGGAGCCGACCCAGCGCCCCGGTATCGCCGGCCTGGACCTGCTCGAGCAGGAAGCGCGTCTCATTGGAATCCGATGGGTACCTGTCCATGATTCACTCCCGGACGTGCGGACCGTATCTACTATACCAACTGCCGGGAGCAAGCAGAATCGACAGATCCCACCGCCCGCGCGCCAATTCGGAACCGCGTCGAACGCCGGCAGCGAACCGACAAACCGGTTGTGACGCCACGACCCGCAGTTGGACCGTCACAATGGCGGGTGTGACCGCTGTGCGTATGGACGAGCCCGGATGCGGCGGCGCCCGAACACACGAAGATGTCCGAAACCTCGCTCCGAATAGGCCTTGCGCGTAGATGCTTCGCCTGCTCAAGTGCCCCGCCGCCGGCTTCGAACGGCCGCAGCAACACGCCGCGCCTGAGCCGACATCAACCGGCGGCGTAGGCCCCGGTTACCGGACCCGCAACCCGGTATCCAATTCGATCGCTATCGTCCGGTCACCCCCAAGATGCGGCCATGACCCCGAAATGACGCGTTCATGTATAGCCGGGGCTGCGCCTGTCCGAAATCAACATCAACCGTAAAGCGGGCGTTCTTCCCTGGCGAAGTGGTGCCGCCTAGAATCACGGTAGATGTTGTCTCGGGCCTGCCGCTAAACTGTGTAGCCGCACGGAACGGGAGAATTCACATGATACGCAGGATCGTCCTCGTTGCGAGT
>CAZMVY010000152.1:0-344 GCA_964569765.1 uncultured Planctomycetales bacterium
CCCCCGCGAGCCAACTGTCGGTCACCTGGGACTTCGGCGACGGCACGGCCCCCGAAAATGCCGCCATTACCGACAAGCGGGTGATCGAGACGACGCACGTCTATCACGGCGACCCTGGCGCACTTTACACGGCAACGGTCACCGTGCATGACCCTGCGTACGGGGACCTCATCGACACGTACCCCGTGCAGATCCACGCGAAGGATCTGACGATCGAGGTGAACGTGGCGATCGACGAGGGCCTCTGGTCCATCCACAAGCAGAACCTCGGTGGATGGTGGAACTCGAACCACGGGTACTGGGTCAGTCCGACGGCGTCGTGCGTGCATGCCCTGGAGATCACC
>CAZMVY010000152.1:354-12177 GCA_964569765.1 uncultured Planctomycetales bacterium
CCACGGGCTCCGCAGTAGCCTCAGCAACCTCGACACCTCGCGCAGCGCCGCGCAGCCCTACGGCGACCCGGACTCCAATGGGAACGGCCTCGGCGCCTTCGTTGACTCCGGCCGTCCGATCTACGAGGGCGGTATGGTGATGGACGCCCTGGCCGCCAGCGGCGCACCGGACCGGGTGGCCGAGGTCGGCGGCACCGGCATCAAAGGCCGCACCCTCCGCGAGATCGCGCAGGACATGATGGACGCCTATGCCTGGGGGCAGGTCGATTCCGGCGCGGCGCGCGGCGGATGGCGGTACTCGTGGAACAGCGGGGCGGACAACTCCGCTTCGCAGTGGGCTGCCATCGGTTTCCTCGGCATCAAGGCCGCCTTTGGCCTCGATGTCGCCGCATGGGTGAAGCAGGAGAACAACGTCTGGCTCACCTACAGTTACAACGGCACCGGGTTCGGTTACGACGGCCCCGGCAACGGGCAGGCCACCACGCCGTCCGGCATGGTCCAGCTCGCCTGCGACGGCTATGAGACTACCGATCCGCGTTGGCAAACCGCCGAGGCGTACATCGCGAACAACTGGGACTGGTTCCGCAACAACACCAACATCTACGCCTGGTACGCCTTCGCCAAGGCGATGCGGGTTGCGCAACCTCAACCGGTGACGAACCTGACCGCGACCGGGATGGACTGGTACGCGCATCCGACCAAGGGCCTGGCGCGGCTCCTCCTGGGCTTGCAGCGCGCAGACGGAAGCTGGCCGTCCGACATCGGCTGGAACCTCGGCTCGTCGTTCAATACGGCCTGGAGCGTGGTGATCCTTACGCCGACGCTGTTCACTCGCCCCCCGGTCGCCGTGGCCGGGCAGGACATCGTCTGGGCCTTCGACCGCCCGCTCGAGTTTGACGGCTCGAAGTCGTATCACACCGATCCCGTTCGCGTGCTGGTGCTCTACGAATGGGACTTCGACGGCGACGGCACCTACGACTATGCCGGCACGGACCCCAAGACGACGCACACCTATGTCTTCGATCCGAACATTCACTACCCCATCACCTACCAGGCCAGGCTGCGCGTGACGGATGACGCCCATCAGGTGGCGACCGACACCCGCGACGTCACCATCGCCGAGCCGCCGCACGCCCCCTTCGCCAGGGCCGGCGGGCCGTATACCGTGAGCGCCGGCGTGCCGTTCCATCCGAACGGCAGCGGCTCCTACGACATCGACCCCAGTGACTACGTCACGCGCCAGGAGTGGGACTTCAACGGCGCCAACGGCTACAACTTCGACCAGCCCGACGCCGCCGTCGACTGCACCGCCCAGGGCTGCCCGCAGGTGACGTGGGTCTTCAACGCGCCGGGTACGTACAACATCGGCCTGCGCGTCTGGGACAACGGCGTCCTCCACCCGCAAGACCAGAAGCTCGCCTCCGTGCCCGACTACACGACGGTGACCGTCGTGCAGAACCAGCCGCCTGTGGCGAACCCGGGCGGGCCGTACGCGGTCGACGAGTGCAAGTCGCTCAAACTTGACGGCTCCGGCTCGACGGACCCGAACGGCGACGCGATCACGTACGCGTGGGACCTCGACGGCGACGGCGAGTTCGACGACTCCACCGAGCCCGCGCCGACGTTCACCCGGAACCAGAACGGCACGTACACCGTCAGCCTGATCGTGTCCGACGGCGCGCTCCAGAGCCCGCCCGCGGCCACGCAGGTCGTCGTCCGCGACACCGCGCCGACGGTCTCGCTGACGGGATCGACGCAGCTCGGGATCGGCCAGGAGGGTACGTTCACCGCCACTGTCGGCTCACCCTGCGACAGCGTGGCGAGCATCCAGTGGGATTGGGACTATGACGGCGTGACATTCCAGCCGTCCGGCGATGAGGCGACGACCCAAAAGCACAGCTATACCATGCAGGGCAGCTATCGCGTCGCGGTCCGGGTCACCGACAGCGACGGGTCGACGGCAATGGCCGTGCTCGATGTGACGGTCGAGGCGCCGGCCGCACCGCGCGTGCCCGCGGGCGTGCGCATCAGGGTCGTCGTCGGCCAGCGCGACTACGACAACGTGCGAAAGGTCCACCGCGGCCGGTTCTCGCTGGTGAGTGTCTACGATCGGGCGATCACCGGGCCGATTGCCCTCGCGTTCGACAACCTCAAGCCTGATACCGTCAAGCTGCTGAACGTCCAAGGCAAGGTCCGCGACCCAGCGACGGGCCGCGAACTCCCTTATATCGACTTCAGCGATCTGCTCACCGGCGGCAAGCTCGCCCCGGGTGCGACCCTCGGGCCGAAGTGGATCGAGTTCGAGGATCCGAACGGGGCGGCGTTCACGTTCGACGCCATGGCGTACATCTTCAACGCCCCGCCGAAGTTCACGTCCACGCCGGTGTTGACCGCCGAGGAAGGCCGGCGCTACCGCTACGAGGCCAAGGCCGTTGACGACGACGGCGACGCGATCACGTTCGCCCTGCGCGACACCAATGGCACGCCCGCCCCCCAGGGCATGACCGTCCATCCGCTGGCCGGCGTCGTGGACTGGGTCCCGTCGCAGACGGCCGCGGGGATCCACGATGTGACGCTCGTCGCGCTGGACGGCTTCGCGGGCGGCGAGGGCGTGCAGACGTTCCGGATCACCGTCGGCGCCGTCGATGCGCCGCCGGTGATCACCTCCGCGCCGCTCACGACCGCGCAGGTCAATGCGGCCTATCAGTACCAGGTCGTTGCCCACGATCCGGACGGCGGCCCCGTGACATTCACACTGCCGACCGCCCCGGCGGGCATGACCATCGACGCGAACAGCGGCATGGTCCAGTGGGCAGCGCCCGTCGCCGGTTCGCATGCCGTGAAGGTCGTCGCCGCCGACAGCTCGAACCAGACGGCCACGCAGGAGTACACGCTCACCGTTGTCACCTGCGGCCAGCCTCCGCAGATCACCTCGGAGCCGCCGACCACTGCGACCGAGGGCGAGCCCTATACGTATCCCGTGGTGGCCGTGCTGCCGGGCGCGACGCTGACATATTCGCTGCCCGTCGGCCCGGACGGCATGACAATCGACGCCGCCGGCACGATCTCGTGGACGCCGTCGTACACGTCACACGGCATGCGCACGGTCAAGGTCGTCGTCGTCAAGGAGCCGGGCTGCCAGGCCGAGCAGGTCTTCCAGATCAGCGTGGCGGACGTGAACGCCCCGCCGCGCATCGTGTCCAGCCCCGTCGAGAGCGCCGCCGAGGGGCGCCCCTATCGCTACAATGTCCAGGCCGTCGATCCCGACGGCGACACGATCGCCTTCTCACTGGCTGCCGCGCCTGCGGGCATGTCGATCCAGCCGGTCGCCGGCATCATCGAGTGGATGCCGTCGCAGACCGCCGCCGCCGACAGCCCGTACACCGTCACGATCGAGGCGGCAGACCCCTCCGGCGCCGTCGGCCGGCAGACGTTCCAGATCGCGGTGACCGCCGAGGATCTCGGGCCCCAGATCACCTCGACACCGAATTACCTCGCCGCGGAGGGCCAACCCTATGAGTATCCGGTGCTGGCGACCGATCCCGACAACGATCCGCTGACGTACGCGCTGACAGAGGCACCGGCGGGCATGACCATCACGGCCGCCGGCGTCGTGCAATGGATGCCCGGCCAGACGGCGGCGCAGTCGGGTCCCTATGCGGTGCGCATAGTGGTCAGCGATCCGGCGAGCCACTCCGCCACGCAGGCGTACGAACTGGTCGTACGCAAATCCAACGTGCCGCCGGAGATTACCTCCGTGCCGGTGACCGCCGGCAGGGAAGGCGACGTGTACCGCTACCAGGTCACGGCGACGGACGCCGACGGCGATGTGCTGAAGTACAGCCTGCGCGCAGCGCCGGGTGGGATGAGCATCCATCCGACGACAGGCGCGATCGATTGGCGCGTTCCACAGACCGCGGCCGCCAACAACCCGACGCGCGTGACCGTGGCCGTCAGCGACGGCGCCGCCGTTACCGAGCAGTCGTTCGAGATCACCGTCGAGGCGGTCAACGTAGCCCCGATGATTTTCTCGACGCCGGTCACCAAGGCCGCCGTGGGGGCGGTCTATCAATACGACGTGGACGCCAACGACGTCGACGGCGACACCGTGACGTATACGCTGTCGCAGGCGCCGGACGGCATGACGATCGACGCCGCCACCGGCGTCATCACGTGGCAGCCGGCCGTCGGCCAGGACGGCCCGCAATCGGTCACGGTCACGGCGGCCGACCCGGCGAACCTGACGGATGAGCAGACGTTCGTCATTGAGGTCGCCCCGTGTCCTGACGCACCGGAGTTCACCTCCGCCCCCCCGACGACGGCCAGTCCGGGCGTCTCCTACCGGTATGAGGTGAAGGCGAAGGTAAAAGCCGGGTCGATCACCTACGCCCTGACCACGGCTCCTGACGGCATGACCATGAATGCCCAGGGCGTGATCACGTGGACGCCGATGCAGGCACAAATGGGCACGCACGACGTTGCGGTCGTCGCGACGCGCGACGCCGTCTGTCCGAGCCGGCAGACCTGGCAGGTCGAGGTGAAGGAGTGCGAACTGGTGGTGTCTTACGCGCCACCGCCGCTGGTGCCGGGCAATACCGTGCAATTCGCGCCGCAGGTGACGGCGAACTGCGGGCCGCTGTCGTTCGAGCTGGCCTCCGGCCCGGCCGGCATGAAGGTCAACACGGCCACCGGCGTGATCACCTGGACGCCCGTCCTCGGTCCGTTTGCCGCCGAGGTCCATGTGGTCGACGCCTGGGGTACGGCGGCGACGGCCACGTTCAGCGGTGAAGTTGTGCCGCAGACGCTGCCGCGCATCACCTCCGTGCCGCCGATGACCGCGAAGGTCAACGACCTCTACAGCTACCAGGTCGTAGCCGTCGACGACGACGGCGACGCGATCGAGTTCGCCCTCGTGAAGGGTCCGGCAGGCATGTCGATGGATCCGACGACGCACCTGGTGAACTGGAGGCCGGACAACGCGGCGATCGGCACGCACCTGGTCGAGATCCGTGTGACGGACGCCCGCGGGGCGTCGATGACGCAGTCGTTCGGCATCGCGGTCTCGCTGACGGGGACCAACCGCGCCCCGGAGATCACCTCGACGCCGCCGATGACCGCGTATGTGGATGTCGACTACACCTATGCCGTCGCGGCGACTGATCCCGACGGCGATCCACTGGCGTACTTGCTGCCGGCAGCCCCGCCGGGCATGGTGATCGACACGAGCAGCGGGCTCGTTTCGTGGCACCCGACCGCCGCCGATGTCGGCTCGTACGCCATCACCGTCAAGGCTGAGGACGGCGGCGGCGGCTGGGCCACCCAGTCGTTCACACTCGAGGTCAGAGTGAACACGCCGCCGACCATCACCTCCGCGGCGGTGACCAAGGCCATCGTCGGGCTCGCGTATCGCTATGACGTCAAGGCCGCCGACCCCGACGAGCCGCAACTGACGTACGCCCTGGCGCAGGCCCCTGCGGGCATGGGGATCGACAGTCAGACCGGCGCGATCACCTGGACGCCGGCGGCCGACCAGGTCGGCGACCACCCCGTCATCGTGAGCGTCAAGGACAGCCGGCAGGCCGAGGCGACACAGGCGTACACCGTCACGGCCTACGCCGACGCCGGCGCCGACCTGCTGCCGCCGGAGGTGGGCATCACGGTGAATCCGCGCGTCGTCGACCCCGGCGAGCCGGTGATGATTAGCGTAACGGCGGCGGACGACTTCGGCATCGCATCGGTGGCGCTGACGGTCAATGAGGCGGCGGTCGCTCTCGATCCGGCCGGGCGCGCGCAGTACACACCGGCCGCATCCGGACCGTACGTCGCCCGGGCCGTCGCCACCGATCTCACCGGCAAGACTCGGACGGCGACGACGGACTTCAGCGCCCGCGCCGCGGGCGACGCCATCCCGCCGAGCGTTGCGATCACGTCGCCGGAGACCGACGTGGAGCTGAAGGCCCCGACGGACTTCGTCGGCACCGCCAGCGACGCGAACCTTTACAAGTACACGCTGGCGTACCGACCGATCGGCGAGAGCGAATGGGTCGTCTTCGCCACCGGCTATGCGTCGGTGACCGCCGGCGTCCTCGGCCGGCTTGACACGACGAAGATGCTTAACGGCCTCTACGATATTCGCCTGCGTGCCGAGGACACCAACGGCAACGTGAACGAGATCGTCACGGCGTGTTCGATCGCCGGCGGAATGAAGGTCGGCAACTTCACGATCACGTTCACCGACGTGTCCGTTCCGCTCAGCGGACTGCCGATCACCGTCACGCGGACCTATGACAGCCGCGACAAGACCGTGGGGGACTTCGGCGTCGGCTGGAGAATGGAGCTCTCGAGCCTGAAGGTGACCGAGAACTCCGTTGCGGGCAAGGATTGGGAGCAGCAGATGATCCCCGGCTTCGCCGGGATGAACCGCTACGCACTCATGCCGATGCGGCCGAAGATCGTCTCGGTCACGTGGCCCGACGGCACGATCGAGCGCTTCGCGATGTCCGTCAGCCCGTCGCAGCAGATGCTGGTGCCCATCGCGTTTTTCGACCGGATCGTGTTCACGCCGGTCCCGCCGGCGACGTCGCGGCTTGAGGTGCTCGGCGATACATCCGGCTACTACGACGGCGGCGCGCCGGGCGTCGGCGACATTTACCTGTACAGCGATTCCACCGCGATGGATCCGGCGAACTACCGTCTGACGGCGAAGGACGGCACGACGTACACGTTCGTGGGCAACGCGAACGCTCCGACCGCCAGGCTGCAGAGCCTCACGGAGCCCAACGGCAACAGCCTGCAGATCACGCTGAACGGCATCGTGCATTCCTCCGGCAAAGGTGTCACATTCCAGCGCGACGACCGGAAGCGCATCACGTCGATCACCGACCCCAGGGGCGGCACGCTCCGCTTCACGTACGACGAACGGGGCGATCTCATCCAGGCCACGAACGCGAACGGCGACGCGACGCGCTACACGTACGACGGCAATCACGGGCTCGTCGAGATCATCGATCCGCGCGGCGTTCCGGTCGCCAGGAATGAATATGACGAGGAAGGACGCCTGATCGCGACGATCGACGCGGACGGGCATCGCACCGAGTTCCAGCACGATGTAAACCTCCGACAGGAAGTCGTGAAGGACCGCAACGGCAACGTGACCGTGAACGAGTACGACGACTTGGGTAACCTCGTTGCTACCACGAACGCGCTCGGGCAGCGAACCACCTGCACGTACGACGCCCGCGGCAACAAGCTCACGGAGACCGACCCGCTCGGTCACACCGTCACGCAGACGTACGATGCCGCCAACAACGTCCTCAGCCGCACGGATGCGCTCGGCAACCGCACGGAGTACACGTACGATTCAGCCGGCCGCACGCTGACGAAACGCGACCCGATGGGCAACGTGACGCGCAACACCTACGATGCGCGCGGAAACCTCGTCCGCGTCACCGAACCCGGCGATCTTGTCACCGTCTATACCTATGACGCCGCCGGTCGCATGACGAGCGAAACCGACCCGCTCGGCCGCACGACGACGTACGAGTACGACGGCGCCGGCAACCGTATCCGCGAGACCGACCCGTCGGGACACGCCGTTGTCTATACGTATGATGCCAACGGCAATCGGCTCACCCGCACCACCACGCGGACGACGCCCGCCGGGCCGGAGATGCTCACGACTACCTTCGCCTATGACGCGAACAATCGGCTTATCAGGACGATCGACCCCGCCGGGAACGAGACCCGCGTCGAATACACGCCCACCGGCCAGAAGGCGGCGGACATCGATGCCCTCGGCCGCCGCACGGCGTATGAGTACGACGAGCGCGGCCACCTCGTGCGCACGCTCCACCCCGACGGCACCGAGGAAAGGACGACCTACGACCCCGAGGGTCGCAAGCTGACGGTGATCGACCGTGCCGGTCGCACCACGACGTACGCGTACGACAAGGTCGGCCGGCTGGTTCGCACCGCGTGGGTCGACGGCACGTTCATCGAAAGCGAGTACGACGCCGCCGGGCGCCTCGTGCGTGAAGTCGACGAGCGCGGCAACGCCACGCGTCACGCGTATGACGCCGGCGGCCGGAAGGTGTCCGTTACGGACGCGCTTGGCGCAACGGCCAGCTACGAATACGACGCAAACGGCAACCGTATCCGCATGACCGATGCCCGCGGCAACGTGACGCGATACGACTACGACGCCCAGCGGCGCCTCGTCCGCACGACGTTTGCCGATGGCACGTCCACGGCCGTCACATACGATGCGGCAGGGCAAAAGGTCGCCGAGACCGACCAGGCCGGCCGTGTAACTCGGTTTGACTACGACGCGAACGGCCGAATGATCAGTGTGACCGACGCGCTGGGTGGCATTACGCGCTACGCCTGGGACGAGGTCGGCAACCAGATTTCCCAGACCGATGCGGCGGGCCGCATCACGCGATACGAGTATGACAGGCTTGGACGCTGCACACGGCGAATCCTTCCGAACGGCGCGGCCGAGGTCATGACCTATGACGCCGCCGGGCGCATGATCGCAAAGACGGACTTTGCCGGTCGCACGACCACCTTCGAGTACGACCTCGCCGACCGCCTCGTGCGTAAGAACCTGCCTTCGGGTGCGTCGAAGGCCTTCACCTGGACGCCCGACGGCCTGCGCAAAACCGTTACGGACGCGCGCGGCGTGGTATCGTACGAATACGACGCGCGGGCACGGCTTGTGCGACAAACCGAGCCCGACGGCCGGCAGCTCGCCTACGCCTACGACGCCCACGGCAACCGCACCGCCGTCACGTCGCCCGTGGGGACGACCGCGTATACCTACGACGCCCTCAACCGCCTCGAAACGGTTACGGACCCCGACGGCGGAGTCACGAGGTACACCTACGACGCGGTCGGCAACCGCTCGAGCGTCACGCTTCCGAACGGAACAGCCGCGGAGTACACGTACGATGCCGTCAACCGCCTCACGCGGCTCGTGAACCGGGCGGCCGGTGGGTCGGTTCTCTCCTCGTGCGAGTACACCCTGGGGCCGCGCGGAAATCGCACGCGCGTCTTGGAGCACAACGGACGCACCGTTGACTACGTTTACGACGCGCTCTACCGCCTGACCGAAGAACGTATCAGCGACCCGGCGGCCGGTCCGCGGACGTTCGCCTACACGTACGACGTCGTGGGCAATCGCCTCACGATGAGCGTCTGGACGCCGGCGAGCCGAACCGACGTTGCCTACGCCTACGACGTGAACGATCGGCTGCTCACGCAGCGCGAAACCGTGACCCTGACACGGTCCGACGCCGGTGACGACGAGCGGATCGCCGCCCTCGGTCCGCAGCCGTCGCGCGGGAGCTACGTCGGCTTCCTTGCCTTCGCGGCGGCGACGGCCGCGACGCTCCTGACGCCCTGCGGGCTGCTCCTGCCGGCCGCAGGAACCGTCGGCCGTGGGGTGCGGCGACGACGCTTTTTCACCATGACCATTGCGCTCTTCCTGGTTCCCTGCGTATTCGTCGGGCCGGAGAACGTCTACGCCATGCACGCCGAGGCGCTGCTCTACAAGATTGTCGGAGTGGCCACCGTCGGGCAGGTCCCGCCGGCGACGACGCTTACGATGACGTACGACGCCAACGGAAACATGGTCGGCCGCACCGACGGTGTGAAGACCGACGACTATGCCTACGACGACGAAAACCGGCTGGTTGCGGCGACCGTCCGGCTTGGCACGGAACCGGGGTCGGTCAGCTATCAGTACAACGCGGACGGCGTTCGCATTCGCAAGACCGCCGCGGGCGCGACCACCGATTATCTTGTGGACTCGAACCTCCCGTACGCCCAGGTACTCGAGGAGCGGACGGGGACAACGACGGTTGCCTATGTCTACGGCGACGAACGGATCAGTATGAAACGAACCGGGGCCGGCACGACCTACTATCACTATGATGGCCAAATGTCCCCCCGGGTGCTCAGTACCGGCGCCGGCGCGGAGACGGACACCTACACTGACGCCGCAGTCGGGGTGTTGCTCGGCCGGACCGGCACGACGCCCAACGTTCACCTCTTCGCCGGGGAGGCGTTCGACGCGAATGTCGGCTTCTACTATCTCCGCGCGCGGTACTACAACGCCGACGCGGGACGATTCGTGTCCATGGACGAATGGCAGGGCAACCCGTACGAGCCGCGAACGTTGCACAAGTACGTCTACTGCCACAACGATCCGGTCAACAACCTGGACCCGAGCGGCCACATTGCCATTCCCACACTGATGTCGCTCATGTGCACGATCGCCATCACGGTCATCGTGGGCACGATCTTCATTGGAATCGTCATTTGGACCGGCACGGCTGCCCTCGCCAGTGCGGTGAAGACCTACTCCAAGAAGGTCACGCCCGGTACACTGCGTTGGGTCCTGCGGCGCTACGGCGGCATCTTCGACGACGCCCCATACTACGCTGATCGATTCGCGGACGCTTATGGGACGGTGGGCGGCAGTCTATGCGACCCTGCCTGCGGCGATTCGGCGGCGAAGACCATCGCCTGGGTCGAGAAGCAGGAGGGCATCGCCATCATGGACCTCCTGAGCACGCCGGATTATGTGGGAATGGGCCTTCCGAAGCACTGGTACAATCGGCACCGCTGGAAGGATGCCGCCGGGAACTGGCGTCTGTACCCCTTTACGCCCGAGTACGCGTCGTTCTGGGCGGGCGTGTTGTTCTATCACCAGGTTTGCGTCCTGAAGCCGCATGGCGAGGCGCCGGCATTGTGGAATGAATGGGTTGTCGTCCTCGATAACTGGAACGATGCGCCTGCCCGCGTGTACAACTGGGACGCCGTAGTCCACGCGAGCTGGGCGCGGCAGATCGGCCACCAGGGAGGCATTTGATCGTCGAAAAGCGACGCTGTCCCCTGGAAAGGCAGGCGAGGGCGTGGTACAATCATGAATGCGAAGGAAACGGTCGTCGGCCATGCCAAGGCATACAGGCCAGGCCTCTTGCGCACAGTTCTCGATCGGAGGCGTGCTGTGGAAAGAATTATCTGGCTTACGGGGATCTGGTTGCTCTGCGCAGCGCCTGCGGCGCTCGCCCTGCCCGCCAATGGCGACTTCTCGGCCGGTCTGGCGGGCTGGACGACGAGCGGAACGGTCATCGACGGCGGCGGCTACGCCGTGCTGCTCGAAGCGACCATGCAGGATTCGAGCTCGCTATACCAGGACTTCGTGATCGATACAGGCGCCCTGCGCCTGTCCTTCGACTACGCCTTTCTGACGGAGGGCCGGTTCAATCAACAGGCCCTGCCCGACGCCTTCACCGTCCGGCTCCTTGACCCGGTCACGCTCGTACCGCTCCTCGCGACGGTCGGCCGCAGTGACTACTTCTACCACGATGCCCGGGGGGAATCCGACAGTCTCGTCTTCGACCCGATCGCCGTCACCCGGACGTCGGTCAGCGATCCGCTTCGCCCCGATTGGTACACCATCAGCCTCGACATCTCCTCACTGACGGCGGGTACCAGCGTCCGGCTCATGTTCGAGCTCCTGGGCGGTGACAACGGCCAGCAGACGTTGGCTGCCGTCGACGGCGTGAGCCTCGGTTTCCGCGAAGAACCGATCATCCCGGAGCCGTTGACTGTCGGTCTGGTCGCCGCGGCCCTCGCCGCCGTGTTGTACCGTTACGAACACCAGAAGGCCGCCTTTCAAAGTCGGACCTGAAGCAGCGACAGGGGGGCCGGCTGCTTTCTTTCCTCGAAGGCCTTGCCGACCTGGTGGCGGGGGGTGCCGTGGGTGGGGATGTCGGCTGTTTGTGTCTCCTATTCGATCAGGTGACGGTCCCGATC
>CAZMVY010000153.1:0-912 GCA_964569765.1 uncultured Planctomycetales bacterium
CGTTCGTCAGCCCGGCCAGCAGATACCACAGGCCCCCGCCCGTGACATACCTCAGCCCCCCCACCGCCGTCGGAATCCCGTAGAACGTCCCCCACCAGCTCTTGACCACCTCGTCGCAGCTCGCCGTGCCCTCCTCGCACATCCGCGCGAACAGCGAATCCGGCCCGCACCCCCCTTGGATGTGCTGTCGCGACAACTCGCAGCTCAGCCCTGCTCCGCCGGCGCAAACAAGCAGCACCAGCATCCATACCACACGCCGCATCGCGTTCGATTTCATCCGCGGTTCCCTCGCGAGGCCCCGGCCGGGGCCGTGGTGCTCGTCGGCATGGCCGGCCGCGGCCGCGCCGACGCCCCGGGCGGCATACTCAGCACCGCCTCCGTCGGCGGCCACTCCGGCAACGACAGAACATACCGCCAGATGCTCGGCCCGCTCCGCCCGATCTCCGTAACCCGTACGCCGTCCAGATACAGACCCGGCGTCGAACTCATTTCCGCGGCCGCGCCCTCCTTCACGTGGCGGGCCACACGCTCCGCCGCCTCCTTCGACTGCCGTGCCCGCTCGAACGCCTCCACGTCAAGCCCGAGCTGCCGTGCAAGCTTCGCATACGGCGCCAGGTCGAGATCCTGCTGATTCTGATACAGCAGCTCCCCCATCTTCCAGAACGCCTCCGCCCCCCCGACGATCCGCGCCGCCTCCGCCGCCTTCGCCGCATCACATGAGTACGCGTGCAGGTTCGTCCCGGCACGCGGGTTGCACCGCGTGTACAGCGGATAATGCTTGTAGACCAGACGGATCCCGCCGTATGGCGCCGCGATCCGCTCCAGCTCCGGCCAGATCGCCAGCACCTGATCGTGCCGCACCTTGCACCCCGGGCCCTGGAAATCGCTGACCCGGACCCGCGTCCGCCTCGG
>CAZMVY010000153.1:922-12002 GCA_964569765.1 uncultured Planctomycetales bacterium
CCCGCGGAGCGGAGCGTCCGCCCCCCCCGGGATCTCGTACTGCTTCTCGTGCACCAGCCTTTCCTTCGCCAGCTCCCACTGCACCCGCCGGTTCGATTCGTACTCGTTGAGCCTCGCCTGATCCGCCGCCACCTCGCTGCCCGACTGCAAGGCCGCCTGATTCACCAGCACCACCTGCACCACGAACCACACGAGCACCAGCGTCGTCACCGCCTGCTTCCACGACGGACGAGGCGCATATACGACGCCCGGCACCTCGCGCGGCCGCTTCGGCCACAGCAGCACGGCCCCGATAAAAAGCAGCAGATTCAACGCGTGCGTCGCCATGCACAACGGGCAGATCGCCGGCAGCCGGAATAGCAGCAGGTACATGAAGCGCGCCGAACCGATCAGCGCCACACCGATCACCACCAGCGGCAGCAGGTGCAGAAACCGACGCGAGTACGACGGACGCCCCACGAACAGGAACCACGTCCCCACCGCCGCGAAATACGCCAGCCCCAGCCAGGCCACCGGCATCCGCGTCCACCCCGCCGTACCCCTCGCCGGCGGCGCGGAGCCGCGCATCGCCGCCTCCTGGTCCAGCAGCCACTGCCGGGCGACCGCCAGGCTCGTCGGGACCCACTGATACGCCCACCGGCTCTGCAAGACCTGATCGCAGCTCACCCCTTCCCCCATCGTCGGCGAGCACGCCATCGCAAACAGCCCCTTCTCCTCGTGGCTCAGCCGGCGGTGTGCCTCAGCCAGTGCCGCCGTCACCACCACGCCCGCGTAGCAGACCACGAGCACGAGCAGCCAGATCACGATCCCCGCAATCGTCCGCGGCTCCGGCCGCACGGTTATCCCTGTATGGGGTGCCCCATTTCCGGCTGCGCCGCCGGGGAAGGCCGGCGGGGCCTGCTCGGCCCTCCGCGCGTGGGCCACGGGCGTCGCGACAACCTCCCCGGCGAGGGGCGTGCCCCCTGATCCGCCCGGCGGGGTCGAGGTCGCATCCTTCGATTCGTCCATGTATTACTCCCGGTCCCCGCTTCCCGCTTGGCGGAGCCTGGCGGCCCCGCCCGCCGAGGGGGCTTTGCTTGCCTTTCCGCCCGCCGCCGTTGCATGGCTCCGGCCCCCGACTTCCGCGAACGCCTCCGCCGCCGCCGCGATAGTCCGCTCGATGTGCTCATCCGTATGCGCCAGCGAAACGAACATGCATTCGAGCTGCGCCGGGGCCAGATACACGCCCCGCTCGAGCATCGCGTGAAAGTACTTCGCGTATAGCGGCATGTCGCTGCGGCTGGCCGAGGCGTAATCCGTCACCGGCCCCGGCGTCATGAACACACACAGCAGGCTCCCAACGCGATTGATCCACACGGCGACGCCCGCCGCCTTCGCCGCTGCCGCCAGCCCGTCGGCGAGCTTCGCCGATCGGGCCTCCAGTTGCCCGTACGCGCCCTCCTCCTGCAGCGCCTCCAGCGTCGCCGCGCCCGCGGCCATCGCCGCCGGGTTGCCCGCCAGCGTCCCCGCCTGGTACACAGGCCCGTCCGGCGCAAGCTTCGCCATGATCTCCGCGCGCGCGCCATATGCCCCTACGGGCAAACCGCCCCCGATGATCTTGCCGAGGCACGTCAGGTCCGCGCGCACCCCGTACAACTCCTGCGCCCCGCCGAACGCCACCCGGAAACCGGATATCACCTCATCAAAGATCAACAACGCCCCCGTCCGGTCGCACAGCCGCCGAAGCTCCGCCAGATACCCCGGCGCCGGCGGCACCAGCCCCATGTTTGCCGCCACCGGTTCGACGATCATCGCCGCGATCGCCTCCCCGTATCGGTCGAAAACCTCCCCGGCCGCCGCCGCGTCGTTATACGGAATCGCGATGGTCTGCGCGACCACCGACGACGGCACGCCCGCCGACGACGGCGTCCCGAATGTCGCCGCCCCCGAGCCGGCCTGCACCAGCAGCGCGTCGACGTGCCCGTGGTAGCACCCGACGCACTTCACAACAATGTCGCGCCCCGTGAAGCCCCGGGCGAGGCGGATCGCACTCATGACCGCCTCCGTGCCGGAGTTGACGAATCGAACCCGCTCGATCGAAGGAAACGCGGCGGCAACAAGTTCGCCAAGGCGCGTCTCGATTTCCGTGGGTGCCCCGAACGACCAGCCCCGCGCCAGGGCCCGAGTGATGGCCGCCTCGACCCGCTCGTCGGCGTGCCCGAGGATCATCGGGCCCCAAGCCGCCACATAGTCGATATACGCATTCCCGTCGATGTCGGTGAGGCACGCGCCTTCGCCACTGGCGATGAAGCGAGGCACGCCGCCGACCGCCTTGAACGCCCGCACGGGTGAGTTGACCCCGCCAGCCAGCACCCGCCGGGCCGCCTCGAACGCCGCCGCCGACCGCTCGACCGTTACTGCCCTCGCGCCGCATTCCATGCGGGAATATGATACGCCCCCGCCGTCCGATGTCACGGGCCCGGCGGGGCCTGCGCGGCGCAGCTTTGGCCGCGCAAGGTGCGGGGCGCAGACATCCCCGCCGTCGTCAGAAGGCCCATGAGACGCCGCCCGGTGCTGGTCGCGTGGGCGCCTGCCCCGCCGACGATCGCCTTTTTTAAGTCCTATAGCAAAACCGGCTGTAGCGGTTAAACTATGCCTCGCTCGTCGCCAATGGTGTGGCTTGGGCGTTTGCCGGACGACGAGCGCACCGGACTTGGGCGGCCACGCGAAGATGTGCCCGCATGCGCCGAAGCCCGTGCAGCCGCGAAGGACGAAAACGGAACGAGGACATGTCGGAGCCCAAGCGGTATTGCGCACATTCATACCCGGATTTGCCAGAGGAAAACTGGCAAACGCTCGCCGATCATCTGGCGGGCGTTTCCCGTCTGGCGGCAGACCTCGCCGAACAAGCACTCCCGGGAGACCGCAGCGCGAAAGAGACTCTCTCGTGGGCCGGCTTGCTCCATGACGTCGGGAAATACAGGCGGGAGTTTCAGCGCATGATTCGCGGTGGGCCGCGCACGGAACAGACCCGCCACAAACAGGCCGGCGCAGCGTGGGCGGCCGATCGACATCGAAAAGACATCGCGTTTGTAATTGCAGGACACCACGGCGGCCTGCCCGACCCGTGCGAGCTCAAAGAGATGGTCGCCGCTTCCGGCGGACGCGACGTGGTCTCGCAGGTCTTTAACCGGGCGGCGCAGGATTTCCCTTCGCTCTGCGGCTCGCTGCCGGCATGGGATCGCCCGACGAACCCTCTCGACCTCGAATTCTTCATACGGCTCTGTTTTGCGTGCCTGGTCGATGCGGACTGGAGCGACACGACCGATGCGGAGCGACGTGCGCGCAAGATGGTCGAGGAACCGAAGCCGTCCGCCCTCGATCCCGGTGCGGCGCTGCAGAAGGTGTTGGCCTACATTGAGCAACGAGCACGAGAATGCAGGAACGACCGCATCGCGATCCTGCGGCGGCAGGTTCTTGACTCGGCGCTCCGTGGCGCCGAAAAACCGGCCGGTTTGTTCAGCATGACGGTTCCGACCGGCGGCGGGAAAACGCTTGCCGCTCTGGCGTTTGCCCTGGCCCACGCAGGAAGACACGGTCTTCGGCGAGTCATCTATGTAGCGCCATATCTGAGCATCATTGAACAGAATGCACGAGAAATCCGGCGCGCCCTTCAGGCGGAAAACGACTCCGCGATTGTTTTCGAACATCACAGCCTGGCGGAGCCCGCTTGCCGGACCGATGGGGACGAGGCGCAATCGTCGGAGGCTGCCCGACGCGCGGAAAACTGGGCCGCGCCTGTGGTCGTCACCACCAACGTTCAGTTTTACGAAAGCCTCTTCTCCAACCTCCCGGGTCAGTGCCGCAAGCTTCACAATGTCGCACGCAGCGTCGTCATTCTCGACGAATGCCAGACGCTACCGCCCGGTTTGGTGGCCCCCACATGCACGATGCTCGAACAGCTCGCCCGGATTGCGGGCTGCAGCATCGTGCTCTGCACCGCCACTCAGCCGGCCTGGTCTCGACGCCCGGACATGCCCGAAGGCTTGCCTGCCGTGCGCGAGATCATCCCGGCGGAACTCCGTTTGTTCGAACGCCTGCGGCGCGTGCGAGTCCGCTGGCCCAGGAGCGACGAGCCGCCGATGGACTGGCCGGAGGTCGCGTCGCGTATGCTCAAGCACCGTGCGGCGCTGTGCGTCGTGAACACGCGGACCTCCGCCCGGGCGGTGCTGGGACAACTCCGGATGCTTGGGGCGGACAGCCCGTTGCACTTGTCCACATACATGTGTCCGGCGCACCGTCTGGAGGTCATCGACGAAGTTCGGAGCCGCCTCGCGGCCCTCCAGCCGTGCCACCTCGTCTCAACCCAGGTGATTGAAGCGGGCGTCGATGTGGACTTTCCATGCGTCCTGCGCGAGGTGGCCCCACTCGAGGCGATCATCCAGGCGGCAGGCCGCTGTAACCGGGAGGGCCTGCTGAACGACGACCGCGACAACCCGGGCGGCGAGGTCACGGTCTTTCGCAGCCGCGATGGCAAGACGCCGTCCGATCCCTGGTACAAACTCGGCATCAGCAAACTCGAGCAGTGCTTCCTTGCGATGGGGCGCGAACCGGACATCGGCCGACCGGAGGACATCGAAGAGTACTTCCGGTTTCTGTACCGCAGCGGTGAGCTCGACAAGCATCACATCCGCGAAGACCGCGAAAACTACCGATTTCCCGCAGCGGCGCAGAAGTACCGGCTGATCGGCGCGGACGAAGCAACCCTGCCCGTTGTGATCGCAACATGGGAACCGGTCCGTGAACAGGTCGCCGCCATCCTGAGCGATCTTCGCACCCGCAAGACCCGCGCGCTCTATCGGAAACTGGGACGCTTCCAGGTCAACCTTCGCGAACACGAAATCCGCCGGGCAGGAGGGCTCCTCACGCCCGAGCCCAGCGGTATCCTTGTGTGGTGGGGTCAATACGACCCCGTGTCAGGTTTGGTTCTCGACGGCAACATCCCGTTGCCGCCCATTTGACGAAGGAGCATCAAATGAACGATCCGCCGTCCGTTTCCGTCAAGGTCTGGGGCGACTACGCCTGTTTTACCCGCCCCGAATTAAAGGTGGAACGCCTGTCGTATCCCGTGATGACCCCGTCGGCAGCGCGGGGCGTCCTCGACGCGATTCTCTTCAGGCCGCAGATGTACTGGCATATCCGCCGCATCACGGTGCTGCAGCCCTGGTGGTTGCCGGATCGCGCGGCCATGCCCCCGTACCAGTTCGTCAGCATCCGGCGCAACGAGATCCAGACCAAAATCGCGCCTCGAACCATCTCCGGATGGATGGCCGCCCCCGCCACCTTCGAACCATGCCTCGTCGATTCAGCGGGCCGAGAGGGGGCCGGCGGTCAGACTCGCACGCAACGCAACACGCTGGCCCTGCGCGACGCCGCCTATCTGATCCAGGCGACGCCGATACTCACCGAAAAGGCGGACCCCACTGGAAACCGCCAGACCCGGGGAGACGAGCCCGCCGGACCCGACACGGTGGCGAAGTACGTCGCCATGTTCCAGCGGCGCGTCGGCAAGGGTCAGTGCTTTCACAGGCCCTACCTCGGCTGCCGGGAATTCGCCGCCCACTTTGCCACACCGGACGGCACCGAGCGAGCCGTGGACTGGTCGGAAGATCTCGGCCTGATGCTCTACGACATCCGCTTCGGCGCCGATGGCCGCAACGTGCCAGGCTTTTTCCACGCACGAATCACGCGAGGCGTCCTCCACTGCGACACCCGCGACCCCGGCCCCGACGGCGAGCCGCCCATCACAGTGCTCGGCTGGAACGAAGCCGATCGGAGGGCCGCGTCATGATCCTGAAGCGACTGCACGAACTCGCCGAGCGCGAGCGACTGCTTGATGATCCCGCCTTCGAGCGGTTGCACGTTCCGTTCATCATCAATCTCGGCCCCGATGGACAGTACCTCGGCATCGAGCAGCGCCGGGGGACCGTGCCCGTGCCCGGAGGGAGGAAAAACGCCCCGCCCAGAACCCGACCTGACAAAGGCATGGAAATCGACGCACCGAAGGCCCACGGCAATACGGCCACGGCCGGCTTCGCACGATACTTCGTGGATACCCTCGCTCGGGTACTGCCGCTGGATGACGAGGCGAAGAGCGCCAGGAGCCGCGCGACGTTCTGGCGGCAGATCGATGAGGCAGCCGAGAAAACCCGGGATCCCGCCCTGCTCGCCGTCCGGGCGTTCGGCAGGGCCCTGACGGAGGACGCGGCGCTGGCCAATCGCATCAGACGGGACATCGAAGCGGAAAGACCCGCCCCGGGCGATCGTTGTACGTTTGCCTGGCACCCCGACGGCGGCGCCACGATCGTTGAGCGAGACGCCGTCCGATCCTGGTACCGCCAATTCTTCGAACAGACGGCGTCCGGCCGCGAGGCCGCCGGTCCCCAAGGCCTCTGCCAGATCACCGGCGAGTTCGGTCCGATTCCGACGAGCCATCAGACCAAGATTGCCAATATCCCCGGCGGCATGGCCTCCGGAGTCAGTCTCGTCTCCTACGATAAGGCGGCTTTCGAGAGCTACGGTCTCGACAGGGCCGTCAACGCCGGGATCGGCTACCGCGCTGCGGACGGTTACACGCGGGCGCTCAATGCTCTCGCCGCCGACAAACTGCCCGGACGCCCCAGGACAAGCCTCCGGCTCGGAACGGTACTGTTCCTCTTCTGGACGCGGGACAAGGTCGATTTCGCCGACCTGATGCAACTCGACCAGCCCGAGCCCGAACAGGTGGCCCGCCTGATCGAATCGGCCGCCAGGGGCCGGCTGTTCGGTTCCACCGACCCGCAGGATTTCTACTGTCTGTGCCTGTCCGGCAATGCCGCCCGCGCCGTTGTCCGGGACTATCTCGAAGCGCCCGTGCCGGAAGTCCGGGGAAATCTCGGACACTGGTTCCGCGACTTGCGCATCGTCGACGAGACGAGCGGCGAGCCGACTGCCGCCTTCCCCCTTTGGATGCTCGCCGGCGCTACTCTGCGCGACACGAAAGACATGCCGCCCGATCTGCCGGCGGCGCTCATGTCGGCGGCCTTGAAGGGCGCGCCTGTCCCGGTCCATGTCCTGGCCGCATGTCTCCGGCGCATCCGCGCCGAGTCCGGACAGCGGGCATTCGCCCCCGCCCGAATGGGGCTGATCAAGCTGGTTCTCAACCGAAACACCAAAGAAGGAGGTTTGTATATGAGCGAACGACTGGACCCTGCCGCCGCTGCGAAATCCGAGGGATACGCCTGTGGCCGGCTGTTGGCGTTCCTGGCGAGGTGTCAAAGCCCGCGCGACTATGGAACCAGCGCCCAGATCCTGGAGCGCTACTTCGGCTCCGCGTCCACCGCACCGCGGTCCGTCCTGCCCGTGCTTCTGCGGTTGAACCGCCACCACATCCGAAAGGTGCGGGACGAGAACCCCGGCTTCGCGTTCAACCTCGAACAGGAACTCGAAGAGCGGCTGGCCCCTTTCCGGCGCACACCGGAACAGGATCCCGATTTCCCGGCAATACTGTCCCTGCACGAACAGGGCCGCTTCGCGCTCGGCTTCTACCATCAGCGGGCGGCTTACCGCGCCGCCTCCGCGGAACGGAAGGGCGCGGAACCAAACGCAAGTGCGTAAGTTCGGAATACTCGATTCACAGGAGAAACAGAAATGAAAACGGATTCCAAGAACCCCTCGTCCATCGTCGACCGTCGCTACGACTTCGTCTTCCTTTTTGATGTCACCGATGGCAATCCCAATGGCGATCCCGATGCCGGGAATCTGCCGCGCATCGACCCCCAGACGCTGCAGGGCCTCGTCACGGACGTCTGCATCAAACGAAAGATTCGAAACGCCGTTGCCGCCCTTGCCGGCGACAGACCCGGATACGACCTTTACTTCCAGACGCAGGACGCCGTGTACGAAAAGCGAATCCTGAATCGCCTCCATCAGCAGGCGCACGACGCCCTCAAGAAGGACGGAAAGCTCGACGAGGGCGACGGCAAATCCCAGAAAAACAGGGCCGACAATACGGCCAAGGCCCGTGCCTGGATGTGCGCGCACTTCTTCGACATTCGTGCCTTTGGGGCCGTAATGACAACGGGGGTCAACTGTGGACAGGTCCGCGGCCCCGCGCAGATCACCTTCTCCCGCTCCATCGACCCGATCGTCCCGATGGAGGTCTCGATCACCCGGAAATCCGTGACCACCGACGAAGAGGCCGAGAAACAGGCGAAGGCCGACGGGTATATCACGGGCACCATGGGTCGCAAGAACACCCTCCCGTACGCCCTCTATCGGGGACATGGTTTTATCAACCCGCTCCTGGCGAAGGACACTGGCTTCACGTACGCCGACCTGCGGTTGTTCTTCGACGCAATGATCCGCATGTTCGACCTCGACCGCTCCGCCTCGCGTGGTCTCATGGCAATGCGCAAGGTCGTCGTCTTTGAGCACGACAGCCCCCTCGGGGACGCGCCTGCGCACCAGCTTTTCGACTGCGTCCGCGTCCCCGCTCTCGGCCCCGACCGGGCCCCGCGGCAGTATGCCGACTACCAGGTCACGATTGAACGCCAGGGGCTTGCCCAGGGCATCGGCCTCTACGAGCTGCCGGAAGACCTCGATAAGCTGGTTCCGCCTGGAGTCGCCTAACGCCCGGAGGAACACACCGGCTCTTTGACAACTCCATAGAGATCCGATCATGAACCATTCCGACCTCAGTCAGGACCCGGAGGGGGAGGACCTCCTCCCCCTCTCGGCCCTGAACGACCTGCTCTACTGCCCTCGCCGATGCTGGCTCCACTTCATCGCCGGGCTGGACGAGGACAACGCCTTTACCCTCCTCGGCAAGTTCGAGCACGACCGCGCCGACGAGCCGGCCGTCGAGCACCGGCCGGGTGTGAGGATCGAGCGGGCGCTTCCGCTGCTCAGCCGCTCGCTCGGGATCGTCGGCAGGGCCGACGTCGTCGAGTTCCGCCCCGCCGAATCCGAAAGCCCCGGTCCTGCCAGAGAGGTCCCCCTCCCGATCGAATACAAACATGGCCCCAAGCGCCAGTGGGACAACGACGACGTCCAGGTATGCGCCCAGGCCATGTGCCTCGAGGAAATGCTCGGCGTCGCCGTGCCCGCCGGGGCCGTCTTTCAAGTGGCGAGCCGGCGCCGGCGCGATGTCGTATTCACCGAATCGCTCCGCCGGACCGTCCGGCGGGCCGCCTCGGAACTTCATCGCCTGGCGCGGACAAGCCGCCCGCCGCCCGCCGGCATCCGCCCGCAGTGCGACGGCTGCTCCCTGCGCCGCCACTGCCTGCCCGAAGCGGACGACGCCCTTGCTCGAATCCGTCATCACCTCGCAGCCCTGTTTGATACCGGAGCCTGACGATGCCCGAAATCATCCGCAACACCCTCTACGTGACGACCCAGGGGGCCTACCTCCATGTCGATCATGAAGTCCTCAAGGTCGAAATCCAACAGCAGACACGCCTCGCCGTGCCCATCCATCACCTCGAATCCGTTGCCCTCTTCGGCAATGTGATGGTCAGCCCGGGTGCCCTGCGCAAGTGCGCCGACGCCGGAATCGCCGTCACCTTCCTTTCCGAAACCGGCCGGCTGCTCGCCCGTGTGGATGCGCCCCAGTCCGGCAACGTCCTCCTGCGCCGGGAACAATTCCGCTGTGCCGACCGGCCGGAGACCTGCCTTGCCATCGCCCGCGCCTCCATCGCCGGGAAAATCCACAACGCCCGCGCCCTCCTGCAGCGCTCTGCCCGGGAAACCGAGGACGAACGCGACCGCACCGCCCTCGAAAACGCCGCCGCCTCCCTTGCGATGGCCCTCGCGTCCGTTGCCGGCGCGGCATCCCTCGACTCGGTCCGGGGGCATGAAGGCTCGGCGGCCGCCGCCTACTTCGACGCCTTCAACGCCATGATCCGCCAGCAGCGAGACGACTTTCAGATGAACGGCCGCACCCGCCGACCGCCGCTCGATCGCGTCAACGCATTGCTGAGCTTCGCGTATTCCATGCTCCTGCACGACTGTACCGCGGCATTGACGGCCGCCGGCCTCGACCCGAACGTCGGCTTTCTGCACACCGACCGACCCGGGCGGCCCGGCCTCGCGCTGGACCTCATGGAAGAATTTCGTCCCCTGGTCGCAGATCGCCTCGTCCTGGCGATGATCAATCGACGCCAGGTCGTGCCCGGCGACTTCGAAGAACGCACCGGCGGCGCAGTCCTCCTGACCGAACCAGCCCGGAAAAAGGTGATTGCGGCGTATCAGCAACGCAAACAGGAGCAGGTCCGGCACCCTCTGCTGGACGTCAGCGTCCCTTTCGGGCGCCTGCCGTTTCTGCAGGCGATGCTCCTGGCGCGTGCGATCCGTGCGGAATTTGATGCCTATCCGGCGCTGGTACTGAAGTAGACCCTCGCTCGCCATCAGCCGAGACAGGAACAAACCATGCTGGTACTGGTCGCATATGATGTGAACACGGAAACGCCGGAAGGCCGGCGCCGACTGCGACGCGTGGCGCAGACCTGCCAGGACTACGGCCACCGGGTGCAGAAGAGTGTTTTTGAGTGCCTCGTCGGCGACAGGGAGCTTGTTGTCCTGCGCAAACGATTGCTTGACGAGATTGACGCACGGGCGGATAATCTGCGCTTGTATCTGCTGGACGAGCTGACGCGGCAGCGAACGGAGCAGTACGGCGTCGGGACCGTACCCGATATGGAGGGACCTCTGATTGCCTGAGGGGCGATGCCCCGGTGGCCGTTCGTACAGATGCTGAGTGCCGCGAGGGGCCTGCCGGCAATCGCGGATGCCAAGCGCGCATCAAACCCCGAGGAGGTTCGCGGAAACTCGCAACCCATTCCATGACAAGGAGCTACAACATTCTGTTCGTCGGGTGTAGAGCCGCTTTCCTCCGAGGCGCCGGTCGGTCCGCGGAAAGTATCGCGCAAAGCCGGCAGCAACCACAGGTTGCAAACGAGCGGATTCCCCCCCCGTTCTCGGGGGGGGCGGATTGAAACACTGGCCTGTTCTGGCTCGTGGCGGCGTGGGAGGGATTCCCCCCCCGTTCTCGGGGGGGGCGGAT
>CAZMVY010000154.1:0-10296 GCA_964569765.1 uncultured Planctomycetales bacterium
TGGACGGCGACGCTGGCGGAGTCCAGGCCGGACTTCGAGGCTTTCATCGGGCCGCTGTACCGATTCGCCAACGAAACGCCCAGCCGCGTGCCGTTCACCGACTGGTACTGGACGCACGACGCGAAGCAGGTGGGGTTCCAGGCACGGTCGGTGATCGGCGGGATCTATGTCAAGATGCTCGCGGAGCCGGAACTCTGGAAGAAATGGGCGGGCCGGGCAAAGTAGCCGGCGGCGCGCCCGCTTCAAATGGAACGGGAGCGCCGCGTCGGCATACGCGCATCATGGCGGGCGAACGGCTGGACGATCCCGATGGCGGCAGCAACCCATGATGCAGCAAACCACGGCCCCCGGGTTTCGACCGTAGCGCATCCTGCGTCAGGCACCGCAGCAATCGAGCCGGCGTCCGGGAGGCCCGTCCCTATTTCGGTTTGCCGGGCGGGGCGAGATCCTCGAAGGATTCTTCGAACGACGGTTTTCCACGCGCCAGGGCGTCGAGGTCATATCGGGCGACGGCGCCGCCGCGCGTGGTGATGAGTTGCCCCTGGCTGTCCCAAGTCGCCCACTCGACGTCCGGCCCAAGGAGGCCCGGGTATTCATCGAGCGCGAACTCGAACGTCCGGCCGTGAGCCAGATAGCCCCGATAGAACGCGCGCAGGGTCGGATGCGCGGGCGTCGGCTTCCAGAACCAGCCGGCGTCATTGTCGCACGCCACCAGATTCTTCTTCGAGCCCTCGATCTTGCGTTCCTGGCCGAACGGGCCCGCCCGCCTCCAGCCATCCCGCTCGAGCCTGGGATAGAGAACACCCTCGTCATCGTCGTTGCGCGCCGTATAGGGCGTTGTCTGAAAGGGAAGGCCGCGGGGCCGCACCTTCGGCCGCCAACCGTTCAGCAGGAGGAGGTCCCGTCTGGCCCAGTAGCCGCCGCCGAACGCCGTCCCGTTGCCGGGCGCCTCGTGCGTGGGTGTGAGAAAAGGCACCTTGCAGATTCCGCTCCAGGAGTTGCCGCCCGGCCCCATGACCAGGTAGACGATCCATTGGCCGTCGAACGAAACATCGCATCGCATCGCGTATACTTTGCCGCGGAACCAGGTCCCGTGCTCGAACCGGTCGGTAGACGTGTTCCACCTGATCAGGTGAAAGCACTTGCTCGGCTTCCGCCGAATGATGCATACGATCGGTGCCGCCTTGGCGGGGAGAAGATGGATTCTGCCGGTCTCCTTCGGCTGCATCCGGATGCTCCTGCTTGTGCGCGGTACCTTGTGCCCCGCGCTGGAGTGTGGGCGGCCGGCGGCCGCCGGCGGTCCCAGAGAGACCGCACTCCGTATTGCCACGTCTTAGTCTGCCCGCATACGAACCAGCACCACGCCGTGACGCGGGACGCTTGCCTCGAAACGATCCTCGAACCTACCGAGATCCTTTTGACGCCACAGATCCCGCACGACCCGTCTGCCCGTCAGGCCCAGGTCGGACCACCGCGCCACGACCTTCTGTTCGACCTCGCCGCGGTTAAAAAGGCCGACGGCCTTTGAGCCGTCCTCCATGTCCTTGGCCCAGACCTCCGCATCCTCAATCTGCGAAACCCGCGCCGCCTGCCTGCCCAGGGGATCCTGGTCGACCTCGATCACCTCATCGTTGGTCAGGAGGCTCAGCGTGAACTCGTCGAGCCTCGTCATGTCGCCGCTGAAGATCAGGGGCGACGCCAGCAGGCACCAGAGCGACACATGCGTGTACTGCTCATTCGGCGTTAACGGCGTCGGGCGAATGGCCCCCTTCCAGCCGATATGGCCGATGAGCAGGTAATCCGGATCGTTCCAATGTCCGGGGCCGGCGTACTTCTCGAGACCGTTTTGCGAGAAGCCGATACGGTCCACGTTGTCCCAGAGGCTGGCGGCTGCACCGAGATCGCCCGCCGTCCGCCAGCAATGGCCGCCGACCTCCGCGCCCCACTTCCAGACCTCGCCCATGCCGTACTGGCAGAGATTGTAAACGAAATCGCGGTCGAGCTTGCGAAGCGCCGCGTTCATCTGTTCGTACGGTTTCTTCAGTTCGGGCAGGCTCTTGTCCCTGGCGATCTTGCCGTATGTGCACCAGTCGTATTTCAGGAAGTCGAAGCCCCAGGCCGCATACTGGCGTGCGTCCTGCTCCTCGTGCTTATAGCTGCCGGCACATCGGCCGCAGGTCAGCGGACCGGGGGAGCTGTAGAGGCCGGCCTTGAGACCCTTGCTGTGAATGTAATCCGTCAGGGCCTTCATATCGGGAAACTTGCGGTTCGGTCTGATATTCCCGTCGGCATCCCGGACCTCGCCGGCGAAATCCGGATCGCTCGCTCCCGGCTTGACCTCCCAGCCGTCGTCGATATTCACATAGGCGTAGCCGTGGTTGATCATGCCGGAGCTGACCATCGCGTCGGCGGCCTCGCGCATGATCTTGTCGCTCACGCCGAGGAAGTGCGTATACCAACTGTTCCAGCCCATCGGCGGTGTCAGGGCGAGTTGATCGCCAACGACGATGCGGAACGCGCGTTCTGCCGTGCCCCGCGCGTTCCTCGCGCGAAGCGTAACGACATACTCGCCCTTCTTCCGGATCGAACCGCTGATCCGCCCGCTCGCCGGGTCGAGCAAGAGGCTTGCCGGCAGATCGTCCGCCGAAAACTCCATCGGCCGATCGCCTGTGGCCGGGATGGTGAAGAGCATCGGCGAACCGGGCCGTACCCCGTAAACCTTCGGCCCGTTGATCCGCGGAGTCCGCAGCGGCTTTGGCGTGAGGATGACCGCCTCCTCGGGCGGAGCTTCGATGGTTTCCGGGCGCTCTCCGATCACCTCAAACCTCGCATCCGCCCAGTCGGCATTGTCGAAGCTGATCCCGTCCGTCGCCGCGCCGACGAGGAGGCTGAGCGTCCGGATCCCCCGCACGTCAAGGGCCACTTCCCTGGCCGGCTGCGCGGCCTTCATCACGCCGCTGCGGAACAGCGACTTCCCGTCGCCGATCACTTCGAACGTGACACTCGCAGCCGGGTTGCCCTTCACGTCGTCGTCGACGCCGACAAAGGCGATGAATCGCGCACAAGAACCCTTTAAATCGACATGCAGGGCGCCCGGCGCGTGGGTGCCGAAGCCGCGATCGAACTTCCGTCCCCCGATGGAAATCGGCCCGGTGCCCCGAACGTTTTTGTCGGCCTGAGGCTTGCCCCAGCCCTGCGTAGCCTTGCTCAGATCAAGCGACGAAAGCCACACCGTCTGAACGCCGCCGGCCGCGTCCCCCGATCCGCGGGCCTGCCCATCGCCACGGCCATCCGCCGCCATTGTTGCCGTCCCCATGACCAGAGCGAAGAACAGACCTCCCGATCCGGCAACTCCCATCAATCCGATCATGCTCTACCTCGTTCGCTCCGACTCCCCGCCCGTTGACACGGCCAGGCAGGCGCCGGGCGTGCCACGCCCGCAAGAGAGTACGACGCATCCGGATAAGTGCAAGACGCCGATGAAACCGTCCATCCCGCCGACGCCCGCGGAGGATGCAGCCGTCTCCCGGAAGATGCTACACCCCTCCCATTCCCGTGGCCTGTTTGCTCCGGCTGAAAACGATCCGCCCAAGCGGGCTGCCCGCGCCGCGGGCACATGTACATCGCCCGCCGTGCGCATGGTACGCGGCGGAAACACGCGCGGATATGCCGTCAGTCCGGCGTGACGCGGTAGACCTTGTCGTGCTCGTGCACGTGCTCCGGGAACACGATGCCCACCTTGTCGCCTGCCTTGGCCGTCTGCACGGCGACGTGCTCGATCTGCATCGAATCCACCCGATGGGTGTAGTCGTCGTGCACCCCGACGATACGAATCGTGTCGCCGACGTTGAGCTGCCCCTCGGTGATCTCGATGGCAGCGACCTTCGGTTTGCCGAAGTAGTGGGTCACTTTGCCAATGAGTTGTTCGGCCATGATCAACCTCCGTAGGCTGCTTGCCCGTGACTTGACGCCGCTATTATACGCGCTTGGTGGCAGGCATCGAGAGCACCGTTGTCGGCTGGCCGCCCTTCCGCCGGCAGCACCGCTGCCCCGAGGCGGGAACTACCAGGCCCGCCTTGTGTTCGCCGGGGGCGCCGCCTACGATGTCGGCCGGACGTCGTTGGCGGAGAATGCGAATGAAACACGCATACTGGATGGCCCTTGGCGCGGCGCTGGTAATGAATGCGACCGCAAACCTGATGATGAAGTTCGGCATGGAGCGGTATAAGGCCTCGGGGGTGTCGCTGGGGCAGGGCGCTGGGGCGGTGGCAGCCGCCTTGGCGTCCAACTGGCTGCTGCTGCTTGGACTGGGCCTGTTCGGGGCAAACGTTGTGCTGTATACCTTTGCTCTGAAAGGACTTCCGATCAGTGTCGCCTATCCGATCATGGTAACGCTGGGCTTTGCCATCATCGTCGTAGTTGCCGGTTGGCGGCTACAGGAGAGGCTCAGCCCGGTCCAATGGCTCGGAGTGGCGCTGATCCTTGGGGGGGTGTGGTTGGTCGGGTCGCGTGCAACCGCCCAGTTGGGAGGCCAGCCCCCGGCGGCAACGGCTGGTGCCGGGACGGGGTGACGGATAGCCGACAGCGCATCCAGATTTCAGCTTCTCACGGTCTCTGCCGATGCCAGATTTAGCGAAAAGGGGACTTGAACATAGGCGGGTTGGCGATATATTAGTGTGCAGTTGCGGGTGTAGCTCAGTTGGTAGAGCACGACGTTGCCAACGTCGTTGTCGTCGGTTCGAACCCGATCACCCGCTGTGAAATCAGGTGCCGATCGCAGGGTACCGGCCGATGGCCAGGCGTTGGCTGCGATCGACCGAAAAGGCCAATTGCGCAAGCACCCGTCGGTGCGACGGGCCCCGGCCGCGGAAACGTCTGGCCGTGTTTGCGCGATTGGCTTTTTGTGTTTCAAGGCGCGGACGACGAGCTCGGACCAGCGACGAGCGACTGGTGAGAAACCCGCATACCACGCCGGTCGGGACGGCGGTCCGCGGGGGGCCGCGGAAGCCCGCCGGGCTACGGAAACGAACGGACAAGCTGCGATGGGACGGGTCGACGGATCGAAGTCGGCAACCGCCTGTACGACGGAATGAGGGACGAACGGAACCACGGAACAACGGACCAAAGAAATGCCAGATGACGAATCGCCAGTGAATCAGGAAGAGCAGCCGGTCGACTCGCCGGCCGAGGAGGCCATCGAGGAAGTAAGCGAAGAGACGGCCGCATTTGAGAAACTCAAGGAGCGCGTGGAAGCCACGGTGGAAGACCTCGGCGCCCTGCGGAAGAAGGTGACGATCACGATTCCGCGCGAAGCGATCGACGAGCGGCTTGAGAAGCAGTACAAGGAGTTGTCGCGCGAGGCGATCGTGCCGGGGTTCCGGAAGGGTCGTGCCCCGCGGCGGCTGATCGAGAAGCGCTTCGGCTCGGAGGTGAGCGAGACGATCACCTCGGACCTGCTCGGCAACGGCTACCTCGCCGCGATCGAGAAGGTAAACCTTAAGGTGCTGGGGGATCCTCTGATCTGGTGCCGCCCGAAGAATCCCTCCAAGACCGAAGACGCCGAAACGGGTATATCCGGCGAGCAACTGATGAGCGTCCGTGAGGCATTCGAAAACATCGACCTTCCGGAGTCGGGGAATCTGACCTTCGCGTGCGAAGTGGAGGTGCAGCCCGAGTTCGAGTTGCCGGAGCTCAAGGGCATACCGATTCGGCGGCCGAAGGTTGCCATCACCGATCAGGACGTGGAGCAACAGGTCGATCGGTTCCGGCGAACCCGTGCCGAGTGGCAGACCCTCGGCGACGGCGCGGTACAGACGGACGACATCGTCGTTGTGGCCATGAAGATGAGCGTCGACGGGCAGGTCGTCAAGGTGCAGGATTCCGCAACTCTGGCGGCCCGACCGCAGGCCATCGAGGGCATCGCGTTCGAGAACCTCGGCGAGCTGCTTGGCGGCGCGAAGGTAGGCGACGTCCGCAGGATCAGCGGCACGATCCCGGACGACAACGAGAGGGCCGAGCTTCGCGGCAAGACGGCGGAGTTCGAGCTGACGATCAAGGAGATCCGGCGGCTGAAGCTGCCTGAGCTGACGGCGGAGATGCTCAAGTCGGTGGGCTTCGACAGTCCGGAGGAATTCCGCGCCTACATCCGGTCCGAACTGGAGGCCCGCCTCGCCGACGTGATCCGCCGCGGGATGCGAAACCAGGTGTACAAGTACCTGCTGGAGAACGCCAGATTCGATCTGCCCGAGCGACTCTCGCAACGGCAGGCGAACCGGGTCGTCGTCCGGCGGATGCTGGAACTGTATCGCCAGGGCATGCCGGAATCGGAGGTGGCCAAGCATGTGGATGAGCTGCGGACCACGGCCCGGAACGAAGCGGCGCAGGAGCTGAAGCTCTCGCTGATCATGGAGAAGATCGCCGATCAGCTCAAACCGGAGGTGACCGAGGACGAGGTCAACGGCCAGATCGCCCTGATTGCCCGGCAGCAGAACCGGCGTTTCGACCGCGTGCGGGACGAACTGATCAAGAACGACGGGATCGAGTCGCTCTTCATCCAACTCCGCGACGAGAAGATCGTGGATCGCCTGCTCGAAGAGGCAAAGATCACCGAAACGGAGCCGGGCGCGGACGAGTCGAGACCCCCCACGAAGGCGGCAAGCCCGACGGGCGAGTTCAAAGACGAAACCTGATACAGGAAGGCTGTCGATGCACGAACTTCCGTTCCCGTTGAACACGTACAATCAGCAGTACCCGCAGTACCAGCGTTACCGGGAGATGTCGATCGAGGACATGCTCCTGGAAAACCGGATCATCTTCCTGGCCGGGCCGATCTCGGAGCGGACGGCCAGCATCGTGATCATGCGGCTGCTGTACCTCCAGTCCATTCGCAAGGACCAGGACATCAACCTCTACATCAACTCGCCGGGCGGCCTGGTGGACCAGACCCTGGCGATCTACGACACGATGCAATTCCTCGGGTGCGAGGTGGCGACCTACTGCATCGGCCAGGCCGCCAGCGGCGCGGCCCTTGTGCTGGCGGCGGGGACGAAGGGCAAGCGCTTCGCCCTGCCGAACGTCAAAATCATGCTTCATCAGCCGTACGGCGGGATCAGCGGGCAGGCCGAGGACATCCGCATCCAGGCGGAAGAGGTCCTCAAGGACAAGAAGCTGCTCAACGAAATCCTGTGCAAACACACGGGCCAACCCATCGAAAGAATCGAGGCCGAGACGGAGCGCGACCGGTACATGAGCGCGGCCGAGGCGAAGGCGTACGGCATCGTGGACGAAATCCTCGGCCAGGAACCGAAGAAGAAGGGTGCGAAATCGTAAGGTCCGCCGCGCGGACCCCGATCGGCCACGGGCCCCGCCGTGCGGAGCCCCACGGACAACGATGAACGGTCCGCATGGCGGACCCCAGTGAGAGGGTTTTCGGATGGCTTACGGCCAACATCTGGTTCCGATCGTGATCGAAAAGACGGGCCGCGGCGAACGCGCCTATGACATCTACTCGCGTCTGCTGAAGGACCGTATCGTGTTTCTCGGCGGGCCGATCGAGGACGAAACCGCCAACGTGATCATCGCCCAGATGCTGTTTCTCTCGAACGAAGACAGCACGGCGCCGATTCACTTCTACATCAACTCGCCGGGCGGATCGGTCTCCGCCGGCCTGGCCGTGTACGACACGATGCAATTCCTCCGGTGCGAGGTCGCCACGTATTGCGTCGGGCTGGCGGCAAGCATGGGTGCGGTGCTCATGTGCGGCGGAACGAAGGGCAAGCGATACGCCCTGCCGAACGCACGCCTGCTGCTGCACCAGCCGCTGATCGGCGGCGTGCTGGAGGGCCCGGCGACGGACCTGAGCATCGAGGCGGCCGAGATCATCCGCCTTCGCAAGCGGTTGTACGAGATCCTGGCCAGACATACCGGCCGCGCTCTGGAACAGATCGAAAAGGACTGCGACCGCAACAAGTGGCTCGACGCGACGGAATCGCTCGAATACGGCCTTGTGGACAAGATCCTGGAGCGGGCGCCTGAGATGCCCCCGAAGCGGCCGACGGCGGAAGAGGAATGATACGACGCGGACAGACGAGAATGCGGGAAAGCCGGAACCCCGGAGGCGGCCTCTCCTGCGGGGGGTTCTCTGCGTGTTCCGTTCTCGGGTTTTCCGTTCTGCTTGCCACGTTCGGCTGCCAGTCGCCGGGCGATCAGATGTACCGGCTTCAGAAACAGGTCGATTCACAAAAAGCGCGCGTCGTCGAGCTCGAAGAGCGCATCATCACGCTCCAGAAGCAGATCGACGACCAGAAGCAGCAGATCATCACGCTTCAGCGAATCGCGCCCGACCGCATGGCCAAGCTCGAGGTGCCCGTGAAAATCGAGCTGGACAAGCTCTCCGGCGGATACGAGGAGCCCGGCCGGGCCGGCGATGCGGGCGTTGTCGCGTATGTGCGGCCGATCGACGCGGACGGCGACGTGATCAAGGCGGCCGGCGCGATCGTCATGGACGTTTTTGACCTGGCGAACCCGCCGGAGCGACACCTCGGGGCGCATTGCGAGCTGGACGTGGACCACACCCGCCAGGCCTGGCGCGGGCGGCTCTGGACGAACCACTTCACCGTGAAATGCCCGTGGCCCCCGCCAGACCGCAAGCCCCCGGAGCATCGCGACCTCACCATCCGGGTGCAGTTCACCGACTACCTGACCGGCAAGACCTTCCTCGCGGAGACCCCTTGCAGGATCAGGCTCCCTGCGGACGCAGCCGCCTCCCAGCCATAGTGTTTGACCGCGCGATGCCGCGGGCTACAATAGCCGTGTCTTTCGCTAGGGGTGGCCGCCACGCGGGCAGCCTGAGAGGATCGGCACGAACGGCCGAGCGACCCTTGGAACCTGATCAGCGCCTGGGCCCGCCGTACGGGCTACGGCTGCGCAGGGAAGCGACATGATCCACATGACCCAATACGAACGGGCCCGCAAGGGCATTATCACGCCGGAGATGGTCCGAGTCGCCCGACGCGAGAATGTCACACCTGAGTTCATCCGCGACGAGGTCGCCAGGGGCCGACTGATCATCCCGGCGAACATCCGGCACCTGGCGGGCAGCGGCGGGCAGGCCCCACGGACGCGAACGCTCCGCCACAACGGCACGGCCTGCGCCGTCGTCGATGTGTGCCACCCTGACGCCCCCGCCGGCCACCCCGGCCACAGGCCCGATGCGGCTCTGTGGGTTAACCAGAGTGTCGCCCAGCGCCGCCTGGCGATCGACGACCCCGAAGTGCTGAAAGGCCAGTGCGCGCCGAAGCGACTGGACCCCGTGGGCATCGGCCGGCTGATCACCACAAAAATCAACGCGAATCTCGGCGCCTCGCCCGTCGCAAGCGATACGCAGACCGAAGTCGAGAAGCTCCGCCTCGCCCAGCGTTACGGGGCGGATACGGCCATGGACCTCTCGACCGGCGGCGATCTCGTCGGCTGCCGCCAGGCGATCATCGACCACAGCACCGTCCCCATCGGCACCGTCCCGATCTATTCCATGATCGTGGGACGCTCCGTCGAGAATCTCACATACGACATGATCCTGAAGGAGGTCGAGCGCCAGGCGCAGCAGGGTGTCGATTTCTTCACGATCCACGCCGGCATCCTCCGGGAGCACCTGTCGCTGATCGGTCGGCGGACCACCGGGCTCGTCTCGCGCGGCGGCTCGCTCCTGGCCAGGTGGATGATCCACCACAACCGGCAGAACCCGATGTACGAGCTCTTCGACGAAATCTCCGCGATTATGCGCGAGTACGATGTCGCCTACTCGCTGGGCGACGGCGTCCGCCCCGGGTGTCTCGCCGATGCCGGCGACCCGGCCCAGATCGCCGAACTGCACGTGCTGGCCGAGCTGGTGTTTCGTGCGCGCGAGGCCGGCGTACAGGTCATGGTCGAGGGGCCCGGCCATGTCCCTCTCAACGAAGTCGCCTGGAACATGCAGATCCAGCAGCGTCTCTGCGACGACGCCCCCTTCTACGTGCTCGGCCCGATCGTAACGGACGTCTTCCCCGGTTATGACCACATCACCAGCGCGATCGGTGCCGCGGAAGCCGCTCGCGCCGGCGCCGCCATGCTCTGCTACGTCACGCCGAAGGAGCATTGCGGCCTGCCGAAGCCGGAGGATGTCGTTGCCGGCTGCATCGCCTACAAGATCGCCGCCCACGCCGGCGACATCGCCCGCGGGATCGCCGGGGCCCGCCAGTGGGACGACGACATGAGCCGCGCCCGCTCCGCCCTGAACTGGCCGAAGATGTTCGAGCTGGC